>JAUPLT010000176.1 GCA_030836785.1 Actinomycetota bacterium
AATCATGGTTTGACGCTACCATCGCGGGGAAGGCCACCCTTCAAAGTCACCGGGATATGGTCCAGGGATGAGCGCAGGAGCAGGCCAGTCGGCCGTCGTTGTGGGGGTCGACGGGTCGGATGCCGCACTCGGCGGTGTCCGGTGGGCTGCAGACTTCGCCGCCGGACATGCCCTTCCGCTGGCGCTGCTGCATGTGACCACGAAGCCGGTCTGGCATTTCGGCGGCGGCGCAGTGCCCCCCGAATCGGCCCCTGAGCCGGCCGGTGAACCAGTCGGCCGGGAGGCGGGGGACTCGGTCCTGGCTGCGGCCCACGCGGTTGCGCAGTCGGCGCATCCCGATCTCGAGGTGCGGCAGCGGGCTGTCAGGGGTTCGATTGCGACGATCCTGGCGGATGCTTCGGCATCCGCGAGACTGCTGGTGATCGGCGCGGGTGCGGCCGGGCATCGCGCTTTGGGCGGGCACGCCGTCCGGATTGCGCACCGGACGCAATGTCCACTCGTCGTCTGGCGGCCCGCGGTGGCGAAGCGGACCGGAAAGCCGTTACCCGTCGTTGTGGGCGTTGATGAGTCCGACCCGTCGAGGCGCGCACTCGCCGAAGCGTTCGACGTCGCAGCCATGCTGCACGCGCCGCTGACGGTGGTGCATATGTGGGAGATCGATGCCGCGGTCGGCATGGGCGACCTCGGCGGTCAGGGACTGATGGACTGGCCGTTGCTCGAAGTCCTGCAATCCCAGCAGCGCCAGCAGATGGATGAGTTCGTCGAGCCGTTCACTCGCCAGTACCGGAACGCCCACGTCAACAAAGTGTTTCAAGACGTCAGCCCGGCGAAGGGGCTGACGGAACTGTCGCGGGAGGCGCAGTTGGTGGTGGTGGGCAGCCACGGTCGCGGAAGGATCGCCGACGCGGTCCTCGGTTCGGTAAGTCAGAACCTGATTCACCACGCCGAATGCCCGGTGCTGGTCGTCAGGTAGCGGCCCCGGTCGGGCGGTATCCGGAGTCGGCCGAACCCGCGGGGCTTGTGCCGAACTCGATGTCGGATTAGGTTAACCTCACCTAACAAACGTGGAGGTGGGGTCGATGCGGGCTTTCGGATCGCGGCGGATTTCGGGTTCGGCAGTGGTCTCCAGTGCTCGGCCCCCCGGTGCTCGTCTCAGCCTGGCTGAGCTACCCGCCGGCGCCGAAGTTGAGATCGTCGGATTGAATCAGTCGGCACCCGGGCCAGTGGCGACGCGGTTGCGGCACCTGGGATTTCGACAGGGAATCCGGGTGCTCAAGTTGCGTACCGCCCCACTCGGCGACCCGGCCGTCTACCGCCTGCTCGGTTACGACACCTGCCTGCGTCGTCACGAAGCCGCCTACATCGACGCCGCCTACATCGAAGCCGCCCACACCGACGCAGCAGGCTGACCGTGACCACGTGTCACCCCGAAGGGTCTGCGAGAGCGCCGGCGGAAGCGCTGCGGGTTGCGCTGGTCGGCAGTCCCAACGCCGGTAAGACCAGCATCTTCAACCACCTGACCGGTCTGCGCGCGCGTACCGGCAATTACCCCGGTGTGACCGTGACGCGCTCGGTCGGCACCGCCCGGTGTCGCGGGCGGGAGGGTGTCGCCACCGTCGCGGTCGAGGATCTCCCCGGCAGTTACAGCCTGTCGCCGGTGAGTCCGGATGAACAGGTGGTCGCGGACCTGCTGGAGGGGAAGCTCGCCGGCATCGAGCCACCGGACACCCTCGCTGTGGTGGTCGACGTCACGGTGCTGGAAAGGTCGATGTCGCTGGTCGCGCAGGTTCTGGCGCTCGGCAAGCCGACCATCGTCGTCCTGACCATGACCGATGAATTGGCCAGCCGTGGCGGGCATCTCGACATCGACCGTTTCGCCGGCGCGCTCGGGGTCCCGGTCCTCGGCGTCATCGGCAGCCGCGGTAAGGGGATCGAACCGTTGCGGGCCCTGCTGGCGGAGCCGGACACCTGGTCGCGGTTGGCCATCCCGCCGCCGACCGAGGACGCCGAGTTCAACAGCTGGGTGGGTTCGCTGCTGTCCGCGGGCCGCTACCGGCTCCCCGAACCGGACCGGCGGAGCGCCCGCATCGACCGGGCCCTGCTGCACCCCGTCTTCGGTACCGCCATCTTCGCCGCCGTGATGTTCTCGCTCTTCCAGGTGATCTTCACCGTCGCGGCCCCGATGCAGGACCTGATCGAGCAGTTCTTCGTGTGGCTCGGGGATCAGGTCGACGAATACGTCCCGAACAGTACGGTGGCCGGTCTGCTGGGCGACGGGATCATCGGCGGCGTCGGTGCGGTGTTGACCTTCATCCCGCAGATCGTGCTCATGTTCCTGCTGATCTCTTTGTTGGAGAACGTCGGTTACATGGCCCGCGCGGCATTCCTGGTCGACCGGATCATGGCCACGACCGGGCTGGAGGGCCGCGCCTTCGTGGCGATGCTGTCGAGCATGGCCTGCGCGATACCCGGGATCATGGCCACCCGTACCCTGCCGTCCTCGCGAGACCGCATCGCCACCACCATGGCCGCGCCCCTGATGACCTGCTCGGCTCGGTTGCCGGTCTACATCCTGCTGATCGGCTTCCTGGTCGACTCCGACGCCCGCTGGGGTCCGGTGTCCATCCAGGGGGTGGCGATGTTCGCGCTGTACCTGCTGGGCGGGGTGTCGGCGATGCTGACCGCCTGGCTGTTCAAGGCCGTGCTGCTCGGCGGCGACCTGCGGCCGTTCTACATGGAGCTGCCGCCCTACCGGTTCCCGGCCCCCAAGTCGGTGCTGCTGAGCATGTGGGACTCCGCCAAAGTGTTCCTGCGCAAAGCCGGAACGATCATCCTGGGCACCTCGATTCTGCTGTGGCTGTTGCTGAACCTGCCGCCGCGCAGCGCGGAGGTATCCGGGCTGGATTCCGCGGCGGCGTCGGCGTACATCGTCGAGCACTCGCTGGCGGCACAGCTGGGGAAGCTCATCGAACCGCTGTTCGCGCCGCTCGGCTTCGACTGGCGCATCTGCGTCGGGCTGATCGGAGCGATGGCCGCCCGCGAGGTGTTCGTGGCCACCATCGGGCAGATCTTCGCCGCCTCCGACCCGGAATCCCCCTCCAGCGCAGTGCAATCGGCGGTCTACACCGCCGGCCCGCACCAGGGCGAACTGTTGTTCACCGCACCGACCACGGTGGCGCTCCTGGTGTTCTTCGCCTACGCGCTGCTGTGCATGTCGACGGTGGCCACCATCCGCCGGGAGACCAACAGCTGGAAGTGGCCGGCGGTGGCCTGGCTGTACACGTTCACCCTGGCCTGGGGTGCGGCCTTCCTGGCCCGCCACGTCACGCTCTGGCTGGGGGGCTGATCATGGGCGTTCCCCCGCTGCATCCCGAGGCCACTGAAGATCCCGACCTGATCCGGTGGAAGGCCAACACCGCGCACCTGCCCGCGTCGGTCCCGGAACTGTCGGCGCTGATCGATCAGGGCGTGCTCGACCGCGTCGAGGTCGACGTCGACGAAATCCGAACCTGGTTGGGCCGTAACGGATCATGGGCCGCCGACGGGCCCGCCGTGCGGGGCGCGCTGATCGCCGCGCTCTCCTCGGCGCGGCCCGCCGAACTCGGCGACGATGAGCTGCGCCGGCGCATCGAGGAAATCCTGGAGCGCGACGTGGCGCCGGTCGCCGACTCGCATGGCGGTGGTGTGCGGGTCGCCGAGGTGCGCGACGGAGTCCTGACGGTCGAACTCACCGGCGCGTGTCGCGGTTGCTCGGAGAGCGAACGAACCGTCGGTCAACTGGTGAGTAACGCTGTGCAACAACGCTATCCGGAGATCCGGGAAGTCAAGGCGACCAAGCCACGGTCGGTGTGGCTGACGTTGATGAAACCCCGCAGGGCCGCATCGGCCCCGCGGTCAACCCCACGAGAGGAACACGATGATCCACGAGGACCTGATCCAGCCGCTCCATGACCAGATCACCAGCGAGGCCTACGCCAGTCAGGTGTATCTGCAGATGAGCATGTGGGCGGAGGACAAGGGCCTGCCGGGCGCGTCGGCGTTCTTCCGCAGCCACGTCGCCGAGGAGTTGGATCACCGAAATCGCTTGGTCGACTACCTCGTCGAAGCGGATGTGTCGGTCCGCCTGCAGGCGATCCCGGCGCCGGAGGCCGACTACGAGAGCCTTGTCGCGGTGGTCAACGCCGCCTACGCCCATGAGAAGACGGTCACCGGGCAGATCGACGCCCTGGCCGGTCTCGCACTGGACCGCAAGGACTTCAACACGTTCAACATGTTGCAGTGGTTCATCGCCGAGCAACGTGAGGAAATCGTCCTCTTCCGTGGGATCGTCGACTACATGAACCTGGCCGGTTACACCGGCGGTCCCGGGGACGCACTGGTCAACCTGGATCGGTTTCTGCTCGAGCAGTCCCGGGCCGCGGGGTAGCCGGCAAGCCCGGCGATGCTGCGGAAGCGCCGGGGGCGGTAGGTTTCGGGGCGTGCGGAACGAGGTCCTGGTCCGGCGAATCCGCTGGCTGGTGACGGCGACGATCACCTACAACGTGATCGAGTCCGTCGTCGCCCTGAGCGAGGGGGCCAGGGTCTCCTCGGCCGCGCTGATCGGGTTCGGACTGGACTCGGTGATCGAGGTGTCCTCGGCTGCCGCCGTGGCCTGGCAGTTCGCCGGGCCCGATCCGAAGGCCCGGGAGAAGACCGCCCTGCGGGTCATCGCGTGGGCGTTCTTCGCCCTCGCGGCCTATGTGACCGTCGATGCGGTGCGTTCCCTGTTCGGATTCGGCGAGGCGCGCCACTCCACGATCGGGATCGTGCTGGCCGCGGTGAGCTTGGTGGTGATGCCGGTGTTGTCCTGGGCACAGCGCAGTGCGGGCCGGGAACTGGGATCGCTCTCGGCGGTCGCGGATTCGAAACAGACCCTGCTGTGCACCTACCTGTCGGCAGTCCTGCTGGCGGGCCTGCTGCTCAACAGCACGCTGGGCTGGTACTGGGCGGATCCGCTCGCGGCACTGGTGATCGCCGCAGTCGCGGTGCGCGAGGGAAGGGAGGCCCGGCGTGGCCGGGCCTGCTGCGGCCAGAGTCCGGCGATTCCGTCGGGCGCGGGGTGCGGGGACGACTGCGCCCCGCGCTGACCTGCCCTGACTGGGTCTGACTGGGAATGGTCAGTGCTCGGCGGCTTTGTCCGCGTCGTCGTCTTTCCCGGTGGCACGGCGGAACCGATCCAGCGGCAGCACTGCCACCACCGCCACGACGACGCCGCCCACCACGAGACCCAGCAGCGCCGACGCCAGGGTGTTGGCGCACCAGCCCAGGACGCCGCCGACACCGGGCACACCGTGTACGGACTGCTCCAGGGCGTGCACCAGGTGATACGGGGCGGCCCAACCCAACTCGTCCAGACCGGCCAGCAGAATGTGCCCACCCACCCACAGCATCGCGGCGGTACCGATGACGGAAAGCCAGGCGAGCACCTTGGGCATCCCCGCCACCATGAGCCGGCCGAGACGTTGCGCTCGGCGCGACGGCCGCTGGGCCAGGCTCAGCCCCATATCGTCCATCTTGACGATCAGTGCGACGACGCCGTACACCGCGACGGTGATCCCGACCGCGACGACGACCAGGATCACTCCCCGGGACAGCAGGGGCTCGGTGATGACCTCCTTCAACGCAATCACCATGATCTCGGCCGACAGGATGAAGTCGGTACGGATCGCGCCGGCGATCGTCGTCGCCTCGGCGTCGGGCCCGAGTTGCGCGGCTGGGGCGTCGTGGTCGTGATCGTCGCGCCGTAACGCGTGGATGATCTTGTGCGCCCCCTCGTAGCAGAGGAAGCACCCGCCGAACATCAGGATGATTTCGACCACCTTGGGCGCCACCGCGCTGAGCAGCAGTGCCGCGGGCAGGATGAACAGCAGCTTGTTGCGGATCGAGCCGATCGCGATACGCCGAATGATCGGCAACTCGCGTTCGGCCGCGAGACCGTGGACGTAGGCCGGTGTGACGGCGGTGTCGTCGATCACCACCCCGGCGGTCTTGGCGCCGGCCCGGCCCGCGGCCGCGCCGACATCGTCGATCGACGCGGCGGCAAGCTTGGCCAGCGCGGCGATGTCATCGAGGAGACCGACCAGTCCACCCGCCATGCCTGCCCTCCGTCCCAGCTTCTCCGTCGCCGTGGCGTGAGACCGCAAATCTACCCGGTGCTGGTTAACCGCCGATGGTGATGGTCAGTCGGGTCAGGGGCTGGGGGTTGTTGAGGATGAGCACCGAACTCTGGCTGTTCACATCGTCGTAGGGGAAGCCATAGGCGTATCCCTCGACACTGTTGGCATGGAAGAACTGTGCCCAGTTGTTCCACCGCCCGCCGGCGGGGTAGTAGGCCGATGCGGTGTCCCAGTCCTCCGGGGCGGTGGCGACGCCGCGGTGGAAGGCGGCATCGAGGTGGGCCAGGAACGCGCCCTGCAATCCGGTTCCGATGAACGGGCCGTCGGCCCGGAACACGTCGGCGGTGCTGGGTTTGGTCATGACGTGGGATGTTGCCGCCCCGCCGGCGCCGGTGACCGTGTAGGCGAACCGGTCTTCGGCGTCGACGCCACCGGTCACCGTGAAGCCCGGGCCGTTGTAGACGAACTGCTCGCCGGTGTATTTCGACCAGAACGCGTCGACCGGTGCATCGAACCAGGTGGCCAGTTCGCCGGCCTGCTGCGAACGCGGTGCCAGAATCCGCAGCGGGTCGCCGTTACCGTCCCTGATGATCAGTGCCTGGAACGCCGAGGGCATGGTGGCCTCGTAACGGCGGAACAGTTCGTCACGGGACACGGTGATGCCGCGGGTGGCGGAGTATCCGCTGGACTCCTGGGTCAGGGTGAAGGTGTACGGAAAACCGAACTGATCGACCTGAGTGGTGTTGCCGCCGAAGGGCACTGAGTCGTTTTTGAAGCTCAGCTCGTACCAGTCGTAGACGGTTTGGTAGTTCGGGTCGGTGGGGTTGGCCGGGTCGGGCCCGGCCCAGCCGGTGTTGTCGGGGCTGATGGCCACGTAAACCGGTTCGCCCAATGACACGTAGATCCGGGCGCCCAGCAGTTCCGGCGGAATCCGCAAACCTCCCGCCTCTGCCAGGCTGAACGACATGTTCGCGTAGTTGACGCCGTTCTTCACCAGATGGTCGGCGGCGTTGGCGGCGGTGTGGTCGATCGGATGGGCGGTGCCGTCGCGGTCGACCCAGGACCATTGCCCGGGAGAAGCCTGTCCGATGACCATCACATGGATCTCGTCGTTGGCGTAACTGTCGCTGGCGTTGACGAACGAGACCGGGAAGGAACCGGCGACCACCGGAGTGCCGGGTTCGGGATCCGGCTGTACGACAGGGGGATCCGGCTGTACGACAGGGGGATCGGGCTGCACGACAGGGGGATCGGGTTGTGTCACCGGGGGGTCCGGCTGTGTCACCGGAGGATTCGGATCCGGCTCCGGTGGGTCGGGTGTCGGCTCCGGTGCTGGTGGTTCCGGCGGTGCGGGGTCCGGATCCGGTCCCGGAGGCTCGGGACCCGCGCCCGGCGCGGCATTCACCCGCACCGTCACCGCGCCGGTGGCGCTGTCGCCGGGCGATCCGAGCATTCCGAACGTCAGCAGATTCAGCAGACCCGCCAGTCCGTGCACATGCCAGCCGGGTCCGACGTCGGTGACGGTGACCAGGAACTCGTCGTCATAGGAGGTCGTGCCGTCCCAGGCGCCGGGGGGCGTGTAGACGGCGGACCCGTCCGTGATCGCCAGGACGCCGCCGGCGCTGCCCGATCCCGAGCCCGCACCAGAAATGCTGTAGCTCAGCGGATCTCCATCGGCATCGAAGCCGCCCAGCACGATCGGCTCGCTGCTCTGGCCGGGTACCGCGCTGACCGTGGGAAGCTGAGCACCGAAGGTCGGGGTCGCGTTGTTGAAGGTGTGCTGGAACCAGGCCAGTCCCGCCGCCGATGCCGAAGGGGCTGCCGCCGGTGCCGAAGGGGCTGCCGCCGGTGCCGAAGGCGGTGCGGAAGCGTGGGAGTGCGCGGACGGCACCGGGAGGGCCGGCTCGGACGCCGCGCCGGGCTCAGCCTGCAGCACTGTCTCGGACGTGCGGGCAGTGAGCCGTGATCGGGCCGGTCCGGGGGAACGGGGAGATTCCCCGGCGCCTCGGGTTCCGCGCACCGAAGCGGCTTCCCGCGGGCCGGCCTGCGTCCGGGGCCTGTTCACCGACGCACCGGGGTCGGCCCGCCGCGAACGCTCCGAGGTGGCGGGAGGCGAGGAGTCCGCGCTTCTGGTGGCGGCGCTCCCGCCGTCGGTATCCGGGGATTCAGCCCAGGCAGTC
>JAUPLT010000177.1 GCA_030836785.1 Actinomycetota bacterium
CCACTGCGTGATGAAGCCCATCTCGTTACTCCCTAGCTGACCGTGATCTCGGTGCGGCGGTTCTGAGCGCGCCCGGCCTCGGTGTCGTTGCTGGCGACCGGCTCCGCCGAGCCGGCCCCCTTACTGGACACCGCGTCCGCCGGTATGCCCTGCGCCACCAGGTACGCCGCTACCGCCCGCGCCCGACCGTCGCTGAGCGGGATGTTGATCGCGTCGTTTCCGGTGTTGTCGGTATGGCCGATCACCGTCAGCTTCACGTCCGGGCAGGCCTTCAGCGCCGGGATGACGGCCGACAATTGCTGCTGGCCGTCGGTGCTGAGCCGGTCGCTACCGGTCTGGAACTTGATTGGGGCGGCGAGGCCGGCGTCGACGGTGGCCTGCAGGTCGGCGCACGACGGCGCCTCGCCCTTGATGGCAATGTTGTTGGTGATCCGCAGGTTCGGCCAGCCGGCCTTGGCAGCGGCCCCGACAGCGGCCTTGATCTCCTCCGACGGGGCGGTGCCGGTCAGCGTCAGGCCGTCCCCCTCCACCACGAAGCGGAGGTCCGGGATGTCGGCAGCGGCCGCGAACAGTCCCGCGAACCCGTCGAAGTCAGGGGTGGTCGCCCCGGCGGCGACATCCAGTTTGTCGATCAGGTTGACGTTGGCGCCGAGCGCCGCCTTGAGCGACCCGAGCAGCCTTTCCTTCATCCGGAGGTCGGGCAGCAGACCGGTCAGGGTGAAGTCCCTGCCGTTCCGCAGGATCGACAGCGGAGAGAAGCTCAGCGACGACGTCGAGGCCCCCTCCGAGGCACTCGGGGCGGTCACGCTGACCTCCGGGGCGGTGACGGTGACGGTGGGCTTGAGCGCCCCCCAGCCCAGCCAGCCGAACAGCAGTGGGATGAGAAGCAGGCCCAGCAGCCACCCGATCCCGGGTGAACGCCGGTACCAACGCGATTCCGTCCGCCATTCGGTCTCGGGGGCACCCATTTCTAGGCTGTTCCCAGCAGGTCGATGACGAATATCAGGGTTTTACCGGACAGTCGGTGCCCGGCACCGGCCGGGCCGTACGCCTGCTCCGGAGGGATGACCAACTGCCGGCGGCCGCCCACCCGCATCCCGGGGATACCGTCCTGCCAGCCCTGGATCAGACCGCGCAGCGGAAACGAGATCGACTCGCCGCGGTTCCAGGAACTGTCGAACTCCTCCCCGGAGTCGTACTCAACCCCGACGTAGTGCACATCGACAGTGGCGCCGGGGACGGCTTCGGGGCCCTCGCCCACCACCAGGTCGGTGATGATCAGTTCGGCCGGCGCGGGGCCTTCGGGACATTCGATATCGGGTTTGGTGCTCACCGCATCACCGTAACCGCCCGGCACCGGTCACCGCGCTACTTAAGCCCCGCCACCTGAGCCCCGCTACCTAAGCTGGGCGAGTATGAGCGCCGCAGGAACCGAGACCGTGGACGCCGTCGTGGTCGGCGGCGGACACAACGGACTGGTGGCCGCGGGGTATCTGGCCCGGGCCGGACTCCGGGTGCGGGTGCTCGAACGACTCGGCGAGGTCGGCGGGGCGGCGGTGTCGGCGCAGGCGTTCGACGGGGTCGACGCCCGACTGTCCCGCTACTCCTACCTGGTGAGTCTGCTGCCCGCCCGGATCGTCGAGGATCTCGGCGCACCACTGCGACTGGCCCGGCGCCGCTACGCCTCGTACACACCCGACCCTGCCGACGGCGGCCGCAGTGGCCTGCTGATCGGTGAGACGTCGAGTTTCGCCGCGGTCGGGGCGGCCGGTGACGAGGCGGGCTTCGCCGATTTCTATCGCCGCTGCCGAACGGTCACCGAACCGCTGTGGCCGACGCTGCTCGAACCGTTGCGCCACCGCGACCGGATCCGCCGCGATGTGCTCGACGCCGGCGGCCCGGACGCTCCCGCGGCGTGGGAAGCATTGGTCGAGCGGCCCGTCGGCCGGGCCATCACCGACGCCGTGAGTTCGGATCTGGTCCGCGGGGTGATGGCCACCGACGCGCTGATCGGGACGTTCGCCCGTCTCGACGACGCCGATCTGCGGCAGAACATCTGCTTCCTGTACCACCTACTCGGCGGCGGGACCGGGGTGTGGGACGTCCCGGTCGGCGGGATGGGAGCGGTGACCGGGGCACTGGCGACAGCCGCCCGCGCGCACGGAGCCCAGATCGTCACCGGCGCGGAGGTCCTGTCGGTCACCCCCGACGGTGCGGTCCGGTACCGCCGCGGCGATGACGAAGCCGTGGTCCGGGGACGGTTCGTGCTGGCCAACGTCACCCCCTCGGTGCTGGCCGGGTTGCTCGGCGAACCGGACCCGCAGTCCGCCGAAGGCTGCCAGGTGAAGGTGAACCTGATGCTGCGCCGACTGCCCCGCCTGCGGGATGCGGCCGTCACCCCGGAGCAGGCCTTCGGCGGCACCTTCCACATCAACGAGACGTGGTCGCAGCTTGACACCGCCTATGCCGTGGCGGCGGCGGGCACCGTGCCGGACCCGCTGCCGTGCGAGATCTACTGCCACTCGCTGAGCGATCCGAGCATCCTGTCCCCCGGTCTGCGGGCCTCCGGCGCGGCGACGCTGACGGTGTTCGGCCTGCACGTACCGCACCGGTTGCAGACCGGTGAACCGGGGGCCGTCCGGCAGCGCCTGACCGCTGCGGTACTGGCCTCGCTGAACTCGGTGCTGGCCGAACCCGTCGAGGATGTCGTGATGAACGACGCGCACGGCCGGCCGTGCATCGAGACCAGGACGACGGTCGACCTTCAGGACAGCCTGCGGATGACCGGGGGCAACATCTTCCACGGTGCGCTGTCGTGGCCGTTCGCCGCCGACGACGACCCGCTGGACAGCCCGGCGCGGCAGTGGGGGGTGGCGACCGATCACGACCGGATTCTGTTGTGCGGCTCCGGATCCCGCCGCGGCGGAGCGGTGTCGGGGATCGGCGGCCACAACGCCGCGATGGCGGTGCTGGCCTCCGGTTAGTGCGGGTTAGTGAATTCCGCCCATCAGGTGGTGGATCCGTTTGACCTGGGTGCCGATCACCACGGCCAGCACCAGCGCCGCCCCGCCGATGAGGCAGAAGTAGCCGGTCTGGCCCATGGAGTCCTGCAGCGGCGCGGTCGTGCTACCGATGGCGTCGCCCACCGCGCTGGACAGGAACCACAGCGCCACCACCTGGCTCTCCATCCCCCGCGGCGCCAGGTGCGTGGACGCGGACAACCCGGTGGGGCTCAGCAGCAGTTCACCGATCGTCTGGATGAGAACGATCAGCATCAGCCAGACCAGAAGCACCTTGGTGCCGTCTGCGGCGGTGTTCGACAGCACCGCCATGGCCAGGAAGGACAGCCCGATCAACAACAGTGCCAGCACGAACTTGGCCGGCAGCGTGGGCGCCCGCCGGCCCAGCTTGTACCAGATCACCGCGAACACCGGGGCGAGCAGCACGATGGCGATCGGGTTCACCGACTGCAGCCAACTCGCCGGAATCTCGAACCCGCCGACATCGCGATCGGTGTTCCGGTCGGCGAACAGGCTCAGCGTGGACCCGCCCTGATCGCTGATCAGCCAGAACATCGCCGATCCCAGGAAGATCCACACGTAGGCCTTCATCCGGTCGCGATCGAGGCTGGTCAGATCCGCGCTGCGGAAGATCCGGGCGAAGTAGGCGAACGGGGTGGCGACCGTGACGGCGGCGAGGAACCAGATCATGTGCTCGGCGCGATAGTGACCCAACAGTGCGTCGACGGAGAACGCCACCACCGCGAGGATCAGGAAGCCCGCCGTGATCGCGGCGAGTTTGTTGAGTTGAGCCCGGGTCTCGGGGTTCGGCACGGTCCGTCCGACGGCGCCGAGGGTGCGTCGGGTGGCGGCGACGAAGACGATCACCGCGATCGTCATGCCCACGCCGGCGGCGCCGAATCCGACGTGCCAGCCAACCTTCTCGCCGAGGTAGCCGCAGATCAGCGGGGAGAAGAAGCTACCGATGTTGATGCCCATGTAGAAGATCGAGAACCCGGCGTCACGGCGCTCCCCCTCATCGGGGTCGCGGTCGTACAGTTCCCCGACCATCGCCGAGATGTTCGGTTTGAGCAGGCCGGTGCCGATGGCGATCAGCGCCAGGCCGGGCCACACCGACATCGGCGCCGGGATGGCCAGCACGTAGTGCCCGGCGGCGATCACGCACCCGCCGATGAGGACCGCGCGGTACGGGCCGATCACCCGGTCCGCGATCCATCCCCCGGGCACCGCGAGCAGGTAGATCAGCGCGCTGTAGACGCCGAAGATCCCGATCGCGGTGGTGGCGGGCAGTCCCAACCCGTCGGTGGACGGGTCGGCGGCCAGGTACAGCACCAGGATGGCGACCATCCCGTAGTAGCTGAACCGCTCCCACATCTCGGTGACGAACAGTGTCGCCAGCCCGGCCGGGTGCCCGAAGAAGCGGCGATCCTGCTGCGCCGAATCAGGCCCCAAATCAGGCCCCGAATCAGGCCCCGAATCAGGCCCCGAATCAGGCATTGTGTCGGTCATCCGATGAAATTACGTCACCGGGGGTGAGTTCGCTCGGTTGCTGCGCATCATCAGGGGTGAGCGCTGCGCAACATCAGGTGGGCAGTCGCGACAGGATTGCGCGCAACGCCCGCAAGTCCTCGCCGTCGAGTGCGGACAGCGGCGCCGGGGGCGGGTCGGCCACCTCGTTGCAGGCGCGGAGCATCTCGCGGCCCGCCGTCGTCAGCGACACCACTTTGGACCGCCGGTTCTCCGGGTTGATCTCACGAACGACGAGGCCGCGGGCCTCCAGGTCGTTGACCGCGACCGTCGCGGCCGGTGCGTCGATGGTGGCGGCCTCGGCGACCTGCTTGACCGTCATCGGATGGCGGTCGAGACGTTTGAGGATGCGAATCCTGCTGAACGGCAGGCCGGTCAACTCGACGACGGAGCGCCGCCAGGCGTCCTTGTTCTCCAGCACCAGTGCCGACATCGTCCGCCACACCTCGTCGGCGATCGGATCACCGGGCATGGGCCACCGCGATTGCGTCGTTCTCGATCAGCGGCGCCAGTTGCTGCGCCGACCTGGCGGCCCGGGCCGATGTCGACGTCACGGCCAATACCGTAATCACCAGACCCAGGGCGACGTTGATGATCCACAACGGCCGGGCCGAATCGGTGAACCCCACATGGGTGGCGGCCAGCGCCGACCCTGCCACCGAACCACACAGGGCCACGCCGATACTCACCCCGACCTGCCGACTGGTGGAGGTGATCGCCGATGCCGCCCCGGCCCGGTCGCGGGGCATCCCGCTCACCGCGGCGTTGGTGACCGGGGCATTGACCATGGCGAAACCGATCCCGTACGCCGCGAAGATCGTCAGCAACGCCCAGACCGGGGTGGTCGGGGTCAGGAACATCAGCATGACGGCCGCCGCGGTGATCATCGCGCCGGCGATCAGCAGCGATGGACGGCTGCCGAACCGGCCGACCAACCGGCCCGACAGCGGCGAGAACACCAGTGCGCCAATGGAGATCGGCAGATAGATCAGTCCGGTGGCCATCGCCGAATAGCCCCGCTCCCCCTGCAGGTACAGCGACATCATGAACAGGAAGGCCGCCCACCCGGCGAACGCGCACACCGCGATCACGGTGGCGGAGGCGAACGGGACGCTGCGGAAGTAGCGCAGGTCGATGAACGGGTCCGGGCGGCGGGCCTCGTAGCGCAGGAAGCCCAGCAGTGCCAGCACCGCGGTCAGTGCGATGCCCAACAGCACCGGGTTGGCCCAGCCCAGCACCGGTCCCTCGATCAACGTGAACACGATGCCGAACAGTGCCAGCACGGCCAGCACCTGGCCGATCGGGTCCATATCCCGCATCGTCGCCGACTTGGATTCCGGAACGACGACGGCGGTCAGCAGGATCGCTGCGGCGCAGATCGGCAGGTTGATCCAGAAAACCGCCCGCCAGCCGACCACCTGGATCAACAGGCCACCGACGACGGGCCCCAGCGCCATCGAGATGCCCACCACGGCACCCCAGATCCCCAGTGCCCGCGCGCGCTCCACCGGGCGGTAGAAGACCTGCGAAATGATCGACAGGGCAACGGGATTCATCATGGATCCACCCAGCCCCTGGATCAGACGGGCGCCGATCAGGGTGTGGATGTCGGGGGCGATGCTGCACAGCAGCGAACCGAACGCGAAGACACCCAGACCGATCTGGAAGACCCTGCGACGCCCGAAGCGGTCACCGGCCGCCCCGGCCAGGATCAGCAGCGAGGCCAGAACCAGGGTGTAGATGTCCACCACCCACTGCATCTGCGACGGGGTGGCGTGCAGGTCGGCACGGATCGAGGGGATCGCGACGTTGACGATGGTCGCGTCCATCGACACGATCAGCAGGCTCAGGCAGCAGGTCGTCAGGATGACGGCCTTGCGGCGCGGGCTCAGTTCGTCGACAACGCTTGTAATCACACAATGATTGTGTAACTACAACTATCGGGCTGTCAACCGGCAATCAAAGGCCACGCGGGCCGGCTTGCGCCGGTTAACGTCCGTCGAGGTCCAGGTAGTCCCGTTCCGGGTAGCCGGTGTAGATCTGGCGGGGACGGCCGATCTTGTTGGGCTCCTCGTGCATCTCCCGCCAGTGCGCGACCCACCCGGGCAGTCGGCCGAGGGCGAACAGCACAGTGAACATCCTGGTCGGGAAGCCCATCGCCCGGTAGATCACGCCGGTGTAGTAGTCGACGTTGGGGTAGAGCTTGCGTTCGATGAAGAAGTCGTCGGTGAGCGCGATCTCCTCGAGCGACTTCGCGATGTCGAGCAGTTCGTCGTCACCGCCGAGCTTGCTCAGAATCTTGTCGGCCTGCTCCTTGACGATGCGCGCCCGCGGGTCGTAGTTCTTGTAGACCCGGTGGCCGAAGCCCATCAGCTTCACACCGTCCTCGCGGTTCTTCACCTTCCTGACGAAGGTCGCGACGTCACCGCCGGACTGCCGGATCTTCTCCAGCATCTCCAGCACGGCCTGGTTGGCCCCGCCGTGCAGTGGCCCCCACAGCGCGTTGATCCCGCCCGAGATCGAGGTGAACAGGTTGGCCTGCGAGGAGCCGACCAGTCGCACCGTCGAGGTCGAGCAGTTCTGCTCGTGGTCGGCGTGCAGGATCAGCAGCATGTCCAGGGCGCGGACGATCTCCGGGTCCGGCTCATAGGGCTCGGCCGGCAATCCGAACGTCATCCGCAGGAAGTTCTCCACCAGGCTCAGCGAGTTGTCCGGGTATAGGAACGGCTGACCCACCGACTTCTTGTAGGAGTAGGCGGCGATGGTCGGCAGCTTGGCCAGCAGCCTGATCGTCGAGAGTTCGACCTGCCGGTGGTCCAGCGGATCCAGCGAGTCCTGGTAGTAGGCGGACAGCGCGTTGACAGCACTGGACAGCACCGGCATCGGGTGGGCGTCGCGCGGGAAACCGTCGAAGAACCGCTTGAGGTCCTCGTGCAGCATGGTGTGCCGCTGAATCTGGGTGGTGAACTCCGCCAACTGCTCAGCGGTCGGCAACTCCCCGTAGATCAGCAGGTAGCTGACCTCGATGAAAGTCGACTTATCGGCAAGTTGCTCGATCGGATAGCCCCGGTAGCGCAGGATCCCGGCGTCACCGTCGATATAGGTGATCGCGCTCTTGGTCGCCGCCGTGTTGACGAAGCCCTGGTCGAACGTGGTGTAGCCGGTCTTTGCCAGCAGTGGCCCGAGAGCGATGCCGTCGGACCCTTCGGTGGCGTGGACGATGTTCAGGTCGATTTCCCCGCCGGGATACCTGAGGGTGGCGGTGTCATCGGTGTCGGCCACATCAACCCCTTCTCGCGCGTTCGACCGCGCCTTGGCAGTCCGTTGTGAAGGTCACGCTACTGTGCGTCCCCCGTGAACGTAGTCGCTATCGCCCGGGATCGCCCCTCCGGGTGGGCCGGTAGCGCCTCGAAGGCGGGAACTCGGGCTCAGGACCGCAGTCAGGGCTGGCGTCAGGGCTGAGGTCAGGGCTGGAGTCGCTCGATGAGGTCACCGGTGATCCGGATCCGGTTGTGGACGCGGTTCTCCCGGCCCTGCCAGAACTCGACGGTCTCCGCGGCCATCCGGTAGCCGCCCCAGTGCGGCGGCACCGGCACGTCACCGCCGGCGAACCGCTCGGTGACAGCCTTGAGTTGGTCGAGCAGTTCGGCACGTGACGCGATCGGGCGGGACTGCTCCGAAGCCCACGCGCCCAACTGCGACCCGCGGGGCCGCCGAGCCCAGTACTCCGCGGTCTCGGCGGCGCTGACCTTGGTCACCGTGCCGCGCACATGCACCTGGCGGCCCAGCGCGTACCAGGGGAAGGTCACCGAGGCGTACGGGGCGGCCGCGAGTTCGCCGCCTTTGGCCGAGTCGTAGTTGGTGTAGAACGTCACCCCGTCTTCGTCGACGCTCTTACAGAGCACCGTGCGGGTGACCGGCCGGCCGGAGTTGTCCACCGTGGCCAGCACCATCGCATTGGGTTCGGCCACGCCGGCTTCCTCGGCCTCGTGGATCCACTCGTGCAGCAGTGCCAGCCAGCCCCCGGCCAGCCAGTCGACGTCGAGATCGCTGCTGCCGTCCTTCTCCACCGATCCGTACTCGACCCGCATTGCGGCCAGTCGCTCGGCGTGCGGCCGTTCGTCGCGTTCAACCACGGCCTCACGGTACGCCCGGCCCGGGCGGGTGCGAGAATCCGACCATGACTGTCCTACCGGACGACTTCGTCGCGGGCCTGGAAGGCGTCGTCGCCTTCACCACCGAGATCGCCGAACCGGATAAGGACGGTGGATCGCTGCGCTACCGCGGGGTCGACATCGAGGACCTGGTGGCCCATCGGGTCACCTTCGGTGACGTGTGGGCCCTGCTGGTGGACGGGCGGTTCGGCGACGGACTGGTGCCGGCCGAGCCCTTCCCGCTGCCGATCCACACCGGCGACGTCCGGGTCGACGTCCAGGCCGGGCTGGCGATGCTGGCACCGATCTGGGGTTATCAGCCGCTGCTGGACATCGACGACGAGACCGCCCGCGGCCAGTTGGCCCGCGCGTCGGTGATGGCGCTGTCCTATGTGGCGCAGTCCGCCCGCGGTCTGGGCCGGCCGGCCGTCCCACAGCGGGTGATCGACGAATGTGCAACGGTCACCGAGCGTTTCATGACCCGGTGGCACGGCGAGCCGGACCCGAGGTACGTCGAGGCCATCGACGCCTACTGGGTGTCGGCCGCCGAGCACGGGATGAACGCATCGACGTTCACCGCGCGGGTGATCGCCTCCACCGGCGCGGACGTCGCCGCCGCGCTGTCCGGTGCGGTCGGAGCGATGAGCGGGCCCCTGCACGGCGGGGCGCCGGCCCGGGTGATCCCGATGATCACCGAGAGCGAGCGAACCGGAGACCCCCGCGCGGTGGTGCGCGGCATCCTCGACCGCGGCGAGAAGCTGATGGGTTTCGGCCACCGGGTGTACCGGGCCGAGGATCCCCGCGCCCGGGTGTTGCGGGCCACCGCCCGTCGCCTCGGGGCGCCACGCTACGAGGTGGCCGCCGCCCTGGAACAGGCGGCGCTGGCGGAGTTGCGGGAGCGCCGGCCGGACCGGGCGATCGAGACCAACGTCGAGTTCTGGGCGGCGGTCATCCTGGACTTCGCCGAGGTGCCGCCGTCGATGATGCCGGCGATGTTCACCTGCGGGCGCACCGCGGGATGGTGTGCGCACATCCTCGAGCAGAAGCGGCTGGGCAGGCTGGTGCGGCCGGCCGCGGTCTACGTCGGCCCGCCGCCCCGCTCGGCGGAGTCGGTCGCGGGCTGGGATCAGATCGCGCACACCGCCGGCGTGGACAGCAACGACGCCGTTCCCGCCGACACCCTTCCCGTCAACGCATAGGAGACCAGCATGGCTGCCGCTGTTGAACCCGCACTCTCCCCGCACCTGGTCGTCGAGGACGCCGCGGCCGCGATCGACTTCTACGTGAAGGCCTTCGACGCCGTCGAACTGGGCCGTGTTGCCGGCTCCGACGGAAGACTGGTGCACGCCGCCGTCCGGATCAATGGCGGCACGGTCATGCTCAACGACGATTTCCCCGAGATGTGCGACGGCAAGAGGTCGACCCCGGCAGCACTCGGCGGCACCCCGGTGACGATCCACCTGACCGTCAGCGATGTCGACGACAAGTTCCAGCAGGCCGTCGATGCGGGTGCGACGGTGGTCATGCCGTTGGCCGACCAGTTCTGGGGCGACCGGTACGGCGTCGTGCAAGATCCGTTCGGGCACCAGTGGTCGCTCGGCCAACCGGTCCGCGAGGTCAGCTACGAGGAGATCCAGGAGGCGATCCGGTCCATGTGACCACCGCCCCTGTGACCACCGCCCCGGCGTGGTGACCGACCGGATTGTGCGGCGGCGACCAGGTCGGCCACCGTGGTGAACTTCACCCGCGGCCGGCCCTCCCCCGCACCCTGCGACCGTTCGGCGTCATCGATCGCCCGCCACCCGTCCGCGTCGACCAGATCGGGCTGCCGCGCCCGGATCAGCTTGTCCAACAACGCCGCTCGCCGGACCGGATCCACCAGTCGACCATCGTTGAAATCGCCGACCAGCGCGGCGACGGTCTGCATCGCACAGGATTTGTTGGTCCCGATGAAGCCGGTCGGGCCGCGTTTGATCCAGCCCGCCACGTAGGCGCCGGCGACCGGGCGGCCGGTGACCGGGTCGACGACGCGCCCGCCGACGTTGGGCACCACCCCGGCGGCGTCGTCGAACGGCAGTCCGGCTACCGGACGGCCCCGGTAGCCGATCGAGGTGAGCACGAGTCCGGCGTCGAGGCGGACCGTCTCTTCGCCGCCGGTTCGTCTGAACTGCACACCCTCGGCGCGGTCGGCACCGAGGACCCGGGTCGGGGTGAGCCGGTAGGCCAACCGGATCCGCCGACGGCCCGGCTCCGCATCGGCCCCCGCATCGGCGCCGGGCAGGGCGGCCAGCACCTCCAGTTTGGCCCGGGTGACCGGATCCTGGGCGGCAAGCAGATCGGCGCGTACCAGGACTCGGTCGGCTTCGTCGAGCACGACATGCGAACCGGTGGTCAACCCGATGAGTTCCGGCAGCGTGAAGGCCGATTCGGCCGGTCCGCGACGGGCCGCAACGACGACCTCGCGCACCGCCGACGTGCGCAACGCCGCCAGTGCGGCGTCGGAGATGTCCGTCGCCGCAAGCTGTTCCGGGTCGGTAGTGAGGATGCGCGCGACATCCAGGGCGACGTTGCCGTTGCCGATCACCACCGCCGTCGGGTGGTTGAGGTCGACCGGCAGACCGGCGAAACGGGGATCGCCGTTGATCCAGCCGACGAGTTCGGTGGCGCTGCCGGTGCCGGGCAGGTGCATACCCTCGACGTCGAGACGGCGTTCATGGGCGGCCCCCACCGTGTACAGCACGGCATGGTGATGCTCAAGTAATTCGTCGTGCGAAATGTGCTGCCCCACCGTGACATTGAGGTAGAAGCGGAACCCGTCGCGCCGGCTCATCCGGTCGAAGAGTCCGGTGATCGCCTTGGTCCGCGGGTGATCCGGAGCCACCCCGGCCCGGACCAGTCCGTACGGCGTGGGCAGCGCGTCGAAGACGTTGACCCGCACCCGGGCCTGGGTGAGCAGTTCGTCGGCGGCGTACATGCCGGCCGGCCCGGACCCGACCACCGCCACCGTCAGTCCGCCGCGTTCGGGGCGTGGGGCCGGCAGCACCGGTGCCAGTTTGGTGGTGGGCGGCACCTTCGCCCCGGCCGGCCGGGGCGGGTAGTAGGCCGCGTTGATGTCGACGAACGGCAACTGCGCAGCGGTGAGCCGGGTGTCGGCGACGATGGCGCCCACCGGGCAGGCCGTCACGCAGGCCCCGCAGTCCACGCACGCGTCCGGGTCGATGTGCAGCATCTCGGCGGTACCGAACCCCGGTTCGTCCGGGCTGGGATGGATGCAGTTGACCGGGCAGGCGTAGACGCACGACCCGTCCCCGCAGCAGGACTGGGTGATGACGTGGGGCATAAGGCCGTCTCCGCCGGCGTCAGGCCGCGGTGACGATGTGGCGGCGTTGCGGTTCGCTACGGAACCGACTGGGCGGGCCGTCGATCTTGCAGATCCGCCACATCAGCTTTGCCAGCGGGTTCATCAGCCCGGTGTCGTGGCACAGCATCCGCACGTCGGCGAACATGTCGCGGAGCAGTTGGCGGGATTCCGGGGCGTCGAAGAACAGTTCCTTGCGGACCTCGCGCGGGATCCCGAACTGCCGGAAGAAACTGCGCGGCGGTACCAGAATCGCCTGACACAGCACCCGCATGATGATCGGCACGTTCAGTGACAGCAGCAGCCGTTGCCCGCGCCGCAGATGCGGCAGCCGCTTGCGCAGGTACTCGTGGGCAAACGAGATGTGCCGGGCCTCCTCGGCCACATGGATGGCCATCACCCGGGACATGATCGGGTGCAGTTCCTTGCCCTCTCGCAGTACGTCCTTCTGGGTGTGGTCGATGGGTTCCTCACCGGCGAGCACGCCGAAGAAGAACGGGATGGGCAGCGGCCCGGGGACCAGGGGGATGAGCGGGGACAGCCAGCGCAGCAGCCGCGGCATTCCCGGCACGTCGGTGCCGATGCGGTTGACCATCTCCTGAAACATCAAGGTGTGGTTGCACTCTTCGACCGCCTCGTGCAGGCAGTACCGGTACTCCGGGGAGCCGTTGGGCACCCAGAACGAGTAGTTCATCAACCCGCGGATGAGGATCGACTCGAACTGAAGTCCGACTTTGGCGACGTTGGCCTGGCGCCACTGGCCGATCTCGATCTGCTTCTCGACGGGCTGGGACCGGTACCACGGGTGCCGGCCCAGGGGGTCGGTGGCCGGCAGGATCCAGCGTTCATCGCCCGGTGTCACGGCAAACTCCGGCGAGTCCCAGTCGATATCGGTGTAGGGGTTGAAGTTCCGCCGCACCGAACCCTCGGACAGCGTCGTCAGCATGTCCACGTACTCGGCGTCGTCCCGCACCTCCATGTTGCGCCGCCAACGTCGGACCATTCGGGTTCTCGCCATGGCAACCCTCCCAGGGGTTTACATTCCGGTACGGATTGTCCAAAACGGTACCGCAGGTATCGCATACCTGTCCATACCCGGAACGTAGTTAGCTGATCCGGGCTTCTACCCTTGTCGCATGGCCGATCCTGCCCAGCTCACCATCCCCGCCGACCTCAAGCCCGCCGACGGCCGCTTCGGTTGCGGGCCCTCGAAGGTGCGACCCGAGCAGTTGACGGCACTAAGCACCACCGCCGCCGCGCTGTTCGGCACCTCGCACCGGCAGGCCCCGGTGAAGAATCTGGTCGGCCGGGTGCGCTCGGGCCTGAGTGAACTGTTCCGGGCGCCGGACGGCTACGAGGTGATCCTCGGCAACGGCGGGGCCACCGCGTTCTGGGACGCCGCCGCGTTCGGTCTGATCGACAACCGCTCGCTGCATCTCACCTACGGTGAGTTCAGCGCCAAGTTCGCCTCGGCGGTCGCCGCCAACCCGTTCGTCGGCGACCCGATCGTCATCAGGGCCGAAGCCGGAAGTGCGCCGGCACCGCAGTCCGACCCGTCAGTCGACGCGATCGCCTGGGCGCACAACGAGACCTCGACCGGGGTGGCGGTCCCGGTGGTGCGCCCCGACGGTTCCGGTGACGCCCTGGTGCTCATCGACGCCACCTCCGGTGCCGGCGGTCTGCCGGTGAACCTGGCCGACGTCGACGCCTACTACTTCGCCCCGCAGAAGAACTTCGCCGGCGACGGCGGGCTGTGGCTGGCGATGCTGTCGCCCGCCGCGCTGGCGCGGGTCGAGAAGATCGCCGCCTCCGGTCGCTGGGTGCCCGACTTCCTGTCCCTGCCGATCGCGGTGGACAACAGCCTCAAGAACCAGACCTACAACACCCCGGCCATCGGCACCCTGGTGCTGCTGGCCGAGCAGATCGACTGGATGCTGGGCAACGGCGGGCTGGACTGGGCCGTCGGGCGCACCGCCGATTCCGCCGCCCGGCTGTACTCCTGGGCCGAATCCTCCGAGTACGCGCTGCCGTTCGTCGCCGACCCGGCGTTGCGGTCCCAGGTCGTCGGGACGATCGACTTCGTCGACGGGGTCGACGCCGCGGAGGTGGCCAAGGTGCTGCGGGCCAACGGCATCGTCGACACCGAGCCGTACCGCAAGCTGGGCCGCAACCAGCTTCGGGTGGCGATGTTCCCGGCCGTCGACCCCGAGGACGTCACCGCGCTGACCCGCTGCGTCGACTGGGTCGTCGAGCGGCTGTAGTCCCCGCGCCGACCCCCGCCGCCGAACCGCGTCCGTGATACTGGCGTGTCCTGGCCGTGATGGCGCCGCGATCCGGCTAGGGTCGGACACGAAGGAGGTCGGCGTGCGGGAGTTAATGCTCATTGGTCTCGATGTCGACGGTAAGCACCTCATCTGTGAGGGTGGCGACCCGGCCGACAAGTTCCTGATCCGCGTCGACGACAGGTTGCGTGCCGCCGCCCGTGGCGACCGCCCCCGGCCCGGCCAGAACCCCCGAGACAATGAGGTGAAGGGCGTGCTGAGTCCTAAAGACATCCAGGCCCGCATCCGTGCCGGTGCGTCCGTCGAAGAACTCGCCGAGGCGTCCGGTACGGACATCGCCAAGATCGACCGGTTCGCCCACCCGGTGCTGCTGGAACGCCAGCGTGCGGCCGAACTGGCCACCGCGGCACACCCGGTGCTTGCCGACGGCCCCACGGTGGCCACCCTGCTGGAGACCATCGCCACCGCACTGGCTTCGCGCGGAATGAGCGCCGAGTCCACCGACTGGGACGCCTGGCGCAACGAGGACGGCCGCTGGACGGTGCGGATGTCCTGGCAGGCCGGCCGGTCGGAGAACTTCGCGCATTTCCGCTTCACCCCCGGTTCGCACGGCGGCACCGTCACGGCCATCGACGAGGCGGCCAGCGAACTGATCGACCCGGAGTTCGAGCGTCCGCTTCGCCCGGTGGCTCCGGTGGCTCAGTTGGCGTTCGACCAGCCTGATTTCAGCGCGACGGCTCCGCCGTCCGCCACCCCGATTCCCGCCACTCAGGCGTCCGCGCAAGCGCCCGCCGCGCAACCGCCCGCGAAGCGGGGCAAGCGCAAGCCGGAGATTCCCGCTTGGGAGGACGTCCTGCTCGGGGTGCGTACCAGCGGCGAGCGCTGAGTTATCTGAGCGTCAGGGCTTATCTGAGCGTCAGGGCGAGCAGGACGATCCAACCGATCGCCACGCCCACGCCCATCCCGAAGACCAGCCAGCGCCGGACCGGCACCCGTCGCCACCCCCACAGCGTCGGCGCCAGACCGCCCACCGCGACCACGTTCAGCCCGATCGAGATCAGCGGGTGCACCCGGATCATGCCCAGGCTCAGCACCACGATGGCCGCGGCCGTGACCGCGGCGGTGAACGTCGCCACCGTCAGTCCGGTTCCCCAGGGCGTCGGCTCGTCAGGCACCCGGTGATGCTAGCCGGGTCGCGCCGCCCCGTTTATCCACCGCCACGGCCGCGTTCGTAGAACGCCAGGGCCGCTGCGGTCGCGACGTTGAGCGAGTCGGTCCCACGTGACATCGGAATGCGGACCCGGGCGTCGCTGCGGCGCAGCACGGTCTCGGTCAGCCCCGGCCCCTCCGCACCGACCAGCACCGCCACTTTGGGGTCGGCCAGTCCGCTCATCACCTCGGCGAGGGTGCCGGCCCGCGGGTCCGGCGTCATCGCCAGCAGCGCGAAACCGTTGTCCCGCACCATGTCCAGATCGTCCGGCCAGCGCTCGGACCGGGCGAACGGCACCAGCAGCGCATGCCCCATCGACACCCGCACCGCGCGGCGGTACAGCGGATCGGCGCACCCGGCGCCGAAGATGACCGCGTCGACGCCGAGTCCGGCGGCGTTGCGGAAGATCGACCCGAGGTTCTCGTGGTCGTTGACTCCCTCGAGCACCGCGAGGGTGCGAGCCTGGGCGATGACGTCGGCGACGGCGAGTTCCGGCGGTCGGCGGGCGGCGGCCAGCACCCCGCGGTTGAGGTGGAAGCCGATCACCGCCGCCATCACCTCCGCCGATGCCCGATAGAACGGGACGTCAACGCCGGCCAGGTCGTCGGCCAACTCCGACAGTCGCCGGTCGGTGCCCAGCAGGGCGTGCGGGACGAACCGGGAGGCCAGCATCCGCTGCACCACCAGCACACCCTCGGCGATCACCAGACCCTTCCCCGATGGCAGATCCGGCCGCCGGTCGACGCTGTTGAGGTCACGGAAATCCGCCACCCGGTCGTCGTCCCGGTCGGTGATGTCGATGACCTCGGGCACGGGTGACCAACCTACGCCGGTTACGGTTACGGAGATGTCGACCGATCTACAGCCTCCGGCACTGCCGGTCGCCCTCACCGACCCACGCCCGGTGATCGGGGTCGGCGCGGCGTTGTGGGCAGTGGCGACCCTCGCCGCCTTCGTCGTGCCGGCACTGCATGGTTGGCGTCCGGTCACCCTCGCGGGCCTGGGTGTCGGGGTCGTCGGGGTGTCTATTTTCCTGTGGCAGCGCTCGGCTGCCCGCCGGGGCTCACGTGGCGCCCAGAGCGGTCTTGAACCACAACACAATTCGCATTAAGGAGCAGTCATGGCAGCACCGCTATTGCAGGCCGAGATCGAGATCGACGCACCGGTGAGCAAGGTCTGGAGCCTGGTTTCCGACCTCGGCAAGATGCCGCAGTGGAGTCCCCAGTGCCGGATGATGAAAGCCCTCGGGCCGATCCGGCCCGGCACCCGCACCATCAATCTGAATCGGCACAACCTACTGTTCTGGCCGACCACGTCGGTCATCACCGAGGTGATCCCGGAGAAGAAGTTGGCCTTCCGCGTGCCGATCAACCACTCGGTGTGGACCTACGAACTGGAGCCGACCGCCACCGGGACCCGCCTGGTGGAGTCCCGCCACGCCGAGAACGGCGTCACCGCGACGTCGACCATCATCACCAAGGCCGCCCTCGGTGGCGTCGACTCCTTCGAGAAGGAGCTAGTCGAGGGGATGCAGCAGTCGCTGGCCCGGATCAAGGCCGCCGCCGAGGGGCATTAGTCCCCGGCGGGTTCCTCGGCGGTCGGTTCATGGGCGGTCTCGTTGACGCCTTCCGACTCGGTCGCCTCTTCCGACTCGGTCGCCTCCACCGTCTCCGTTGGCGCCGGAGGCTCCGGTCGCGGCACGACCTCGATCACACCGTCGTCGAACGGGTCATGGGCAGGTGAGCCGACACCGGCCGGCGCGGGGGTGTCCGAATGCGCGCCGCACCCGTAGAGGAAGTCCACGACCCGGCCGTCGGCGGCCATCTCGTTGCAGCACACCCCGAACATCTCGCCCAGCGCTCCGGCCACCGGCACCATGAATCCGCAGTCGCGGCAGATCCTTTTGGTGGACCGTGCCATCGCCGAAGCCGGACCGTGGTCGCCGTCGTGCCAGCGCTGGGCGGCCTCGTCGCGCCCGATGGCACTGAGCACCCGCCGCCGGCCCAAACCCAACTCGACGGCGGTGTCGTCGACCAGGGGATCGCCGGTGGCGGCGAATCCGGCCGCCAAGCGCGGATCGTCGGGCAATGGGGCCAAGAGATCCCCGGGCCCCAGATCGCCGGGCCGCACCCGCTCATCCCAGGGCAACCACGGCGGCGCGAGCAACGCCGTCGGCCCGGGCACCAACACGACCTCGCTGATCGTGGCATGATCGGCTCCCGGGTAGGCGGCGACGACCACCGCCCACTGCCAGCCGTGGTAGCCGGTGAGCACCGCGAGGAAACGGTGCGTCGCCGCGACGTCGTCATCGAAGCTGACCCCGAGGTAATCGCCGACGGTCTCACCGCTGAACTCGATCACCGCCGCCCGGGCCTGCTCCACCGCGCCGGCGAGGATGGCCGCCACCTGATCCGACGGCGTGGCCGGACGACTGTCGTCATCCGACGGCGCGACGGGGCCGAGATCGCTGTCGGTCAGGGACTCCACCGGGACAATATTGCCTCACCGCCGGATCGACGGGCCACACCGCCTCGGGTGCGCCGGTTCCCGGGCCCCGATAGGGGAGAATCGTCAACGTGTCAGGCAGACGTGGCGTGAGCACGGGGCCGGCTCCCGGATCCCCACGGCGCCCACGCTCCGGCGTTCCGGGTGAGCACCCGGGAATGGCCAATTATCCGAGCGACCCGGCCGGCGGTTCGAGGTCCGGACCCGACGGCGGGCCCAGCGGGAATCGGTACCTGCCGCCCCTGGACGCCAACCGGCACCGGACGTGGCGGGACCAACCCGATCCCCATGACGAAACCGAGGAGGCCCAGGACGGCGAACGGTTGGGAGTCACCCGCGCCGCGGCGATGCGCAGCCGCGAAATGGGCTCCCGGATGTATTCGATGGTGCAGCGCGCGGCCACCGCGGACGGTGCGGACAAGTCCGGTCTGACTGCCCTGACCTGGCCGGTGGTCGCGAACTTCGCGGTGGACTCAGCGATGGCGGTGGCGTTGGCCAACACCTTGTTCTTCGCCGCCGCCACCGGCGAGAGCAAGGGCCGCGTAGCGCTGTACCTGCTGATCACCATTGCGCCGTTCGCCGTGATCGCGCCGCTGATCGGGCCGGCCCTCGACCGCGTCCAGCACGGGCGCCGGGCTGCACTTTCGATGTCGTTTCTGCTGCGCACGGTTCTTGCCGTAATCCTGATCGCCACCTACGACAGCGCCACCGGCAGCTACCCGTCGTGGGTGCTGTACCCCTGCGCGCTGGGAATGATGGTGTTGTCGAAGTCCTTCAGCGTGCTGCGCAGCGCGGTCACTCCGCGGGTGATGCCGCCCTCGATCGACCTGGTCCGGGTCAACTCACGGCTGACGATGTTCGGTTTGATCGGCGGCACCATCATCGGCGGCGGGATCGCCGCCGGCGTCGAGTACGTGTTCGGCAGGCTGCTGAACCTGCCCGGTGCGCTATTCGTCGTCGTGTTCGTCACCATCGCGGGCGCGTCGCTGACAATGCGGATTCCGCGCTGGGTGGAGGTGACCGAGGGCGAGGTCCCGGCCACGCTGACCTACCACGGGCCCCGGCCCGGCGAATGGGACTGGCTCGACGCCGAAGCCGCCGAGACCCGGCGGGCCGGCGGACCGCAACGACAACCCCTGGGCCGCAACACCATCGCCGCCCTGTGGGGCAATTGCACGATCAAGGCGATGGTGGGCTTTCTGTTCCTGTACCCGGCATTTGTCGCGAAGGCCCACGACGCCAGCGGCTGGGTGCAGTTGGGGATTCTGGGGATGATCGGCGCCTCGGCCGGTATCGGCAACTTCGCCGGGAACTTCACCGCCGCCCGCCTGCAGTTGGGCAGGCCGGCCACCCTGGTGGTGCGGGCCGCGATCGCAGTGACGGTGATGGCACTGTTCACCGCGGTCACGGGCAGCCTGATCGCCGCCGCGGTCGCCACCTTCGTGACCTCGGGAGCAAGTGCCATCGCGAAGGCGTCCCTAGACGCCTCGCTGCAGGACGACCTGCCCGAGGAGTCACGCGCGTCGGCATTCGGCCGCTCGGAGTCGGTGCTGCAGTTGGCCTGGGTCCTGGGCGGCGCGATGGGCGTTCTGGTGTACACCGATCTATGGGTGGGATTCACCGCGATCACCGCGTTGCTCATCCCGGCTCTGGCACAGACCGTGGTGAGCTACCGCGGATACTCGCTGGTTCCCGGCTTCGGCGGAAACCGGCCCGTGTTGGCCGCACCCGAGGGGCGCCGACGGATGGGACCGCAACGATGAAACGCCTGACCGCCGGCCTGCTGGCCGCACTGGTTCTGCTCTCCTCTGCCGGGGCGGGGGTGGGCGCGTGGCTGCTGGCCCGCGACCCGGGCCCGCACCTGCCGCAGATCAGCGCGTACGCACGGGGCGAGACGATCCGGGTGGATCCGTTCCTCTACTGCAACGTGGTGGACCTCAACGACTGCGCCAGTCCCGGTGGTCAGGGCGTTCTCGTCGTCGACGAGCGCCGGCCACTGCAATTGTCGGTGCCCACGGACATCGGCCGCGCCCCATGGCGGCTGTTGAAGGTCTACGCCGATGAGCGGGACACCACCGAGACGGTGTTCCGCCCCGGATCGACGCTGGCCGTGACGATCCCCACGGTGGATCCGTTCCGGGGCCGGTTGATGGGTATCGTCGTGCAACTCATGACCCTGGTGCGCGACGAGAACGAGGACCTTTTCGACCTGCCGCACGC
>JAUPLT010000178.1 GCA_030836785.1 Actinomycetota bacterium
ACCACCGTGATCGTGCACGTCGACGTCGACAAACCCGCGGCCGCGCTGCATCTGGGTCCGCTGCTGAGCGAGGCCGATCGGCAGTATCTGAGCTGCGATGCGACCTGTGAGGTGTGGTTCGAACGCGGCGGTGAGCCGATCGGGGCTGGGCGGGCCACCCGGACGGTCAACCGGCGGTTGCGCCGCGCCCTGGAACACCGCGACCGCTGCTGCGCCGTTCCCGGCTGCGGGGCCACCCGCGGCCTACACGCCCACCACATCCGGCACTGGGAAGACGGCGGCCCCACAGAACTGGCCAACCTCCTGCTGCTGTGCCCGTTTCACCACCGCCAGCACCACCGCGGCGTGATCACCATCACCGGCACCGCCGCCGACCTCACCATCACCGACAACACCGGCCAACCACTGACCCCAGCAGCACTGGCCCACCCACCGACAACACCACCACCAGCAGTACCGCCATGCCCCGGACCCACCGGCGAACGCGCCGACTGGTGGTGGTACGAGCCCTTCCAACCACAACCACCACCAACCAACAACTAGTGGTTAGCAATAGCTAGGCCGGGTCAGGAACCGCTGGGAAGATCCCGGAACGGGGTCTCCTTGAACGGTTCGGGCTCCTTGGGTAGCCCGAGCACCCGTTCGCCGACGATATTGCGCTGAATCTGGTCGGTACCCCCGCCAATTGAGGTGAAGTAGGCGTTCAGCGTTCGGAAGGTCACCGCATCACCGACGGGGTTGTCCGGGCCAGTCAGCATGGACTCCGGGCCGACGATCTCGGTCTGCACCCGAGCGGTCTGGTGCAGGATGCGTGACATCGCGATCTTGCCCAGTGACATCAGGGTCGCGGCCTCGACACGGTCACTGGTCGCCTTGGCCCGCATGGTGTTCCACCGATTGACCGCCGCATAGCCCTCCACGACGGCGATCTCCTGCCGAACGTGGGCATCGGACAGCCGCCCCGCTGCGCGAGCCATCCCGATCAGACTGTCGGCGTCCGGTTTGAGATCGCGACTGCCTTTCGAGGTCCGGGCGAGGTCGCCCATGAGCCGACGCTCGTAGGCCAGCGCCAGTTGCAGCACGGACCAACCGGCACCCGGTTCGCCCACCAGGTTGGCGTGCGGAACCCGGGCATCGGTGATGAAGACCTCGTTGAACTCCGACTCTCCGGTGATCTGGTGGATCGGCCGGATCTCCACACCGGTCTGGCGCATCGGGAATATGAAGAAGCTGATTCCCTTGTGTTTAGGCACATCCCAGTCGGTGCGGGCCACCAGCAGTCCGTAGTCGGCACTCTTGGCGAAAGACGTCCACACCTTCTGCCCGTTGATCACCCAGTCGTCGCCGTCACGGTCGGCGCGGGTGCGCAGACCGGCCAGATCCGACCCGGCGCCGGGCTCGCTGTAGAGCAGGCACCATCGGGTCTGCCCGCTGAGGGCGGGTGGGATCAGTCGGTGCTTCTGCTCGTCGGAGCCGAGATCGTGCAGAGTGCAGGCCATCAGGTCGGAGCGGTCCGCACCCGCGCCGCGGGCGCCGACGGCGGCGAACTCGGCGGCCACGATCCGGGACTGGGCGTCGGACAGACCTCGTCCCCACCACTGGGGTTCCCAACTCGCCGCCGCCCATCCGGACTCGAAGACGCGTCGCCCCCACTCGGCCCGGTCGATCTTCGGGTCCCAGTTCTCGGCCAGCCACTGCCGAACCTCGTCGCGCACCTGGTCGTCGGTCATCGCGGACATCAGATCTCCTCCCGCAGTCGGATGTAGCGTTCTCGGTGCCAGGCCGGATCTCCGAAGATCTGGGCGTCGGTACGCGCCCGGCGCAGGTAGAGGTGCGCGGGATGTTCCCAGGTGAAGCCGATTCCGCCGTGCACCTGAATGGTGCTCGCGGCGACGGAGACGAAAGCGTCCGAACAATAGGCCTGGGCCAGTGCCAGATCCGCGTCGCGGTCCGGTGAGTTGGCATCGAACGCCGCCGCGACGTGTCGGGCGGCCGACACCGTGGACTCCGCCTCCAGCAGCATGTCGACACACAGGTGTTTGACTGCCTGGAAACTGCCGATCGCCCGGCCGAACTGGTAACGGGTGCGGGCGTAGTCGGTGGCCATCCGCATGGCGCGCATCGCGCCGCCGGCCTGTTCGGCGACCAGTGCGACCGCGGCCCGGTCCAGTGCCTGATTGAGGGCCTCGGCGGCAGAGCCGAGGGTCCCGATCAGGCGTCCGGGGGTGTTCTTCAGGGTGACCCGACCTTGCCTGCGAGTCTGGTCGACGGTGGTCAGCGGCGTCACCGTAAGCCCCGGCGCATCCCGCTCCACCATGAAAAACGAAGTGCTGGAGCCGGTCTCGGCCTGAATGTAAAACCGGTCGGCGGACTGCGCGTCCAGAACGTAGGTCTTCTCTCCGGTCAGTAGCCAGCCGTCGGTCGCCGACTCGGCAACGGTCGCCGGGTGCTGTACCGGCCGGGCGCTGCCGGCCTGTGACTCGGCGAAGGCGACGGTGGCGATAGCCTCTCCCGCGGCGATCCGGGGAAGCACGCCGGCGGATTCGGCGGTGTCGCCCAGAGTCAGCAGCAGGTAGGGAGTCAGCACCGCGGTCGACAGGTACGGTCCGCAGAACAGCGCGCAGCCTAATTGCTCGGCCACCACCGCCAATTCGGTTGCGCCGGCACCGGACCCGCCGAACTCCTCGGGAATGACGAGCCCCAGCAGACCCATTCCGGCCAGGGCCGACCATAACGCCGGATCGTGGCCGGACTCGTCGGCCATCAGTCGGCGCACCTCCGTCTCCGGGAAGCGTTTGGCCATCAGGTCGGCGACCGCGTCACGCAGGTCGGACTGTTCGGGGGTCAGGGTTGTGGACATGGCTGTTACCTCACCGCCGTCAACGCACGGCCCAGGGCCGTGCAGGTGCTGTCGAAATAGGTCTGCGAAACCGGGACATTCGGTGCGATTCCGTCGAATCCATGGAATGCGCCGGGGACTTCATCCACTTCGCACGGTACCCCGGCGGCGCGAAGCCGATCCGCGTAGGCGAGGTCCTCGTCGTGGAACAGATCCAGTGTCCCCACGCCGATCCAGGCGGGCGGCAGGCCGGCGAGGTCGGTCCGTCGGGCCGGGACTGCAACCCGTGGGTCGGCCCCGCCGAGGTAGCTCCGCCAGCCGATCCGGTTACTGGCGGTGTTCCAGAGCCGAAACTCCGGGTTGTCGAGTACCGGGTCGACAGTGCGGTCGTCGAGCATCGGGTAGCTCAACAACTGGAGCGCCGGGCTCACCTCAGCCCGGTCGCGGGCCAGGAACGCCAGCGCCGCGGCCAATCCGCCGCCGGCGCTCGCCCCGCCGATCGCCACCCGGTCCGGGTCGACGCCGGGCAGGCCCGCCAGCCAGGTCAGCGCGCGATAGCAGTCCTCCAGCGGAGTCGGATAGCGGTATTCGGGAGCGAGTCGGTAGTCGACGGCGGCCACCACGGCAGCCAGGCGCTCGACGTAGCGGCGGCACAGCGCGTCGTCCTGGGCGGCACTGCCGATGACGTAACCGCCGCCGTGAATCCAGAGCAGCGCTGGTGCCGGGCTGTCCGCCCCGGCGGGACGATACAACCGCACGCCGGTGCCGCAGGGCAGGGTGATGCGATCCACGCCGGCGCCGTCACGGCCGCGGAAGTCCGGCAACCGTTTCAGCACGGGAAGCGACCAGCGATACACGACCTGGCGTGGGACGAGCCTGGCGACGCGGCGCAGATCCTGGTGGATCGCGCCGGCACTGGCCTCCGTCCGCAGCATAAGTCCCATTATTACGATCACTGCTATGACCGCAGATGCCAGCACCGCGCAGCCCGATGCCCCGGCCGTTCTGACCGAGAAGCGAGGCCGGATCCTGATCGTCACGATCAATCGACCGGAGGCTAAGAACGCGGCCAACGCCGCCGTCAGCCATGGCTTGGCGGCGGCGATGGACACCCTCGACGACGACCCGGCACTGTCGGTCGGCGTGCTCACCGGTGCGGGCGGCACGTTCTGTGCGGGGATGGACTTGAAGGCGTTCGCGCGCGGTGAGAACGTCGCAGTCAAGGGCCGCGGACTCGGCTTCACCGAACGGCCGCCGGTCAAGCCGCTCATCGCCGCGGTCGAGGGCTATGCGCTGGCCGGCGGAACCGAACTGGCGTTGGCGACGGATCTCATTGTGGCGGCGCGTAATTCGGCCTTCGGCATTCCCGAAGTCAAGCGCGGGTTGGTGGCGGCAGGCGGCGGGCTGTTGCGGCTGCCGCAGCGGATTCCCTATCAGATCGCGATGGAATTGGCGCTGACCGGCGACACCCTGCAGGCCGAGCGCGCACACCAACTCGGTCTGGTCAACGTGCTCGCAGAACCGGGTCAGGCACTGGAGGCGGCGATCGAGCTGGCCGAGCGGATCACCGCCAACGGCCCGCTGGCGGTGGCGGCCACCAAGCGGATCATTGTCGAGTCCAGATCCTGGCGGCCGGAAGACCAGTGGCGCGAACAGCGGGAGATCATCATGCCGGTCTTTGCCTCCAAGGACGCCAGAGAAGGTGCGATCGCGTTCGCCGAGAAGCGGCCACCGAACTGGACGGGTTCCTGACTCATCGCGCTGCGGTCGCGGCGATCCTGCGCTCGAGATAGGGCGAGAACCAGCCCGCGTACCTTTCGCGCAGTAGGGGATCCCGCCAGTCGGATCCGGTGACGATCCGCCGGCAGGCCGCCGCCCCGCACAGGCAGTGGAACTCGTCGTAGTCGCTGGCATCGGACATCGCGTAGTCGAAGCTCAGTTCCTCACCGGGAACGATGTCCCGCATCGCGATCAGCAGCAACTGCCCCCTCAGGCCGCAGTTCGGTTCGCAGGAGTGGTTGAGCAGATCTCCCGAGTCGGGCGTCTCGCCGGAGACCAGGTAGAGATCGGTGTCCACCTGAATCGATCTGCTCTGCCGCTCATGACTGAGGGACTCCAGCTTCGCTGCCGTCACGATGTATCCACCGAACGCCGCAACCGTCTCACCGGCCGAGATGGGCTGCACCGCAAACGATCCCCACCCCTTTTCTCCTGCCGGACGAGTTTGGGCCTTGGGGGTGAGCCAGTTGAAATCCATGGAGCGGGATTCTAGGTCGTAACGGATCCGTCGATGATCATGTTCCACGGGTCGCCTGCCAGCGCCATTCGGCCGAGTTTGCGTGCGTAGCGGGCAGTGTCGCCGAACTCGCCGATCCAGCTACGGGCCCGTTGGGTGGCCAGCCACAGGCGATGCTCGATGGTCACCCCGATGGCACCGTGCAACTGGTGCGCGGTGGTGATGACGGACGGCACCACCCGGCCCAGCGTCACCTTCGCGACGGTGACCGCGTAATCGGCTCGGGGATCGTCGAATCCGTACTCGGCCACCGCGGCGACGGCGAGGTTCGCCGCTGCGCGGGCCCGCTCCACCTCACCTGACATCCCGGCAAGAGTGTGCTGTACGGACTGGAAAGCGCTGAGCGGGCGGCCGAACTGCTCCCGCTCGCGGGTATGGGTGACCGAGTACTCCACCGCAGCGTCCAGTGCGCCGATCACCTGCATGCAACGTGCCCAGGCGCCTCGGCGGGTGAGTTCCGCAGCGGATCCGGCGTCAACGAATGCGCTCTCGGGCAGGTCCGCCGTGACATGGTCGCGCGGTTCGCCGCCGGCGTTGTGCCCCTTGACGATTGTCATGTCCGAAGCGGTGCGCGCGGCGACCCTCAGCCGATCACCATCCAGCGCAGCAAACACGACCGCCGCCGCATCCGCGGCGTACGGCACCGCCTCGAACGGGCGGCCGGACATGCCGACAGCGAGGGTCAACGGGCCGTCGGCCGGTACCTCCACTCCGCTTGCATCGGCCAGCCAGCAGGCAAGCAGGTCGGTTTCGGCAAGGGGAACGGTCACAGCGTGGCGCGCGAGGGCACGCAGGACCACCGCGACGTCGGCCGGCCCTCCGCCGGAGTCGGCGGTGCTGGACAGTCGAGTCAGGCCGGCATCCTCCAGTCGGCGCCATGCGGCGGCGTCGAAGGGGTCCGGCAACGACCGATGGCCGATCGCGGCGTCGAACGATTCTCTGCCGATGCTGTCGGCCAGGTCACGCAACTCGGTGAAATCGTCTGTGCTGGAGGCAAAGACACCACCGCTGAGGATGTTGCTCATTCAGCGCAGTCCCATTCCTTTGGCAACCATGCCACGCAGCACCTCGTTGGTGCCGCCACGCAGGGTGAACAGCGGCGAATGCAATCGAGCGGTCTCCACGAGTTCGGCGAGTCGGGGGCGGTCCGCAGCGGCGTCGTCGATGTAGGACAGTAGGTCCGCTGCCAACTCGCCGGAGTCCTGTTCGAACCTGGTGCCGAGATCCTTCACCAGGGCAGCCTCATTCGCCTGCGGTTGTCCGGCCGCGAGTGTGCGCGCCACCGAGATCGACAGTTGGCGCAGCGAGATCAGCCGGGCCAGCAGGTCGCCCACGGCGGCCGCTGCGTGGTCGCCCGGATCGCCCTGGGCGGCTAGCGTTCGCACGAGCGCGGTGAGCATCGGTGCGGTGCTGAGGATGCGTTCCGGGCCGCTGCGCTCGAAGGACAGTTCGGCGGTGACCTGCCGCCAGCCGTCACCCTCGGTGCCGAGCAGATCGGTACTGGCGATGAAGACTTCGTCGAAGCTCATCTCGTTGAAATGGTGCTCGCCGGTCATCAGCACGATGGGGCTGACGGTGATCCCGGCGGTGTCGGTGGGCACGATGAACTGGCTGAAACCGGCGTGGCGGCGTTGGGGATCCATCGGGCTGGTGCGGGCGAGCACGACGACCTGATGGGCCAGGTGGGCACCGCTGGTCCAGACCTTGGTGCCGGACAGCAGCCAGCCGCCATCGGTGCGGACCGCCTTGGCCGTCGCGGCGGCGAGATCCGATCCGGCCTGCGGTTCACTCATTCCTATCGCGGAAAAGAACCGTCCCGCAGCGATTCTGGGCAGGATCCGGCGTCGCTGCTCCTCGTTCCCGTAGGACAGCAGGCCGGGACCGACCTGACGGTCGGCAATCCAGTGCGCGGCAACCGGTGCGCCGCAAGCGAGTAACTCCTCGGTCACCACGTATCGGTGGAGATGGCCCAACCCGTGCCCGCCGTACTCGCGGGGAATGGTCAGACCGAGGAACCCGGCGTCACCCAGTCGGGCGCTGAACTGTTCGTCCCAGCACGACAACCACGCGTCGACCGAGGGTTGCCAGCCGAACTGGGCCTGATCGGCTTCGAGAAACTCTCGTAGTCTCCGGCGCAGCGCCGACAGTTCGGGATCGTTGGCGCACAGCGCAGAGTAGGAGGCTGCAGAGTAGGAGGCTGCGGAGTGGGACTGGCGGGTCATGTGGGTCACCGGTAGGCCGTGACTCTGGCGATGACGGCGACCTTCCCGTCGGGGCCGATGGCCTGCGCGTCGGCCACGGCGGAGGTGCGCCCGATCCGGAGCACCGAACCCTCGTAGTGCGATTGGGCGTAGTGCGATTCGGCGCCGGCGTCGGCACCGGCGAGGAAAGGGCGCAGGAAGTTGACCCGGATCGAGGCGGTCTGGAAGGGGTGGTCCTGGGTGTGGTTGATCGCGGCCGCCGCTGCCAGTTCCAGGCCGGCACTGCTTACCCCGCCGTGGACGATCCCGATCATGTTGTTGACCATCGGGTCCGGACGCTGGCACAACCGGACGAACCCGTCCCGCACGGTCAGTGGTTCGACCGCCATCAACTCGCCGATGTCGATCCCGGGACGGTCGGCGAGAGGGTCCGATCCGCGATTCTGCGGTTCGGGAGGCCCGTCGCCCGGCAGGCCGACGGTGTGCACGGTCCCGGTGCCGATCTCGGTGCCGCGATGAGTCAGCGTGCACACCGACAACAGCGGGGAACCGGCCTGTCCCAGCGGTCCTGCCGCGGCCAGAACGGGTTCGTCGGGCCAGCGGCCCAGGCTCTCGATCGCGCCCGGGCTCAGGTCGACGGTCAGTTCGCTGGACACCGTCGGCCCGCCTTGGCGGTAGTAGTTGACTCGACCGGCGGCGTCATCGACGAGTATCGCCAGCCCGGCGATCGACGGTTGCCCGGTGACCGGGTTGGTCATCCCGGACACCGGCATGGCGGCCAGCACGGTGAAGGCCTCGAGGCTCTGCTCCAGGGTGGTGATCGAGAACCGACGTAAGACGCTGATCGGCGTCTCGGGGTCGGCTCCCACCAGCAGCGGCGTGGACATCGTCACGATGCGTCACCTCCGGATCGGGCGCCACCACCGGATCGAGTTACGAAATCGCGGGCTTTGATCAGGAACTCCATCTGCTCGGCGACGTCATCGAGAGGTTCGAGGCTGCGCATCGAACGGCACAGCGCCACCGACCCTTCCAGCGCGGCGATGGTGGTGTGTGCCAGTGCGGTGGCATCGGAACGACCGAACCCCTCGCGGAGAAAGGCCCGCATCGCCGCCTCGCGCCAGCCCCGGAAGATGTCGGCTGCCACCGACGTGAGTTGCTGCTCATCGGGACCGGAGCCCACCGCTGCGGCCAGTACCGGGCTGCCGGCGGTGTAGTCGCTGGCAACCAGGGCGTCGCGCCACAGCCCCGCGAACTGTCTCAGCAGCGCCGTCCCGTTCCCGCTGGGGAACTGCTCGATGGTCGCGGTGATCTCGGCGCCGGCGAACTGCAGTGCTTCGCGGAGTATCTGGCCGCGGCCCTCGGGAAAGTGGTGGTACACAGAGCCGCGTGGGCAACCGCTGCGGGCGAGGACGGCGTCGACGGTCACCCCGGCGGCGCCATGCTCGCGCAGCAGTTCGGCGGCGCTGACCAACATCGCCGTCCGCGTCGATCCGCGGGTCCGCTTGGCGACGGCTCGCCGTTGCGGCGCCTCGACCGCCGCTGGGTCGGTCGGCGCTGGACCAGACTTGGTCAGCCCCGGCGTCATCAGACGGCTTCGGAGGGGCGCAGCGGCAACTGGGGCGGCAGGACGATCCGGGGATTGATGCCGAGCAGGTGCCGGCGCTTCTCGGCGCTGCGCAGAATCCGGAAGCCGGCGATGTTGACCTCAACGACCCATTGGCGCTGATCGGGATCGGTGAAGCTGGGTGTCACGGTGGTACTGGACATGACGGCCTCCATAACTATGGTTATGACCATAGGTTCTCGCGGATCGGTGTGCAATCCGATGGTTCCCGGCCGTGGTTACAGTGCGGTGTCAGGTAGGTGACCGGAGCGGATCAATCCAGCTCACCACCTATTTGTATGATCCAGATCATAATTCGATCCAGTCCCGAAATCCGGAGGCCAAGCATGCAGGTCATCACATCCATCGACGACGCGCAGGCACTGGCCGGTCAGGAACTCGGAGTGAGTGATTGGCTGGTCGTCGATCAGAAGAGGATCAACGACTTCGCCGAGGTCACCGGCGATCACCAGTGGATTCACGTTGACGTCGAGCGGGCCAAGGCCGAGAGCCCCTATGGCGCGCCCATCGCGCACGGCTTCCTGACCCTGTCGCTCATCCCGGCGCTGAGCAAGGACAACTTCCGGGTCCAGGGCGCCAAACTCGTCATCAATTACGGACTGAACAAAGTGCGCTTCCTCAACGCCGTGCCGGTGGGTGCGCGCATCCGGGTGCGTTCGGAATTGGCTGACGCCACTCCCAGGGGTGATGGGGACACCGTCGACCTGGCTGTGCGGCACACCGTCGAGATCGAGGGTGTTGACAAGCCGGCCGCGGTGGCGGAGATGATCGCGCGGGTCCTGTTCTAGCCGTGAGACATTCGCTACAGGCTCGGCGTGTAGCCAAACGGTAAAAGCACGCTCTTGTGCTCGACGTACTCGTCGATGCCCTCGGGTCCGTTCTCCCGGCCGATACCGGAGTTCTTGTACCCGCCGAACGGGGCACCGGGGTCGAAGGCGTACATGTTGACCGCGTAGGTGCCGGTGCGGATCCTCGAGGCGATCTCGATGGCCTTGTCGAAGTCCGTCGTCCACACACTGCCGGCCAGGCCGTACGGCGAGTCGTTGGCGATCCGGACCGCGTCGTCCTCGTCCTCGTAGGGGATCACCGCCAGTACCGGCCCGAAGATCTCCTCCTGGGCGATGGTCATCGAGTTGTCGACGTCGGCGAACACCGTCGGTTGCACGAAGTAGCCGCTGTCGAGACCCTCGGGACGCCCGCCGCCGGTGACCAGTCGGGCGCCTTCCTGCTGGCCTTTCGCGATGTAGCCCTCAACCCGCTCGCGTTGCTTCTCGGTGATCAGCGGACCGATGATCGCACCCGGATCGTCGGGCAGGCCGACCTTCATCTGGGCCACCGCCGCGCCCACCTTCTCGACGATCTCGTCGTAGCGGGATCGCGGGGCCAGGATGCGGGTCTGCGCCACACAGGCCTGGCCGGTGTTCATCAGACCCGCGAACAGCAGCATCGGCAGGGACGAGTCCAGGTCGGCGTCCTCGAGGATGATGGCCGCGGACTTGCCGCCCAGTTCCAGGGTGCACGGCTTGAGCTTGTCGGCGGCCAGTTTGCCCACCTCCTTGCCGACTGCCGAACTGCCGGTGAAGGTGTACTTGTCGACGTCGGGGTTGGCCGTCAGCGCACGCCCGGTCTCGGCGCCGCCGGGCACCACCGACAGGACCCCTTCGGGTAGTCCGGCCTCGGCGAACACCTCGGCCAACGCGGTAACGCTCAGCGGGGTCTCGGCGGCCGGCTTGAGCACCACCGTGCATCCGGCCAACAGCGCCGGTCCGAGCTTGTTGCAGGCCAGGAACATCGGCACGTTCCAGGCCGCCACCGCGCCGACCACACCGATCGGTTCGCGCAGCACCAGGGTCTGGCCGTAGATGCCGTCGCGGATGTCCTGCCAGGTGAACTTGTCCGCCGCGGTGGCGTAATACTGCAGCCCGGACAGCGCTGCCCCGTACTGCACCATGTCGACGATCATCTGCGGCTGACCGGTCTCAGCCTGGAGGAGGAACTTGAACAGGTCGGCGCGCTCAGTGATCAGCGTGACCGCGTTCGCGATGACGCTTTGCCGCTCCTGCGGGGTCATCCGTGGCCACGGACCCTCGTCGAAGGCCTTTCGGGCGGCCGAGCAGGCGGCATCGACGTCGGCAGCGGCGGCCATCGGCACCTTCCCGACGTACTCGCCGGTCGCCGGGGAGCGCACCTCGATCACCTCGGACGTCGACGGCTGCACCCAGGTGCCACCGATGAAGAGCTTGTCGTACTCGGTCTTATAGGCCGTCTGCGTCATGGTGCTCACACTACCCAGACGCGACTGGCGAGAACAGGTTCCAGTTCGGCATCCCTCAAGGCGCCAACACCAGCACGAGGTTGCTGACCAGCACCTCCCGCATGCCCGGTACCGAGGTCACCGGCCAGGCCCATCGCGGGTGGTAACGAGGAAAGGCCGCCACCAGCGTCCCGGTCGACGCCGCCCAGCGCAGACCGTCGGCAACCGACACGGCGAACAACGACGACCCGTAGTTGTTCTTCGGTGGGTGACCGTGCCGGCGGGTGTAACGCGCCGCGGCCCGCGCGCCGCCGAGGTAGTGCCACAAGCCGGTCTCGTGCCCGCCGAACGGCCCCAGCCACACGGTGTACGAGAGGATCGCCAGCCCGCCCGGCTTGGTCACCCGCAGCATCTCCGCGCCGAGCCGCCACGGCTGGGCGACATGCTCGGCGACGTTGGAGGACAGGCACACGTCGACGCTGCCGTCGGCGAAAGGCAGCGCCAGACCGGAGGCCCGCACGAAGCTGCCCGGGCCACCCACCCCGGGGCGCCCGGCGGCGTGCATCTCACCGGGATCCGGTTCGACGCCGATATAACGCCAGCCCGCGGCGTCGAACGCGCTCGCGAAGTACCCGGGTCCGCCGCCGACATCGAGCACGGTCCGAGCCGAATGCCCGGATCGGTCCTGGGCGGCCCACAGATCGGTCACCATGGCCGCGGTGTCCTCGGCCAGCGGACCGTAGAAGCGGTCCGGATCGGACTGCTCGAAACGAAATGAGCGCAGCAGTCGGACCGAGCGGCCCAGCGACGCCCGCCGGGCGAACAGGTCGGTGAGGGGCACCTCGATGACCCTAACGACCGGATGACCCTAACGATTACGCTGGCAGACGATGTCCGGCCCCGTTCGCTCCGTGCTGCTGCTGTGCTGGCGCGACACCGCCCACCCCCAAGGCGGTGGTAGCGAGACCTACCTACAGCGCATCGGGGCGTTACTGGCCGCCTCCGGTGTCGACGTCACCCTGCGCACCGCCCGCTACCGGGGCGCCGCCCGGCGCGAGGTGGTCGACGGGGTCCGGGTCAGCCGCGGCGGCGGCCACTACACGGTGTACATCTGGGCAGGACTGGCCATGGTGGCCGCCCGGGTGGGGCTCGGCCCGCTCCGGCATGTCCGCCCCGACGTGGTCATCGACAGCCAGAACGGCCTGCCGTTCCTGGCCCGGCTGGCCTTCGGTCGCCGCGTCATCCTGCTGGTGCATCACTGCCACCGCGAGCAGTGGCCGGTGGCCGGCCCAATACTCAGCCGGTTCGGCTGGTTCGTGGAGTCCTGGCTGTCCCCGCGCCTGCACCGGCGCAACCAGTATGTGACGGTCTCGCTGCCGTCGGCCCGGGACCTGACCGATCTGGGAGTCGACAGTGCCCGGGTGGCCGTTGTGCGCAACGGATTGGACGAGGCGCCACCGGAGACCCTGGCCGCGCCGCGTTCACCGAACCCGCGGGTGGTCGTCTTGTCCCGGCTGGTGCCGCACAAGCGGATCGAGGACGCCCTGGACGCGGTGGCCGCACTGCGCGGTCGGGTACCCGAACTGCACCTCGACATCGTCGGCGGCGGATGGTGGCTGGACCGGCTGGTTCAGCACGCCGCCGTTCTCGGCATCTCCGATGCGGTCACCTTCTGGGGTCACGTCGATGACGCCGCCAAACACGCTGTGGTGCAACGCAGTTGGGTGCATGTGCTGCCATCCCGCAAGGAGGGCTGGGGGCTGGCGGTGGTGGAGGCGGCCCAGCACGGGGTGCCCACGATCGGCTACCGCGAATCCGGCGGCCTCACCGACTCGGTCATCGACGGGGTCACCGGCATCCTCGTCGACGATCACCGCGATCTCATCGACGCCCTCGAACAACTGCTCGCCGACCGGGTGCTGCGCGAGGAACTCGGCGCGAAGGCCGTCGCCCGCAGTCGGGAGTTCTCCTGGCAGCAGAGCGCGGCGGCGATGCGCACCGTGTGCGAATCGGTGCACGGTGGACGGCGGGTCTCCGGTGTCCTCTGATCCGGTGTCCTCAGATCCGGTGTCCCCCGACTCGTCGCGCCCCACCCTGATCGAGTACGTCGGCTATTGCTACGGCCGGGTGCTGCCCGCCGAGTTCGCAGACTGGGTGCGCCATGACCTCGCCGGTCGCGGCGCGCAACGGCGCAACTTCATTCGGGTGACGATCCCCGCCCTGCTGGTGGTGGCGCCGCTGTGGCTGATCCCGGCCTCGGTGGGGATGCACCTGGCGATGTCCGCGCTGCTGCTGGTGCCGTTCATCTACTTCGCGCACGCTCTGGACAAGATCTGGCGCGCCCATCGGTTGCGCCAGCACGGACTCGACCCGGACCTCGTCGATGAACGTCAACGCCGCCGCGACGCGCTGATCCGCGAGGATTATCAGCGGCGGCACGGTCACGGCCCCGACTGACGGCGCCGGTGAGGCTGACGGCGCCGGTGAGCAAGGCCCATCGCCGCCGTACCGCCGACCACCAGAGCAGCCCACACCAGATGCGCGCCGGTGACGGCCAGTCGGGCGCCCTGGGACGCACCGGGGCTGTCGGCCCCGACCCGGTAGAGCGTCAGGTCGGAATCGGAATAGGCCACCGGCAGTCTCCGCAGCCCGGTCAGCGCGTCGCCGAGGCGGCCCGGGGTGCCCGATTCCAGCACCACCCAGCCCACCCCGGCCCACTCCAGCGCCTGCCGGTCAGCCCCGGCGAGCAGGATCTCCTGCACCGCCCGGGCCCGTCCCCCCTCGCCCGTGACCGTCCGGCCGGAGATCTGCAGATCACCGGTGAACAGCACCTCGGCCTGCAACCAGCGCGGCATCGGGTCCAGCACGGGTGCGGGGCCGACCCAGTCGAACCGGCGCATGGTGTCGGCGGGCAATGTCGCGACGGGACGCGGGTCGGCATTGACGACGGCGGCGACGGCTGTCCAACCCGGCGGGTAGTGCACTGGGGCGACCCGGCCCCAGACGCCCCACGCCAGATCCGGCAGAACGGCGATCAGCGCCGCGCAGCACGCCGCCGCGGCGACCCCCGGACGCATCCGGTGCGTTCCGAAACGGACCCGGCTCAGGGTCAGGACGGCCCCGGCCCCGGCCAGGACGTAGCCCGGCATCGCCAGGGCCACCCACTTCTGTCCGTCGCGAAGCACCGCCAGGCCCGGAACCGCCTCGACGACCACCCGCAGCGCGTTCAGGCCCGGGCCGGTGGCTATCGCCGCCGTGAACAGCACGCTGGCCGCGGCCAGAACCAGCAGTGGCACCGCCGCGGGCCGTCGGATGACAGCCGGTAGCCCGGCCGCCACCACACTGAGCAGTGCCATGGTGCCGATGATCGCGAAAAGGGTTGCGCGGGAGGGCGGAACGGCCTCGGCGTTCCAGATGCCGCCAAGGCCGGCCAGGCTGCCCAGCGTCGCCAGACCCGGTTCGGCCCGGGCCGCGAACGGAGCCAGTCCGTCGGACTGCGGGGCGCCGAGCGTCCCGCCCAGGGCAGAGGCCAGCAGCCACGGTCCCGCGGTGAGCAGGGCGATGGCGGCGGCCGCGATGACGCACCGCAGTCGCCCGACGCCCGTTCCGGGGGCCGTCACGCACACCAACGCCACGATCGCGGCGAGGATCACCCCGGTCGGGGTGAGACCGGCCAACGCGGTGAAGAACACCAGTGCCGCCCAGTCGCCGCTCTGTCCGCCGGTCTGCTCGCCGGCGCGCAGTCGCAGGACGGCTGCCGCCACCCAGGGCAGGCAGCCGTAGCCGAGCAGCAGACTCCAATGCCCCTGCAGTAGCCGCTCGGCGACGTAGGGATTCCAGATCGCCAGCGTGACCGCGACCAGCTGCCCGGGCGTGCCGGACTCCGGGAGTAGCAGGCCGGCCAGTCGTCCGGCGCCCCAGCCAGCCGCCAGCAGGCCGGCGGCCAGTAGCGCCTTGACCAGCATTCCGCCGTCGACGACCGCTGAGAGCGCTGCGATGGCGAAGTCCTGCGGGACTGCCCGGGGCGCGGTGCCGCCCAGTCCGAGCGCCGAGTCGGGCAGCCAGGACCGCGGTGTCGACACCGCATCGCGGAGTAGCAGATAACCGGGGGCGGCCAGCGGGCCCAGCACCAGTGCTGTCAGTGCCAAGGCGTACCCGGGCACAGCGAAGCGGGCCGGCCTCATCGTGCCGGGCTCACCGGGCCGGTCACTGAGCCGGCGGTGGGGGCTCCGGTCGCCGGGTGGGAATCTTCTCGGTCACGGCCTGGGCGGCGGGCATCGGCCCGGTCTCGTCCTTGCCGAACAGACCGAGGTCGAGGTCGCTGTCCTCCTCGCCGGGTCCGGCCAGCGCCGACTCGGTCCGGCCGCCGAACAAGCCCAGCACCACGCCGCCAACCAGGGCTACCAGTCCGGCGGCGGCCAGACTGATCGGCAGCACCCGCGACCACAAAGCCACCCGGTCGCGCTCATCGCGGGCATCGGCCACCTGCGACTCGACCGTCTGCTCCGTCGAGGTGACCTTGTAGTCGACGACGGCCATCTCCGGCTTGAGCGGATCGCGGGCGTAGTAGTGGTTGGCGCGCTCCTGGGTCTTGACGATGGTGCCGGAGACCGGGTCCACCCAGAAGGTGCGTTGGGCGGCGTAGTAGCGGGTCATCGTGACCGGCTCGTAGGGGTCAAGATCGGTCAACCCCCACAGGGCGGCCCGGGCGGTGACTTCGCCGTCCTCGTCGTTGTCGTACAAAGAGGAGTACTTGATCGGCTCGACCAGTTTGCCGTCGGCGTCGTAGCCCACGTTCTGGGTGAACCGGTACGTGGTCAGTCCGTTGACGTCGTCCTCGCCGTCGTAGTTGGCGTCGTAAGGCTTCTGGGCGATCGGGTCGAACACCGCGTACGACTTCTTGTCGGTGTCGTACGGGAAGCGGTAGGCCAAGCCCTCGTGGGGGAGCGCGATATTGGTCGGCGGCTTGTCGTCCCCGATGGTGCGCGGCTTCTGCACCGAACCGCCCGGGCGGTCCTCCTCGGACACCGCCTCGGCGGTGCTGCGGTTCACCGTGACGGTGTCCACCATGGCCAGCAGCAGTCCGTTGTCCTGCTGCTTGTCGGTGCGGCGCACGCTGGTGCCGACCTGCACGGTGACCACGTCCGCGTTTGCCGGGGTCTCGACGGTCATCGCCTGCTGGGACACCACGGGGACGTTCTGGTTGACGACGAACTGCTCGCCGGACAGCGAAGCCGGGTCCAGAGCGGTCCCGGTCCCACTGGACACCAGCGTCTGATCGATGGTCAGCGGGATCTTGCGGATCTTGCCCGCGGTGTAGGTGGACAGCAGCAACGAGGCGATCAGCAGGGCAGCGCCGAGGCCGATGATGCCGCATGCCGCGAGACGCACCATATTCGCGCGGTTCACGCCGTCAGGCCTCCTCTTCACGTGCCGTATTAGTCGGTGTCCGGCCGATCTGACCCTAACAGCCGGGGTCGCGGACGACCGCGCCGTGCACGATTCTGCTGTACCGGCTTCCCGCGTTTCGTCCGCCACCGGCACACTGATCGTCATGCAACCGGAGGCCCAGGTGGGTGGCACCCGAAGCTTCCTGCCAGCGGTGGAGGGCATGCGCGCCTGCGCCGCCATGGGTGTGGTGCTGACCCACGTCGCGTTCCAGACCGGTACTGCCGACGGGGTGATAGGCCGCCTGCTGCACCGGTTCGACCTGGCGGTGGCGGTGTTCTTTGCGCTGTCGGGGTTCCTGCTGTGGCGGGGCCACGCGGCCGCGGCCCGCGGCTTGCGGCACCGGCCCCCGACCGGGCACTATCTGCGCTCCCGGTTGGTCCGGATCATGCCGGGATACCTGGTGGCCGTGCTGATCATCCTGACGCTGCTACCGGAGGCGAAGAACGCCAGCCTCACCGTCTGGCTGGCCAACCTGACTCTGACCCAGGTCTATGTGCCGCTGACCCTCACCGGAGGGCTGACCCAGATGTGGAGCCTGTCGGTGGAGGTCAGCTTCTATCTGGCCTTACCGTTGCTGGCGTTCCTGGCCTACCGGTTGCCGGTGCGGGCCAGGGTCCCGGCCATCGCTGCGGTGGCGGTGGCCAGTCTGGGCTGGGGTCTGCTGCCGATCAAGACCGCCGAGGGCGTCAACTTCCTGAACTGGCCGCCGGCCTACGCGTCCTGGTTCGCCGCGGGGATGCTGCTGGCGGAGTGGACGGTGAGCCCGGTCGGTTGGCCGCACCGACTGGCCCGCAACCCGTGGCTGATCTACGGGATCGCCCTGATCGCCTACTTGATCTCAGCCTCGCCGCTGGCCGGTCCGGAGAATCTGGTACCGGCCACTCTCGGACAATTCGTGGTTCGCACGTCGCTGGGTGCGGTGGTGGCGGCGGCACTGCTGGCCCCCCTGGTCCTCGACCGGCCCGGTGATCCGCATCGGATTCTGGGCAGTCCGGTGATGGTCACGCTGGGCCGGTGGTCCTACGGCCTGTTCGTCTGGCATCTGGCCGCCCTGGTGATGGTGTTCCCGATGGTGGGCACCTTCATGTTCAACGGCGACCTGATCGTGGTGTTCGTGCTGACCACGCTGCTGGGCTTCGCGATGGCGGCGGTCAGCTATGCGCTGATCGAATCGCCGTGCCGGAATGCGTTGCGGCGCTGGGAGTACCGGCGCAGCAACCGGGATAGGACGGCACCGCCGCCGCTGGACAGTTCGGTCACCGACACCCCGGAGCCGTCGGTGGCGCGCTAAGGCGATCCGGCGGCGAGGCGCGCGATGATCTCATCGCGGACAGCGGTGCGTCTGGCTTTGCCGGCGTCGTCACGCAAGGGTGTGTCGACGAACTCCACGCTGCGCGGCACCTTGTATTGGGCCAACCTCTCGGCGACGAAGGACCTGACGGCCTCCTCGTCGAGGTTCGCCCCGGTCTGCACCAGGGCGTGCGGCACCTGGCCCAGGTCTTCGTGGGGGATGCCGACCACCAGGCAGGACAGCACCTCGGAGTGCTCGGCCAGGGCGTTCTCGATCTCGGCGGGGTAGACGTTGCGCCCGCCGACGGTGAACATGTCGACCCGCCGGTCGGCGAGGTACAGATATCCCTCCTCGTCGAACCAGCCCAGATCGCCCAGCGAGTCCCAGACGCCCAGCACGTCCGGGCGACTCTTGGCCTGCGAGCCGATGTAGCGGTAGGTGGGACGGCTGCCCGGCTTGGGGCGCATGTAGACCTCGCCGACCACGCCCGGCGGGCACTCGTTGCCCTCGTCGTCGAGGATCTTCATTTCACCGGACACCACCCGGCCCACCGACCCTCGATGGGTCTGCCATTCGGTGCCGCTGATGAATGTCAGGGCCTGAAGTTCGGTGCCGCCGTACAGCTCCCACACCGCGTCCGGGCCGAGGATCTCGATCCAGGCCTCCTTGACCTTCGGCGGACACGGCGCGGCCAGATGCCACCAGCGGCGCACCGAGGTGAGGTCGTACGCCCCCGGATTGTCACGGTGGACCGGTAACAGCCGCTGCATGATGGTCGGCACCGTCGCCAGGTAGTTCACCCGGTGCTCGGTGATCAGGCGCAGGAACTCCGCCGGATCGAACCGGCTCATCAGAACCAGGTGCTGGCCGGTGGCCAGCGCCATGGTGGCCGCGGTGAATCCGGTGTTGTGGCTCAACGGCACCGACACCAACTGGGTGTCGGTAGGAAGGTTGCCCATCATCGCCGCGACCGCGGTCCCGTTGAACCGGCCGTCCCCGCCGGCCTCGATCAGCTTCGGCCGGCCGGTGCTGCCGCCGGAGGCCATCGACTTCAGCGACGGGGACACCGATTCGGGCAGTCCCTCGTCGGAGAGTGTCGGGTCCGGTGCGAAGTCGGCGGGCACCGAGGGGACGATCCCGCGGGGGTCGGGCCGACCGACCAGCAGCGCGCGCGCCCGCAGGTCCAGCAGATGGCCGTACTCGGCGTCGGGCAGCCGGGGTGACAGCGGCTGCGGGATCGCCCCCAGCTTCCAGGTGGCCACGACGGCAACCACCCATTCGATCGAGTTGGCGAGCGCGATGGTGACGTAATCGCCCCGGCGGACCCCGAGATTCGCGTAGGCGCGGGCCATTCGGTTGGTCGACGACTCCAGTTCGGCGCGGGTGACGGTCCGGCCGTTGTGGGTCACTGCCGGGGCACCCGGGTCGGCGGCCGCCAACCGACTGATCTGGGTTCCGATGGCCGCAATCTCGTCGGCGCCCATCAGTAGGCACCCCCGGTGGCGAAGATCCGTCGCGGATTGTCGATCAGCATGGTGGTGATCTGCTCCTCGGTGACCCCGCGGGCTCGCAGGGCGGGCAGCACGTCGGTGTGGATGTGCAGGTAGTGCCAGTTCGGCAGGACGACGGGCAGCACCGCCTCGGGCAGCCAGTCGATGTAGCAGGACGCGTCGTGGGCCAGCACCATCCGGGTGGCGTGCCCGCGCTCGCACATCCGCGCCACGGTCTCGACCCGGTCCTCGAAGGACAGAATGTTATCCACTCCGAAGCGGTCCAT
>JAUPLT010000179.1 GCA_030836785.1 Actinomycetota bacterium
GATGCCCCGGCGCCCACCGTCGAATGACTGGTCGAGGACCGGTTGGTAAAGCTCGGCGACTCGCTGCACGTCGGCTTCCGGACCCCCGAGCACGATCCGATCCGGATAGAGGAAGTCGTCGATGGCAGAACCCTCGCGGAGGAACTCCGGATTGGACACCACCCCGAAGGACAGCTCGCGCAGGCCCTCGAGGGCGTCTTCCAGGATGGTCCGAGTCCAGTTACCCGATCCGACCGGCACCGTGGATTTGTTGACGATCACCGCCCCGGAACGGAGGTGCGGCGCCAGGGACTGGATCGCGCTCTCCAACTGCTCCAGGTTGGGCGACCCGTCCGGACCCGGCGGCGTGCCGACACACAGGAAAACGAACTCGGCGTCGGCGAGCGCCTCGGTCGGATTGTCGGTGAACTTCAGCCGCCCGGACTCCAGCGTCGAGGTGAGGATCTCCGGCAGTCCTGGCTCGACGAACGGCACCTCGCCCTGGCTAAGCTTGCCCGCGCGGACCGGATCGATGTCCAGGCCGCATACCGAGTGTCCGAGGAACGCCATACAGGTGGCGGTGACCGCACCGACGTAACCGGTGCCGATGACCGCGACCTTGTGCCTGGGTGGTTCGGGCGCGGCCTGCACGTCGACCGGCGTGGGCGCCGGGACGTGCGGCAGTCCGGCGGCGCGATCACGGAACCACGCGATCGTCGTCATCAGGCCGTCGCGGACGTCGACCTTTGGCTCCCACTGCAATTCGGCGCGCGCCAAGGTGATGTCGGGCTGACGCTGGCTCGGGTCGTCCTGGGCGCGCTCGATGAAGTTGATCGGGGAACTGGTCCCGGTGAGCTCGCGGATCAGCTCGGCGAGTTCCAGGATCGTCATCTCGTTCGGGTTGCCGATGTTGACCGGACCGGCCAGGTCGGAGAACAGCAGCCGCAGTGCCCCGTCGACGAGGTCGTCGACGTAGCAGACCGACCGGGTCTGGCTGCCGTCACCCTGAACCGTGAGCGGTTGGCCGGCGAGCGCCTGGGTGACGAAGTTCGGGATCGCGCGACCGTCGTTGGGCCGCATCCGGGGTCCGTAGGTGTTGAAGATCCGCATGATCGCGGTGTTGACGCCGTGCTTGGTGCGGTAGGCGGTCGTGAGGGCCTCGGCGAAACGCTTGGCTTCGTCGTAGCAGCCGCGAGGCCCGACCGGGTTGACGTTGCCCCAGTAGCTCTCCGGCTGCGGGTGAACCAGCGGATCGCCGTAGGCCTCGGAGGTGGAGGCCAGCAGGTAGCGGGCGCCCTTCTCCATGGCCAGGCCGAGGGTGTTGTGGGTTCCCAGCGAGCCCACCTTCATGGTCTGGATCGGCAGTTCGGCGTAGTCGACCGGAGAGGCCGGCGAGGCGAAATGCAGCACGTAATCGACCGGGCCCGGAATCGAGATGTAGTTGGAGACATCGGTCTTGATCAGCCGAAAACCGTTGTGGCCCTGCAGGTGCGCGACATTGTCCGGTGTTCCGGTGGAGAAGTTGTCGAGAACGGTGACGTCCACGTCCTGAGCGAGCAATCGCTCCGCGAGGTGGGAGCCCAGGAAACCGGCGCCACCTGTCAGTACCGCATGTGGCCGCATATTCTCTATTCGATTCGGGTGCTGAAGTAGGTAAGGCGGCGCTTGATGTCAACGCGCATCAGGTTATCAAGAACCCCGCATCCGGGTGCGGATGGAGTCCCGGATCTGCGTTGCCGCGGCGGCGAACACCGGCCTGGGATCGTCGAAGGCGAGCCACGCGGCCCTGGGGCGACCCGCACCGCCCATTCCGTCAAGTGGGTGAGAGCGGGTGGCGAGCAGACTGGCGAGGTCCCAGGGTTCGACGATGAATCGCTCGCCGTCGATCTGGCGTCCGTCGGGGACAGGGCGACCGGACAGGTCGAGGTGCATCGCCCGCACCACGTCGATTCCGGCGTCGTTCTCGAAGATCCGGAACTGGGCGCCGACCCGGGGGTTGAAGTCCAGCAGGTTGAACTTGCCGGTGCGCCGGTCGTACCGCCAATCGATATCGAAGACACCGCGGTAGCCGACGGCCGCGCAGAAGGTTTTCGCCAACTCCGCCAAGGTGGGATTGGCGGCGGTGTAAGCGGCGGCGGTGGCGCCGCCCCGTGCGGGCCAGGTTCGCACCTTCCGGCCGGTGAAGACGACCTGGGCCCGGCTGTGCGCATCGCAGTAGCCGTGGGTGAACCAGTCCTCGCAGTCCTCGTCGGGCAGATACTCCTGGAGAACGACGCCGAATGGTTCCGTCCAGGCGTCGGCCATCGCGAGCAGGTCCTCGCGGGTCTGGACCAGGGTGGTGTTCTCGACACTTTGCACCTGGCCGCGCAGTGCGACGCTCTTGACGATCAGTGGCGGCGTCATCTCGGCGTCGAGGGCGATCAGCTGTGTCATCGTGTCGACGGCGACCGCCGCCGGGGTCGCCATGCCGTGGCGGCGGCCGAGGGTGTCCAGGCCGCGCTTGTCGGCGAGTTCGGCGGGCAGTTCGGGGTCGACGTCCGGCAGGATGAAGTGCTCCGTCAGGTCGGCCCGGTGCCGGGCCACGAGGACCGCCATCTCATCCGATGTGCACACGATCAGTGACCGGCGGCCGAGTCGGCGGCCGAAGTCGATGAGGCGTTCGATCAGCTCGGGGTACCCCTCGCCGAGATGCGGTTGCCATAGCAGCGTTCCGCGGACATAGCGGGATTTCGCGACGGGTGCGTGCGGATCACCGATCACCGCGTACACCGGGAC
>JAUPLT010000180.1 GCA_030836785.1 Actinomycetota bacterium
GCGGCCAGTTTCTTCGGGGCGGAGCTCGACCGCCAACACAAGAAATAGTGGCCTTCATCGACGCCAACCGCGCCGACTTCGGGGTCGAGCCCATCTGCACCGTCCTGCGCAGCGCAGGCGTGCAGGTGGCCCCGAGTACCTACTACGCAGCCAAGAACCGCCAGCCCTCGGCCCGCGAGCAGCGCGACACGGCGATGATCCCAAACCTGGTGAAGATCTGGGAGGCAAACTACCGGGTCTACGGAGCCCGCAAGCTGTGGAAAGCCGCCCGTCGGGCCGGTCACGACATCGGCCGCGACCAGACCGCTCGGCTATTGGGCATCGCCGGCATCGAGGTGTTGACCGTCTCCTTGGATGGCGACCAATGGGTGGTGGTTCGTCGTCGAGGTTGCCGACGGGGGTTTGTTCGGTCTGGGGTTCGTCGGCATCATCATCGTGCCGAGTACCGCAGTGCGCTGGGACGAGGATCGGATCGGAGGGCTGGGCGGTTGGCGGGGTGACGCCCCGGCGATGGTCGGCATCGGCGGTGACGGCTGCTGTCGAATGCTGTTGGGACCAACACGAATTGACCCCTTCCCCGGCCGTGGCTGGTAGACAACGCTGGTGAACCATGGATGCGACCCCTTGCTGTGATCGTCGTTCGCTGCCCGGCCTACACCTCGGCCCGGCCGGCCGCCTCCCCGATGGACTGCCCGAACTGCCAGAGCCGGCTGATCCGCTGGGGCTACGCCCGGGAACGCACCGTCCGCGGCCCCGGCGACAGCATTCATCGGGTGCGGCCGGCACGGATGCGCTGCACCGGCTGCGCCCGCACTCATGTGCTGTTGGCTTCCGGGCTGATTCCCCGCCGTGCCGACTCGGTGGAAGTCATCGGCACTGCGCTGCGGCACAAGGCCCAGGGGCACGGGTTCCGGTGGATCGCTCAGACGATGGGACGGGCGGAGTCCACCGTCCGGCGCTGGCTGCGCCGCGCCACTGACAGCCACCTCCAGTGGGCCTGGCAACGCGGCTGCGCCCGGCTGATCATCCTCAACGCCGAGGCCTTCACCGAACTGCGATTCAGCCCGGCCAACCACGCCGGCAACGCGCTGCTGGTGCTGGCGGCGGCCGCCTACTGGGACTCCGCGCGCTGCGGATTCACCGACGGGGCGTGGGCGATGATCGGGATGTACACCCGCGGCAGCCTCCTGGCCCCGCCCCCGGGCTGACATTTCACCATGTTCGGGGCCGCGTCATGTCTGCGGCGCCGTCACTGTGCCGACGACTCCGCCACCACCATGCCGATCACCGCGTCACCGTGACGACCACCCCGTCACCATCCTGACCAACACCGCCAAAACCATCGGCAAATCCAGTGACGACATCATCGGCATCCACCGCGACGGTCAACACTCAGTTCGCTTCGCAACTGGCGCGGGCGTTGGCGCGGTGGTGAACGCGCACCAGCACCCGTGAACCGGCTGCCCGCACTTGGCCGCAATCTCGCCAGATAGCAAAGAACCCGGGTCGACCGCTGGGGCCGAATACCGGGCTCTTCTGTCATCGCAACCAGAACATCCTTGCGGATGTGACTCTGGCCTTTGTGCACCTCTAGTTTACACGGCCGCCGTCCCGACCGGCAACGCCGTGATATGACTGCCCGCATGGCGGTGCCGTACGGACCTTGGATCGAGACCTGGTTGAGTCCGCAGCGCTTTGCAACCTACCTCAGAATGGCCGGCCACGACCGGTCCCGCGCCTTGGCGCTGTACGAATGGAGCACCAGCCTGAATGCAGCCCTGCTGCACGACTTCGCCCACCTCGAGGTCGGGCTACGAAACATGTACGACAACGCCCTACGTGGTGCGGTCGTGCCCGGCGACAACCATTGGCTCGACAGCGCATCGGCGGATCAGCTGTTTCCCGGTGTCGTGGACGACAACAAACGAACCCACCGAGATATCGCCACCGCCCGGCGCAATGCCGGGGGGAACACAGCGCCCGCAGGAAAGGTGATCGCCGAGCTGACGTTCGGGTTCTGGGTCTATCTCACCTCCCGCCGCCACGAACCTCTGGTCTGGCTACCGCACCTGATTCACGCATATCCCGGCGGCACCCGCCGCAAAGACCTGCACCAGGGCCTGATCGACCTATTGAACGCCCGAAACCGTGTTGCTCATCATGAACCGGCGACCGCCAAGTCGGGTCGAGAAATAACCCGCCGAATCCGGGGGCACGCCAAATACATTTCACCGGAGCTCGCACGACACATCGACCTCACCAGCACCGTCGAGCAAATCATTCAGGCAAGGCCCTAGCCCGGCCCACGCTGCGCCCGGTGCCGCGCTTGGCGCGCGTAAATGGCTGGCTAGGAAGCCTGTCCAGCCGCCTTCATCGCCCAGGCTCACCGCTGGATTCTCTCCGCCACCAGAACGGAAATGTCGGTTGTTTAGTCGGCGCTTCTGGTAGCGCCTGTGTAGCTATCCGGTAGCAGTGGCGC
>JAUPLT010000181.1 GCA_030836785.1 Actinomycetota bacterium
CAGCACCTGATTGCGGTGGTCGACCCGGAGTAACTGAGCGTCGGACCAGCCGGTGATGGCGGCGTCGATATCGGTCCGCAGGTCGTCGGCGCGGTCGGCGCCGACCCGCGACAGCACGGGAATGTTACGCAGCCGGAAACTCACGGTCTGAAGCTACCTAAGTGTCGTCAGCCCCGCGTCAGTCGCCCGAGGCACTGCGGACGTAGAGCAGCCGGTCGGACTTCTCCAGGGTGTCGACCTCCGGGTCATCCCGTCGGAACAGTCGCTCGTCGCGCACCACGCCGAGGACGATGTCGGGGAGGTGCCGCGGGGAGCCGCCGATCTCCTTGGGTTCGACCGCCCGTTCGGCGATGGCGAAACCCTGATGCGGAGTGAGCAGATCGTCGATCAACTCGACAACTTTGGGCTTGCTGGTGGCCAGCCCGAGCAGCCGCCCCGCGTTCTCGGAGGACACCACGACCTGGTCGGCTCCCGACTGCTCCAGCAGATGCCGGTTCTCGGCTTCCCGAACCGAGACGATGATGGTGGCATCAGGCGCCACCTCGTTGGCGGTGAGGGTGACCAGCACCGCGGTGGGGTCGCTGTTGGTGGCCACCACGATGGCCTTGGCCTTGTGGGCGACGGCCTGGCGGAGGTAGTTGGACCTAGTGGCATCGCCCAGAACGGCCGGATAACCTTCGTTTTTGGCCTGTTGCACCAAGGCCGGGTCGGTCTCGACGACGACGATCTCTATCTTCTTAACCCCGTCACCAAGCATCGCTTCGATGGCGGCGCGGCCTTTGGTGCCGTAGCCCACGACGACGGTGTGGTCACGCACGGCTTTCCTCCAGTTCTGGATTCTCAGGGCCTCCCGAGACGCGCTGGTGAGCGTCTCGACGGTGGTGCCGACCAGCACGATCAGGAAGGCCACCCGCAGCGGGGTGATCACCAGAACGTTGATCAGCCGGGAATGCTCGGACAGTGGGGTGATGTCTCCGTAACCGGTGGTCGACAACGACACCGTGGCGTAGTAGACGCAGTCCAGGAAGGTCAGCGGCTTCTCGGTGACATCGCGGTAGCCGTCTCGGTCAAGGTAGACGATGATCACCGCGGCGAACAGCGCCGCCAATGCGTAAAACAACCGGCGGGCGATTCGCTGGCCCGGGCTGACGAACTTCTGCGGGATGTGCAGATTGTCGGTAAGTGCGGATGCCTGTTTGGCGGCGAGATCGTCGTCCGAGGACGAGTGCCGCGCGCTGAGCAACCTGCGCCTAGCCACGGCGCTCCGTCATCACACGGAGCATTATGTACCCATGACCGCCACACCACCGGATACCGCGATCGAGACTGTCAGCCAGAAGCCGGCTTACCAGATGGCGGCGATGCTGATCGGCATCGGAGTGGGGCACTTTCTGGCGCCCAAACCCTTCGACACCATCGTTCCCAACGAACTTCCGGGCAGCCCGCGTTTCTACACCTACGCCTCCGGGGTGGCCGAGGTCGGTGTGGGCACCATGCTGTTGGTCCCGCAAGCCCGCCGGGCCGGGGCGTTGGCGGCGGTGGCGCTGTTCCTGGCGGTCTTCCCGGCCAACGTCAACATGGTGCGGATGTGGTGGAACAAGCCGGGCGCCCAGAAGTGGCCGATGCGGATCGCCGCGCTGGCCCGGCTGCCCTTGCAGGTGCCGATGATCGTCACTGCCCTGCGGATCCATCGCAACGCTCCGCTTCCCCGCCCGAACTGAGCAGCGCGGCCAGTTCCTCGCGCCCGTAGAGGATGTCCGGCTCGACGGTGCGACCCGATCGGACGCCGCTCGGTCGGATGTAGTGAAACACGGCCCTGACGCGGTTCTCCGGCATCCCGGACAGCGCCGCCCAGGCCAGCCGGTAGACGGCGAGTTGCACGGCAGCGTGCTGGCGGGCCTCGCCGGTGGGCGGTTCGCCGGTCTTCCAGTCCACCACGGTGACCCCGCCGTCGGGGTCGGCGAAGACGGCGTCGATACGGCCGCGGATGACCGTGGTGTCGTGGCCGGGCGCCTCTGACGGGATGTCGCCGAGAGCCATCTCGAAGGGCACCTCCACGGCCAGCGGGGTGCGCGCCGCCCACGGCGATCCGCGGAACGCCTCCTGCAGCTCCTCGAGGGCTTCCGCGTCAGCAGTGTGGGTGTCCCCGGCGCCGGGCAGGTCGTCGAGATCGAACAACCGGTCAGCGCCGAAGAACCGTTGCACCCAATCATGGAAGGCGGTGCCGAGCAGCGCATGCGGGTCTGGGCGGGCCGGCAATCGGCGGGCCAGCCGCGCCGCGGCTCGCGGGTCCCGGTCCAGTTCGACCAGAGCGCTGACCGACAGCGCCGGAGGTAGCCGCACCGGGCGCGGGGCGGCCGCGCGGGCACGTTCGGCCAGCAGCGCGTCGACATCGCCGGTGATCGCGGCCTGCCACTCGTCGGGGCACTCGGGGCTGTCCGGGCTGGTTGGGCTGTGCGGGCGGGCTGGGGAATCGCCGCGCACTACTGTCATCGCGGCGGCCACCAGATCCGCCCCGCGCTGCACGTCAGCGCGGCGGTCACGCAGCGGGTCGACCGGCCAGGACACCTCGACAGCGTTGTCGCCCAACGGGTTCTGCTCACCATCATCTGGAGCGGTTGCCCACTGCTCGACCTCGCCGCAGCCGGTGGCCTCGATGATCTCGCGGATCTCGGTGAGGAATTCGGAGGGCCCACGGGGCTTGGCACCGGTCTGGCCCCAGTGGTGTCCGCTGAGCAGCAAGGTGTCCTCGGAGCGGGTCACTGCGACGTAAAGCAGGCGACGTTCCTCGTCGATGCGGCGGCGCTGCAACAACTCCCGGTGCGCCTCGATGGTGTCGGCGAGCGCTTTTCGGTCGGACACCGCGGAGGTGTCCAGCACCGGAACACCGTGCAATCCGGCCCCGAACTCTGCGTCGGCGCGGTCGCCGCGCAGCAGTGGGGGAAGTTCAGCGGGATCGTTGAGCCAGGTACGGGCGGTGCCCGTCGAGGGGAACACGCGACCGGAGAGGTGCGGAACGGCGACGATCTGCCATTCCAGGCCCTTGGCCGCATGCACGGTGAGGATCTGTACCCGCCCCGTCGCCGCGCTCACCTCGGCCGGGGCCAAGCCGTTCTCCACCACCGCGGCGGCGTCGAGGTAGGCCAGCAGACCGGCCACCCCGGCATGTTCGGGACCGGAGTCGGCCCCTGAGTCGACCCCCGCATGACCGGTGTAGCGGGCCACCACCTCGGTAAAGCGGTCCAGGTGTTCGGTACCGGTGCCCGGCACGTGAGGTGGGCGGACGGCGCCCACCTCGACGTCGATACCGATCACCCGGCGGATCTCGGTTACCAGGTCGGTGACCGGATTACTCAGACCGGCCCGCAGCCGGGTCAATTCGGCCGCGCAGGCGGTGATCCGCCGGTACCCCTCCGCCGAGTAGGCCTCGGGCGGTCCGGGATCGGCCAGCGCGTCAGCCAGTCCGGCGGCATCCGACTCGGCGGCCGCGGCGATGATCTCCGCGGCGGTCCCCGTAGCCGCGCGGCGACCCTCAAGGACCACCGCGCGCCGCCATAGCGCCGCCAGATCTGCCGCTCCCAGCCGCCAGCGCGGCCCGGTCAGCACCGCCATCGCCGCCGCGCCGGCGGACGGATCGGCGACCAGCCGCAGCATCGACAGCACCTGGGCCACTTCGGGAATCGACAGCAATCCAGCCAGGCCCACCACCTCGACCGGTACACCGCGGGCGGTGAGCGCGGCGGCGATCGGTCCGGCGTCGGCATTGCGGCGCACCAGCACCGCCGCGGTCGGCGGCTGCCCGTCGGGTCCGGCGGTGTAGCGGGCGGCGATCGCGTCGGCCAGCCAGTCCCGCTCGGCGGCGACGTCACCGAGCAGCGCGCAGCGCACGGTTCCGGGTTCAGCGCCGGGACGGGCCTGCAAGGGGCGCACGCCCACCGAGCGCCGACGCGCCTCGGCGGAGATCGCATTGGCCAGTTCCAGAACCCGCGGCGGGTTGCGCCAACTGGTGGACAGCTCACTGGTCGGCGCCGGGCTGCCGTCGGCGCACGGGAAGTCCGTGGTGAACCGCGGCAGGTTGGTGGCCGACGCGCCGCGCCAGCCGTAGATCGACTGGATCGGGTCGCCCACGGCGGTCAGCGCCAGCCGCTCACTCGCAGCCTCCCTCTCAGCCTTACCCGCCGACTCGCCGACACTCGCACCGAACATCGCCGACAGCGCGATCCGCTGGGCGTGCCCGGTGTCCTGGTACTCATCGAGCAGTACCACCCGGTAGCGCTCCCGCAGGTGCTCCCCGACCTGAGGGTGCGCAGCAGCCAGACGCGCCGCCGCCGACATCTGGGAGCCGAAGTCCATCACCCGGTCGGCCCGCATCCGGGCGGTGAGCGCATCGACCAGCGGCACCAGTGCGCTGCGCTGCGATTGCGCGTCGAGCAGGTCGAGCAGCCGGCGGTTGGGGGTGTCGCGCTGACGGGGGCCGGGCGGCAGGGTGTGCACCAGGCGCTCGAGTTCGGCGTGGGTGCCGCGCAGGTCGGTGGTATCGACCAGGTGCTCGGCCAGTTCGCCGTGCAACCGCAGCACCATTGCGGTGACCGCCGCTGGGGTTTTATCGATCGCCAGCGGCGCGGGGTGGCGGCGCACCACGTCATAGGCCAGCTGCCACATCTCAGTGTCCCCGAGCAGCAGGGCGTCCGGTTCGACCGGCAACAGCAGCCCGAACTCGCGCAGCAGCGACCCGGCGAACGCGTGGTAGGTACTGACCGTCGGAGAACCGGCGTCCGCGGCATCGCCGAGGTGCCCGGCCAGCCTGGCGAGCCGGGACCGCACCCGACGCAGCAGCTGTCCGGCGGCCTTGCGGGTGAACGTCAGGCCGAGCACCTGACCGGGGTCGGCGTAACCGTTGGCCACCAGCCAGACCACCCGTGCGGCCATGGTTTCGGTCTTGCCCGCTCCGGCGCCGGCCACCACCACCAACGGGCCAGTCGGGGCGGCGATCACCGCGGCCTGCTCGTCGGTGGGGGCCGGCAGCCCGAGTGCGGTGGCCAGTTCGGCGGGGCTGTACTGCACCGCGGCAGTGGTCATGATTCCTCCGGTGCGTGAGCAGGGCAGGACGGCCGAATCGGGCAATGCGCACAGCCGGCGTTGACCCGGGCGGTGAACCGCGGGCCGGCGGTGGACGCGGCCGCGGCGCGGACGGTGTCGCGCCAGTCAGCGACATCCTGCGGGCCGAGCGCGGTCTGCTCGCGTTCGGCGGCACCGGCGGCGGTGGGTTTACCTAGGTAGACCAGCCGCCCGCCGCCGGGTTCAGCATCCCCGTCCCCGGACGGCCCGAGCAGTCCGGCGGCAACGGCCAGTTGGTAGAGGCCCAACTGGGCGTGGCTCTGGGCATCGTCCTTGGTGACAGGACTTCTGCCCGTCTTGAGGTCGACGACAACCAGCCTGCCTTGCGGATCTCGCTCGAGGCGGTCGATGCGGCCGCGCACCCGCACGGCGGGCAAACCGTCACCACCGTCCTCGGAAGCACCCCCCTCGAGGGCCTCCGCGACGATGCCATCGAGGTCCACCTCGGTGCCCACCTCGGTCAGCTCGTGGCGGGTGGCCGCCCGCCACGCCGCGAACGCCGACAGCATGGTGCGGTGCCGCTCCAATTCGTTGGCGGCGTACCAGGGTGAATCGAACGGGATTGCGGCCCAGACCGTTTCCAGGTCGGCGATCATCGAGGCCTCACTACGGGCCGGTCCGGCAGCCAATGCATGCACCACTGATCCCAAGGTTGACGTCAGCTCGCGCGGCCCCGTGCCGCCGTGTCGTTCAGCCAACCAACGCAGCGGGCAGTCCGACAGTGTCTGGAGGGTGGACGGGCTGAGAGTGACGGCGCTGAGAGTGACGGCGCTGTCGTCTTCCGGGCCGACGACATACAGCGGCTCATCGGTACTGATATCGGTCAGTCCGTGCCAGAGCGCCGGGTCCGCGCCGGGCACACCCGCCGCGGCCAGCCGCGCGAGTTGGGTTGCCGCGCAGGCCCTGCGGGCCTCATCGACGGCACCGTCGGGGGCGCATACCGTGGCCCGCAGCCGGCCGACGACTGCCGCCGGGGACAGCACCGGCGGCGCCTGAAGCGGGGCGGCGGATTCGGCCACGGGAGCGGTGGCCCACCGCGCCAGTTCGGCCACGAACGGTGACGGCAGGGCCGCATCGTCGCCGCCGTCGCTGTCGACTGCGGTGACCAGCAGCCGCCGGCGGGCCCGGCCCATCGCCGCGATCAGCAGTCGGCGCTCCTCGGCGAGCAGGGGCGCCCGAGCCGACACTTCGTCACCGTGCCCGTCGATGGCATCGAGCAGTCGCTGGGTGGCCAGCACTCCCCCACGCGGAGTGGTGTTGGGCCACAACCCATCCTGGACGCCGGCGATGACCACCATCTCCCAATCCCGGCCGAGCGCGGCGTGCGGGCTGAGCACCGCCACCGTCTCACCTGAGGTGACCTCGGCGGCGGGTCGGGCCAGTTGCAGGGCGGCCACGTGGTCGAGCAGACCGGGCACTGAGGCGCCTGCGGTGCGGGCGACGTAGTCATCGGCGATGTCGAACAGGGCGGTGACCGCCCCGAGGTTGCGTTCGGCCGCGGCGCCGTCGGAGCCCCCCCGCTCGGCGGCGGCCAGCCATCGCCGCTGCAGGCCGCTGCGCTCCCATGCCTGCCAGAGGGTGAAGCGCGGGTCGCGGTGGCGGATCTGTGCCTGACCGGCAGCTTTCAGCACCGCGCGCACCCGGTTGACCGGCGCGGCCAGCGCGGCGGGCAATGCACGGGACGGCCCGGTGAGCACCCTGGCCAGATCGGTGCCGGCGCGGCGCAATGCCCGACGTAGCTGACGCAGCGACACCGGGTCCAGCCGGCCGATCGGCCCGGTGAGCAGCACCTCCGCCTGCCCGTCGTCGAGAGATCCGCCGGCGGCGGCCAGCACGGTGAGCAGGGCCCTCGCGGCGGGCTGGCCGGCGACCGGACCGGCCAGCGGCGACAGGTCCACCGGAACCCCGGCGGCGGCCAGCACGCGGGGCAATGCCGCCGCGGCGGAGACGGACCGCACGATCACCGCCAACTGCGACCACGGCACACCGTCGATCAGGTGGGCGCGGCGCAGCACGTCGGCGACGAGCGCCGCCTCGGCGTGCGCCGAGGCGGCCACCCGCACGCTCAGGCTGCCACCCTCCCCACTGCCCTGCAGCGTGCGCCAGCCCACCGAGCCGGGCAGCCGCCCGGCGACACCGCTGATGGCCCGGGCGATCGCGGGAGCGCAGCGGTACGACTTTGTCAGTTCGACCAACGGTGTCCGGGCGCGCAACAGGTCGCTGTCCGCGCCGCGGAACCCGAACACCGCCTGGTTCGGATCGCCGGCCAGCACCGCCAGCGTGGCGCCGGCGGTCAGTACCCGCACCAGGCGGGCGGCCTGCGGGTCGAGGTGCTGGGCGTCGTCGACCAGCAGCAACGCGATCCGGGCCTGTTCGGCGGCCAGCAGATCGGCATCGGAAGCGAGGGCCTCCAGCGCGGCGCCGACCAGTTCGGCCGCCCCCAATGCCGGCACAGTGGCCTGCGGGGCGGCAGTACCGACCGCGGCGCGCAGCAACATCACCTGCTCGTACTGCTGGGCGAACCGGCCGGCGGACACCCACATGGGGCGGCTGTGCACCCGACCGAGCCGTTTGAGTTCCAGCGGGTCGATACCGCGCTCGGCGCAACGCGACATCAGGTCACGCAGTTCGGTGGCGAACCCCGCCGTCCCGAGGGCAGGCCGCAGCTGGGCCGGCCAACCGGATGCCCCGTCCTCGATCTCCCCGGCCAGCAGTTCGCGGATGATGCCGTCCTGTTCGGCACCGGTGACCAGCCGCGGCGGCGGATCGCCGGCCCGTTCGGCGGCCTTGCGCAGCACCGAGAACGCGTAACTGTGCACCGAGCGCACCAGCGGCTCACGAATCACCCCACCACCCGCGGCCTGCAGCAGCCGCGTGGTCACCGCTGCCCGAACGGACCCGACCAGCCGCCCGGGGGTGAGCAGCAGCACCGACTCGGGGTCGAGACCGGCCGCGATCTGAGCCGCGGCCGCCTCGACCAGCAGGGTGGTCTTCCCGGTGCCCGGCCCGCCCAGCACGCGCAGTGTGCTCATGCCGATATGACACCAGGGGGGTCTGACAGAAAGGGCGCAGACTTAGCGCTGGGCCGGCACCGCCGGTTGATGCTCGTCGATCATGGTCGCCTCATCGAACGGGTCCCGGCCGGCCAACACCGCGCGGACCCGATCACTGTCGATGGTCTTGGTCCACGATCCGATCAGCACGGTGGCCACCGCGTTGCCGGAGAAGTTCGTCACCGACCGCGCCTCGGACATGAATCGGTCGATCCCGACGATCAGCCCGACACCGTCGAGCAGTTCGGGACGATGCGCCTGCAGCCCGGCGGCCAGGGTGGCCAGGCCGGCCCCGCTGACCCCGGCCGCGCCTTTGGAGGCGACCATCATGAACAGCAGCAGACCGACCTGCTCCCCCACCGACAACGGATCGCCCAACGCGTCGGCGATGAACAGCGACGCCATGGTCAGGTAGATGGCGGTGCCGTCGAGGTTGAACGAGTACCCGGTCGGGACCACCACCCCCACCGTGCTCTGCTGTACCCCGAGGTGCTCCATCTTGGCGATCAGCCGCGGCAGTGCCGACTCCGACGACGATGTGGCGATGATCAGCAGGTACTCCCGGGCGAGGTAGCGGATCAGCGCGAAGATCGACACCCCCGACACCACCCGCAGCAACAGCCCCAGCACCACGAAGACGAACACCGCACAGGTGAGGTAGAAGCCCGCCATCAGCACCGCCAGGCTCGTCACCGCACGCCACCCGGTCTGGCCGACCACACCGGCGATCGCCCCGAACGCACCGATCGGGGCCGCCCACAACACCATCACCAGGACCCGGAACACCAGCCGCTGCAAGTGCTCCACCGCCCGCAGGATCGGCGCGCCGGTCGGCCCCAGTCCCTGGATGGCGAATCCCACCAGCAGTGCGACGAACAACGCTTGCAGAACGTTGCCGGTGGTCAGAGCGGAGAACAGCGTCTTCGGGATGATCTCGGTCACGAAATCCACCACACCGCCGGACGCCTGGGACTTCTCGGCCAACTGCGTCCCCTTGGCGGCCATCGACTCGGTGAGCTTGAGCCCGTCGCCCGGGTGCAGCAGGTTGCCGACCACCAGCCCGATGGCCAGGGCGAAGGTGGACATCACCATGAAGTAGCCGAAGGCCAGGCCGCCGATCCGGCCGACCGTCACCGCCTTGGCTACCGAGCCGATCCCGAGCACCACCGTGCAGAAGATGACCGGAGCGATCATCATCTTGATCAGGTTGACGAACATCGTTCCCAGCACGCTGAGGTCGGTACCCACACCGGGGGCGATCAGCCCGACCACCACACCGGCCACCACCGCGACGATGACCGCCACGTAGAGCCAATGGGTCCGGTCGCGTCGCTGTCCGGCAGTTCGGGTCATCGGCATCCCCTTGGGTCGGTGAGGATGCTAACGCCTACGAGCGGTTTACAGACTGAATGCCTGTCCTGGCCGGGGCACCGTTCCCGGCCAGCCGAACTCGCGGTCGAGTCGCAGTCGCAGGGTGTCGGCGGGCTGGGGTTCACCGTGCACCACGAAAACCTGACGTGGCGGGCTGGTGAATCCGGAGGCCCACCGGATCAGTTCGTCGGCGTCGGCATGCGCGGACAGCATGGCGAGGTTGGCCACCGCGGCGTTGATCGAGACCCACTCGCCGAATATCCGGATCTGGCGCTGGCCGGAGGCGATGGCGGCGCCGCGGGTACCGGGCACCTGGTATCCGGTGATCATGATGGTGTTGCGCGGGTCGGGCGCGAATGCCTTGAGGTGGTGCAGGATTCGCCCGCCGGTGGCCATCCCGCTGGCCGAGATGATGACCTTGGGGTCCTTGCTGGCCGAAATCCTCATGGACTGCTCGGCATCGCGGGTGTACGTGGCCATATCTCGCATGCCCTCGTAGACCTCCGGCGGCAACCGGTGGTCGTCGGGGAATCTGCCCAGCAACTCGCTGGCGTTGATGGCCATCGGCGAGTCCAGGTAAATCGGGATGTCCGGCAGTCGGCCGGCGGTGCGCAACTGCCAGAGGTAGTACAGCAACGTCTGCGCCCGGCCCACCGCGAACGCCGGGACGAGGATCGTCCCGCCGCGCTGCGCGGTGGCCTGAACGACCCCGGCCAGCACGTCAGCCGGATCGGTCCGCTCATGTACGCGATCGCCGTAGGTGGACTCCATCACCAGGTAGTCCGCGGCCGGTACCGGGTCCGGGTCGAGCATCACCGGATCGTCGTAGCGGCCCATGTCCCCGGAGAAGACGATCCGCCGCCCGTGCCAGGCCAGGTCCACGGTCGAGGCACCGAGGATGTGCCCGGCACGGCGGAAGGTCACGACCGCCCCGGTCCCGGGCACTTCGGACTCCGCGCCGAAGGGCCGAGTGCTGAACAACTCCACCGTGCGCTGTGTGTCGTCGCTGTCGTAGAGCGGCAGCGCGGGGTGATGCTTGCTGGCCTTGTGCTTGTTCAGGAACGCCGCATCGCGCTCCTGCAGGTAGGCGCTGTCCCGCAGGATGATCTCGGCGACAGCGGCGGTCGCCTCGGTGCAGATGATCGGGCCGGTGAAGCCGTTGCGGACCAGCCGCGGCAGGTAGCCGGTGTGATCGAGGTGCGCGTGGGTGAGGACGACGGCGTCGATGCTGTCCGGGTCGACAGCCAGCGGGGCCCAGTTGAGTTCGCGAAGGCTCTTGACCCCCTGGAACAGGCCGCAGTCGACCAGGATCCGCGCGTCATCGCTCTCCAGCAGGTGTTTGGAGCCGGTGACGGTGCCGGCCGCGCCCAGACTGCGCAGAGTGAGCGGTTGCCTATCAACGGGATCCATGATGTCAGTCTGGCAGCATGGGCCGCGTGCTTCACCTGAACCGCTGGGGTCCGCCCGGCCCGGTCCGCGTCCTGATGATCCACGGCCTGACCGGACACGGGCGGCGCTGGCGTCGGCTGGCCACCGAGTATCTGCCCGACGTGGGGGTGCTGGCACCGGATCTGATCGGGCACGGCCATTCGACCTACGCCGCGCCGTGGACGATCGACGCCAATGTGGCGGCCCTGGCCACCTGCGTGGAGAACGAGGCCGACGGGCCGGTGCTGGTGATCGGGCACTCGTTCGGGTGCGCGGTCGCCCTGCACCTGGCCGCCCAATGCCCCGACCTGGTCTCCGGACTGGTGCTGCTGGACCCGGCCGTCGCGCTGGACGGGCAATGGATGCGGGAGATCGCCGAGGCGATGCTGGCCTCCCCGGACTACACCGATCGCGCCGAGGCCCGCACCGAGAAGGCCACCGGGGTGTGGTCGGACGTGCCGCCGGCGGTGCTCGACGAGGACCTCGACGAGCATCTGATCGCGCTGCCGAACGGACGACTCGGCTGGCGGGTGTGCCTGCCGGCCGCGGTGTCCTACTGGAGCGAGTTGGCCCGCGATATCGTGCTGCCGCGCCGGGGAACCCCGACGGCGTTGGTGCGTGCGGCTTTTCAGGATCCGCCGTATGTGACCGAGGCGCTGATCGACGCCCTGTCCGGGCACCTCGGTGCCGATTTCACCCTGGTCGACGCCGGCTGCCAGCACATGGTCGCCCAGGTTCAGCCCGCCCAGACCGCCGCTGTCATTCGCGACCTGCTCGGGTAACGCCGGGGGTGGCATCGAAGATCGCCGACGCCCAGGTGGAACGGGTCCGCGCACTGGTCGCCGAGATCCCGCCCGGACGGGTTGCAACCTACGGTGACATCGCCTGCGCGGCAGGGCTTTCCAGCCCACGTATCGTCGGCTGGATCATGCGCACCGACTCCCACGACCTGCCGTGGCACCGGGTGCTCAGCGCATCCGGGCGGCCGGCGGCGCACCTCGCCGACGACCAACTGGCACTGCTGCGCGCAGAAGGCGTCCCCACCGAAGGCGGCCGGGTGCCCCTGGGGAAAGTCCGGCACCGCTTCTAGCCGGCACCGCTTCTAGCCGGTGCGACTTCTGCTAGCCGGAACTGCTTCGAGTAGTCAGAGCATCATGCGGACCACCGCGGCGGTGCGCAGCAAGCCCGGAAATGCCTCTGGAGTCGAACGCGGATGCAGGGCATGAACCGAGAGCCGGAAGATCAACGCGCGCAACAACATCTGCGGCCACTCCGGCAGCGTGTCCCAACGCTCGACGAGGCCGTCGTCGGCCTCCCCCCAGGACAGCGCGTCGACCACGGCAACACCGGCCGCCCAGGCAGCCGGCCGCCAGTAGGGGGTGATGTCGGTGATGCCTGGTGCGGCGGCACCCGCGAACAGCACCGTGCCGTAAAGATCGCCATGCACAAGCTGACTCGGGCTCTTGGTGGTCTTGCGCAGACCGGCCAGCTGGCCGACCACCTCGACGCAGCGGCGGCGCTCCTCGGTATCGGGCACCTTCGGCGCGCCCAGCGGCAGTGCCTGCAGCGGACGGTCCTCCCAGGCCGCGCGGTCGGCGGCGATGAACACATCGACGTCGGTCCACGGCGGCACCGGGGCCCGGGTGAGGAAGCGTGGTCGTTCGATGTCGGCGGTGGCCTCGTGCAACCGGACACCCGCGGAGATGACCTCGTCGTGCCGGGGTTCGGGGCTGCCGGCGACAAAGGTGTCGGCACGCCACCCGGAGACGACGTAACGGCCATCGGTGGAGCGCACCGGTCGGGCCAGTCGCAGCCCGTCGACGAACAGTGTTTCGCGGGTCTTGGCAGACCAGGCAGCGCGGGCGTGGTCGGGAACCAGCGACACCACGATCTCCCCGCTGCGCCAGCCCTCCCCGCTCGGCTCTGGATCGCCGCCTTTGAGACCGAACGCCGACATCACATGCTCAGGCGGACGTTCGTCGATCACATGGCCAGCGTAAGGCGTGCCGGGGTGAACACCGCCTCAGTACATCGCCATGTCGGGATCGAATTGCAGTGCCCAGGCCACGATGCCGCCCTGCAGATGCCGCGCCCCAGCGAACCCGGCCCTGGCCAGGGCCGCGCGCGCGGCGGTGGAGCGGAGGCCGGTTTTGCAGTACAGGATCGGGATACCACCGGCGGGAATGAGCGCCCGTCCCGCGCCGGTCTCGAGGGTGGCCGCCGGGATCAGCACCGCGCCGTCGATGCGGTTGACCTCCCACTCGACCGGTTCACGAACGTCGATGAGGACCACCGGGGCGCCCGCGTCCAGCAGGTCGCGCAGTTCCTGCGGTGTGAGCCCGACGGCCTCCTCTTCCGCGGCCCCCTCCTCTGCCGCCTCCTGCTGCGCCCCCGGTGGCGGCCCGTAGTCGGCGAGGGCGGTGATCGGTGCCGCCTGCGGGTCCTTGCGGACGTCGATGGTGCGGTACGTCATCGCCAGTGCGTCGTACATCATCAGCCGGCCCAGCAACGGCTCGCCGATACCGGCGATCAGCTTGATCGCCTCAGTGCCCATGATCGACGCCACCGACGCGCACAGCAGGCCGAGCACACCACCCTCGGCGCAGGACGGCACCGGTCCGGTCGGCGGTTCGGGATACACGTCGCGGTAGTTGACGCCGCGACGCTCTCCCCCCGGCCCGTCAGGAGCGTCGTCCCAGAACACCGACACCTGCCCGGCGAACCGGAAGATCGACCCCCACACGTAGGGTTTGCGCGCCAGCACGGCAGCGTCGTTGACCAGGTAGCGAGTGGCGAAGTTGTCGGTGCCGTCGATGATCAGGTCGTACTCGCCGAACAGGGCGACGGCATTGTCGGGCGTCAGCCGTTCCTCGTACGTGCGCACGGCCACCAGTGGGTTGAGTTCGGCGATCGAATCCCGTGCACTGCGGGCCTTGGACCGTCCGATGTCGGAGGTGCCGTGGATGATCTGTCGCTGCAGGTTGGACTCCTCGACCACATCGTCATCGACGATCCCCAGGGTGCCCACCCCGGCCGCAGCCAGATAGAGGAGGGTCGGTGAGCCCAGTCCGCCGGCACCGATCACCAGCACCCGGGCATTCTTCAGCCGCCGTTGCCCCTCGGCGCCCAACCCGGGCAGGATCACCTGCCGGCCGTAGCGGGCCAGTTCGGCGGCGGTCAGCTCGGCGGCGGGCTGTACCAGCGGCGGCAGAGTCATCGTGGCCGGCATGACGCCCATCTTCGACCAACCGACTCTTCGGCTCCCGGTGACTGTGCGGTTTCGCTCGCGCCACGCCGAGTGCGGCGGAGAATTCCGCACACTCGAGACGGTGCGGTGCAGGCTCGGGACTTCACTCAGGCGATCGGATACGGCCAGGGGTTGAACCGGCAGGTTTTGCCGTCGGGCTTGACCGAGCCGGGGTCGAACCGCGCGGCGTCGTTGTCCGACGTCGAGAAGGTCTGCTGCATCATGATCGGTGCCAGCCCGCCGTTCTTGTCGCAGGGCTCGTGGGTGGTGTAGCCGATGGCATGGCCCACCTCATGGTTGACCAGGTACTGCCGGTAGGAGCCGATATCCCCCTGGAACGGCACCGCCCCGCGTACCCAGCGGGCCAGGTTGATGAACACCCGAGGTTCTGAGTCCTGGCCGTAAACCGGGTTGTAGCAGGAGGTTTCGATCGGGATCTCGTAGCCACAACCCTCCCGCACGGTCATCGGGGTGGTGAGCGACACCCGGAAGTCCGGTTTCTCCCCGGCGGGGACGGTGTCGACACGACGGAAGGCGACCTGCGGGTTGTGCGTCCAACTCTTGGGGTTGTCCAGCGTCTCGGTGACCATCCGGGCGAAGCCGTCGTCTCCGCCGAACGCCGTGGTGTCGATGCCGTTCTCGATCTCCACGGTGTAGGTGAAGGTCTTGGCGGTGCCCTCACCGACCTTCTCCGTGGTGCCCGGAACGATCCGCCAGGTCTTCTCCCCGTTCTCGGTGAACCTGCCGCCATCGGGCAACAACCCGGTGGGCAGGTCGGCGTCGAACTCGGTCATCCCGCGCGGCGGCGCGCCGACGATGGTGGTGCCCGCCGAGCCGATGGTCGGCGGGCCGGCGACCTCGGACTCCTCGCCGACTGGCGCGGTGGTGCCGGTGACGGTCTGGTAGAGCACGACGATGGTGACAACGGCCAGCACCGGCAGCGCATAGGCCCGCCACCCGTAGGTGGTGACGAACCGGCCAAGCCAGCTCTGCTTGCGCAGCCCGATCCGCTCGTCGCGGTTGGACCGTGGCCGGCCGGATTCACCGGCGAGCGGGTCGCGTTGGGCGCGCAGTGGCTCATTCCACTCGCTGCGCAGCACCGGGACGCGACTGCCTCCGTTGGGCCCCGGCGGATTGGTCACGGTGCCAGAATGGCACAAGTTAGCCAGCAAGCCAGGATGGCGCGTCCGGCGCAGCGCCAGGATGGCGCGACCGACATC
>JAUPLT010000182.1 GCA_030836785.1 Actinomycetota bacterium
GCGACAAGAACACGATCCGAGCGCACGAGGGGTCGCTGCGACTGGGGGACAAGGTTGTCTTCGGCCGCGACAACGTCATCAACTGCTACCTGGACATCGAATTCGGCGAGTCGGCGCTGATGGCCGACTGGTGCTATGTGTGCGATTTCGATCACAAGATGGACAACATCGAACTGCCCATCAAGGATCAGGGGATCGTCAAGAGCCCGGTGCGGATCGGCCCCGACGTGTGGATCGCGGCGAAGGTCACCGTCCTGCGCGGCACCAGGATCGGCCGCGGCTGTGTGCTCGGCGCGCACGCCGTGGTCAAGGGTGACATCCCCGACTACTCCATTGCGGTCGGATCGCCGGCCAAGGTGGTCAAGAACCGGAAGTTGGCCTGGGAGACCTCGGCCGCCGAACGGGCCGAACTGGCCGCGGCGCTGGCCGATATCGAGCGCAAGAAGGCGGCCAAGTAGCCGGTCTGTGCGCTGTGTTCCTCAGTTCCTCAGTTCCTCAGTTCCTCGGTTCAGCGGCCGGGAAGCGGGTTCTCCGGGATCTCGCGGCGGGTCTGCGGTTGGCGGTCGGTGCGTTTGGCGCCCGTATAGACCGCGACGGTTCGGGCCGCGACCGTCTGCCAGTCGAAGTCGGCGGTGAGCCGCGCCCGGGCAGCGACGGCGCGGGCCTGCGCGGCGGCGGGATCGTCGAGTGCGGCGATCACCGCGGCGGCCAGGGCGGGCACCGAACCGGGCGGGCAGCACAATCCGGTCTCGCCGTCGATCACCGCCTCGCCCAGGCCGCCGGTGTCGGTCACCACCAGGGGAGCACCGGCGGCGATGGCCTCCAGTGCGACGATGCCGAACGGCTCATAGCGGCTGGGAAGCACGGCGACATCGGCGCGATGCAGCAGCGCCAGCAGTTGGTCGTGATCCGCCCGGCCGGTGAAGCGAACGCTCTTGAGCACCTTGTGTTTACGCGCAACGTCCAGCAACCAGTCCTGCTGGGTGCCGTCGCCGGCAACGGTCAGGGTGGTGCCCGGATGGGCCCTGCGGATCCGGGGCAGCGCCGCGATGGCGTCGTGAACGCCCTTCTCGTACTCCAGGCGGCCGAAGAACAGCAGCTCGGCCGGTCCTGGACGATGTAAGCGAAGCGCGAAAGGCCAACGACTGCAGTCGATCCCGTTCGGGATCACGACGATCTCGGCCAGGCCGGGACCGAACAGCGTGGCGATCTCGGCCGCCATCGAATGCGAGCAGGCGATCAGCGCGTCGGACTCCCTCGCCAGCCAGGACTCCAGGGCGTGTACCTGGCGGTTGATCGGCCCGGAAACCCACCCGGAGTGCCGCCCGGCCTCGGTGGCGTGGATGGTGGAAACCATTGGCACATCGAAGAATTCGGCCAGGGTGATCGCCGGGTGGGCCACCAGCCAGTCGTGGGCGTGCACCACGTCGGGAACCCAATCGCCGAGCAGTCCGAGGCCGGCCCGGATCATCGCGTGTCCCATCGCCAATGTCCAGGCCATCATGTCGGGGCCGAACTCGAACTCGTGCGGGTCCTGGGCGGCGGCGATTACCCGCACGCCCTCGGAGACCTCGTCGGCGGTGGGGTGGCTGGCGGGATCGGTGCCGGCCGGGCGGCGGCAGAGCACCACCACCTGGTGTCCATCGGCGGCCAGCGCGGTGGCCAGGTGGTGCACGTGACGGCCGAGCCCGCCGATGACCACCGGCGGGTACTCCCACGACACCATCAGGATTTTCACCGGGGCAGGTTCTTCACCTGGGCAGCCGGCGGGCGTCCAGTGCTCCGAACAGACCGTCGGCGGCGTTCCAGCCCGCGGCCAGTCGCTCAGCGGCATCGCGCCGGCCCGAGGACAGCGCGTCGGCGATCTCGCGGGTCGCGTGCGCGTGCAGGTGCGCCCGGTAGCGGGCGTAATCGGCCGCCGAGTCCTTGGAGACCATGAACGGCCAGTCGCTGGACACCGTCAGAAGGGTCTCGCGCAGTACCTGGTCGGCGACGATGTCGCGGGTCGGAGCGGTGCCGGTCTGGGCCAGGGCCTTGTCGACGCAAGCCAGTGCAGCATCGACCACCTCGGTGTTGAGGGCCACCAGGTCGGCCACCTTCGGCCCCGACCAAACCTGCCAGTCCTTGCCTGAGCCCCATGAGCTCGGCGGCAATTCCACTGGTGCGCCGAGGAATCCGCCCTCCAGCGCATCGGTCAGCGTGCCGAGCCTGATGCCGGCCTCGGGCAATGCGCGCAGTAACCGAGCCAGCCATGCCGGCCCTTCGTACCACCAGTGTCCGAACAGTTCGGTGTCGAACGCGGCGATGACGTGGGCCGGCCGGCCGATCCGGTCGGACTCGCTGATGAGCCGGGAGCGCACTAATTCGACGAAGTCGGCGACATGGCCGTCGATCGCGTGGTCGGCGCGAACCGGGTCATACGGCGCTTTGGCCTCGGCGGGCACCGACCGGCCAGTCACCCGGGCCGGTTTCAGCCCGGTCAGGTGGTCGTGGGTGTGGAAATCGCGGTAGGCGGCATGCCCGGGATAACCGGATTTGGGAGACCACACCCGGTAGCTGACCTGCAGGTCGCGGCCGAAGGCCACCACGCCGCTGTCGCCGACCGGGCGGCCCAGGGCGGTGTCCCCGTGCAGCGATGGACCGTCGACCATGAAGTGCCGGACGCCGGCGTCGCGGTATCCGTACTCCATCCCGGGCGCGTACGCGCATTCGGGCGCCCAGATCCCGCCCGGGGTGTGGCCGAACCGTTGGCCGGCGTCGGCGAGGCCCTCGCGCAGCGCGAACTCCCGCAGTCGCGGCGCCAGCAGCGGCTGGAAAGGGTGCGCCAACGGACCGCCGAGTAGTTCCACCGTGCCGGCGTCGATGAGTTCGCGCAGCAGTGGGCTGGCCCCGTGCCGCCACCGCGCGGTGAAGTCGTCCAAGGCGGCACCGGCTTCGTCGTACTCGCGAATCCCGAACTGCCGCAATGCCTCCGCGGTCGTCGCCGATCCGGCCGCGGCACCGGTCGGGGTGTGCAGAGTTGCGGCCTCCTGCGCGCGCAGCTGCCAGTTCGCCAGCCAGCGGTGCATCCCGTCGAGGCAGTACGGATCATCGAGTTGGGCGGTGACGACCGGCGTCATCCCCAGCGTCACAACCCCGCGGCGGCCCTCGGCGGCCAGCTCGCGCAGGACCCGGATCAGCGGCAGATAAGACGCCGCCCAGGATTGGTAGAGCCACTCCTCGCCGACCGGCCAGCGGCCGTGGTGTGCCAGCCACGGCAGGTGTGTGTGCAGGACCAGGGAGAACTGGCCGGGAACCGTCATGGCCGCGCAGCGATCGCCAGCAGATCGAGGCTGTCGTCGATAGCTCGTTGTGAGGCGTCGACGATGTCGAAGTCCGCGCAGCGGACGGCGGCGACATCGGCCAGCAGGTCCGCCGGCCACGGGTCGCCGGCCAGTGCCCGGGTGATCTGAGCGTCGATGATCGAACCGCCGTGGCGGGCGTCGAGTTCGGTCAAGCCCGAACCGTGAAAGACACCGGACATCGTGCGCATCTCGAAGCCGCCGTCGGTGAGCAGTTCGGTCAGCTCCGAGGCGTTGAGTTCGCGGGTATGGAATGGGTTGACCGGAGTGTCGCTGCCGGGGGTGAAGGTGATCCGGTTCGGCGTAGACATCAGTAGGACTCCGCCCGGGCGCAGCACCCGTAAGCATTCGGTAATGAACTGTGGCTGATCCCACAGATGCTCGATGACCTGGAAGTTCACCACCACGTCCACCGATGCGTCGGGGAGTGGCAACGCCGCGAGATTGCCCTCCATGACATCCACCGACGGGTAGCGGGAGCGCACGTGCGCGACGGTCGCGGCGTCGTAATCGACGGCCACCACCCGTCGTGCAGTGAAGGCCAGCAGTGCCGCGCCGTAGCCCTCTCCGCACCCCGCCTCCAACACGTCCTGACCTGCGCACATGGGGGCGCAGTACTGGTACACGACCTCATGTCGGCGGAACCAGTAGTTTTCCTCCGGCAGGCCCGGTACGGTCCGCTCGCCGGTCAGCGGCAAACCCCCATCGGCGGGGTCGGTCAGGTGCATGCTCATCGCAACGCAGGCTAACGTCGAAACCTCCGGATCCCCAACCTGCCGACTGTCGCCGGGCCTGCGGGAACACCTCTCCCGGCCCGCTATCGTTAGGGTGCGAACCACCACAAGTTACCGGCTAGTAACATGACGTGGACAGCGTTTAACAGACCCAAAGCCAGCGGCCGGTCGGCCGCCGGACGCCTGCCAGGAGGACCGAGAAGACGATGACGAACATCGTGGTGCTGATCAAACAGGTTCCAGACACGTGGTCGGAGCGCAAGCTCTCCAGCGGTGACTGGACGCTGGATCGCGATGCGGCGGATGCCGTGCTGGACGAGATCAACGAGCGCGCCGTCGAAGAGGCGCTGCTGATCAAGGAACGGGAGATCGCCGCCGGAGGTGACGCCGCCGCGAGCACCGTGACGGTGTTGACCGCCGGCCCGGCGCGGGCCGCCGAGGCGATCCGCAAGGCCCTGTCGATGGGTGCGGACAAGGGTGTGCACCTGCTCGACGAGAACATGCACGGCTCTGACATGGTGCAGACCGGATGGGCGTTGGCGCGGGCACTGGGCACCGTGGAGGGTGTCGAACTGGTGATCGCCGGTAATGAAGCCACCGACGGCACCGGCGGTGCGGTCCCGGCGATCATCGCCGAGTACCTTGGCCTGCCGCAACTGACCCACATGCGCAAAATCGCACTCGAGGGCGACAAGATCAGCGGCGAGCGTGAGACCGACGAAGGCGTCGTCGCCGTCGAAGCCACGCTCCCGGCGATCGTGAGCGTCACCGAGAAGATCAACGAGCCCCGCTTCCCGTCGTTCAAGGGCATCATGGCCGCCAAGAAGAAGGAAGTGGCCACCCTGACGCTGGCGGACATCGGTGTGGAAGCCGACGAGGTCGGTCGCGACAACGCCGGTTCGACGGTGGTGTCCTCGACGCCCAAGCCGGCGAAGTCCGCCGGTGAGAAGGTCGCCGACGACGGCGACGGCGGTAGCAAGATCGCCGAATACCTGGTCGCCCAGAAGCTCATCTAGGCCGAAATCCTTGAGGACCCGATCACTGAGGGCCCATTCCGAACGTCGAGAAACTTCCAGAAAAGAGAGCTGCAATGGCTGAAGTACTTGTGCTCGTCGAGCACTCCGAAGGTGCAGTCAAGAAAGTCACCACTGAGTTGCTCACCGCCGCCCGTAACCTGGGCGAGCCGTCCGCGGTCGTGATCGGTGCTCCCGGCACCGCGGCACCACTCATCGATGACCTCAAGGCCGCCGGCGCGGCCAAGGTTTACGTCGCTGAGTCCGATGACGCGGTGAACTACCTGATCACCCCGTTCGTCGACGTTCTGGCCAATCTGGTCGAGTCGGCCACTCCGGCGGCCGTCCTGATCCCGGCCACGGCCGACGGCAAGGAGATCGCCGGCCGGCTGGCCGCCCGCATCGGCACCGGCGTGCTCTCCGACGTCGTCGATGTCAAGGCAGACGGTACCGGCGTGCACTCGATCTTCGGTGGCGCGTTCACCGTCGAGGCCAAGGTGACCGCCGACGTACCGGTGATCACCGTGCGCCCCGGTGCGATCGAACCCGCCCCGGCGGCCGGTGCCGGTGAGCAGGTCAGCGTCGAGGTGCCCGCCCCGGCCGCCAATGCGACCCGCGTCGTCGACCGCCAGCCGGCCGTCGCCGGTGACCGCCCGGAGCTCACCGAGGCCAGCATCGTGGTCGCCGGCGGCCGCGGTGTGGGCAGCGCGGAGAAGTTCAGCGTGGTCGAGGCGCTCGCCGACTCGATGGGCGGCGCGGTCGGCGCGTCCCGCGCGGCGGTGGATTCCGGTTACTACCCGGGTCAGTTCCAGATCGGTCAGACCGGCAAGACGGTGGCCCCGCAGCTGTACATCGCTCTCGGTATCTCCGGGGCGATTCAGCACCGGGCGGGGATGCAGACCTCGAAGACCATCGTCGCGGTCAACAAGGACGAGGAAGCGCCGATCTTCGAGATCTCCGACTACGGCGTGGTCGGGGACCTGTTCAGCGTGACCCCGCAACTGACCGAAGCCATCAAGGCTCGTAAGGGCTGACGACGATGCGCCCGCGCCAGCGGGCGAGGAGGAGTCGGCCGATCAGGTTGGGCTAACCAAGCCTGCCGCGAGCAGACGCAAAGTCCCCCGCACGCTCGGCGTGTCGGGGGATTTTGCGTCTGCTCGGCCCCGATCGCCAGGCCGGTATCCTGATCAGGTCATGAGCCACAACCGGTCGGTTTATCTCGACCACGCCGCCACCACCCCGATGTACGCCGAAGCCATCGAGGCGATGGCAGCCGCGATGTCGACGGCCGGAAACGCCTCCTCGCTGCACACGGCCGGCCGGGCCGCCCGGCGCCGGCTGGAGGAGTCCCGGGAGAACCTCGCCGCACTGCTCGGCGCGCGGCCCTCGGAGGTGATCTTCACCGCCGGCGGCACTGAGAGCGACAACCTCGCGGTCAAGGGCATCTACTGGGCCCGCCGCGACGCAGATCCGCGGCGGCGGCGCATCGTCACCACCGCGGTGGAGCACCACGCCGTGCTGGACGCGGTGGACTGGCTGGCTGCACATGAGGGGGCGCGAGTGAGCCTGCTGCCCACCGCGGCCGACGGATCGGTCACCGCGGCGGCCCTGCGGGACGTCCTCACCCGCCACGACGACGTTGCCCTGGTCTCGGTGATGACGGCCAACAACGAGGTCGGCACGATCATGCCGGTCGCCGAGATCGCTTCGGTGGCAGCGGAGTTCGGCGTCCCCGTGCACAGCGACGCGGTCCAGGCCGTCGGCCAGATCCAGGTGGACTTCGCCGGTTCCGGATTGGCCGCGATGAGTATCACCGCTCACAAGTTCGGCGGACCCACCGGGGTGGGAGCGCTTCTTCTGCGTCGCGACGCGGCCTGCGTGCCACTGCTGCACGGCGGCGGCCAGGAGCGCGACGTACGGTCCGGCACGCCGGACGTACCGGGCGCGATGGCGATGGCCGCGGCTGCGGAGATCGCGGTCGGCGCTGTGCCGGACACGTCAGCGCGCCTGGCCGCGCTTCGGGACCGCATCATCGACGGCGTGCTGGGCAGCATCGACGATGTCGTCGTCAACGGTGCGGATCCCGGGGGCGGCCGCCGGCTGCCGGGCAACGTGAACGTCACCTTCCGCGGCTGCGAGGGGGACTCGCTGCTGATGCTCCTCGACGCCAACGGGATCGAGTGCTCGACCGGTTCCGCCTGTACTGCCGGGGTCGCGCAGGCCTCGCACGTACTGCTCGCGATGGGCCAGGAGGCGGGCGAGGCCCGCGGGTCGCTGCGGATGTCGCTGGGCCACACCAGTACCGATGCCGATGTCGATGCGGTGCTGGCGGTCCTTCCGACGGTGGTGGCACGCGCCCGACAGGCTGCGCTGGCCGGCGCCGGGACAGCCGTGCGGGGGAGTGCGCGGTGAAAGTGCTCGCCGCGATGAGCGGCGGTGTCGACTCCTCGGTGGCCACTGCCCGGATGGTCGATGCCGGCCATGACGTGGTGGGCGTGCACCTGGCGCTGTCCAGTGCTCCCGGGACCCTGCGCACCGGCTCCCGCGGCTGCTGCTCCAAGGAGGACGCCGGTGATGCCCGCCGGGTCGCGGATGTTCTCGGAATCCCCTTCTACGTCTGGGATTTCGCTGACGCCTTCAAAGCCGAGGTGATCGACGATTTCGTGTCCTCCTACGCCCGCGGTGAGACGCCCAACCCGTGCGTGCGGTGCAACGAGGCCATCAAGTTCTCCGCGCTGGCTGCCCGGGCGGTCGCACTGGGCTTCGACGCGGTGGCCACTGGGCACTACGCGCGTCTCGCGGAGGGCAGGCTGCGGCGGGCGGTGGACCGCGACAAGGACCAGTCGTACGTGCTCGGTGTGCTCAGCGCCGAGCAACTGCGCCGGGCGGTGTTTCCGATCGGTGACACCGCCAAGCCCGATATCCGGCAGGAGGCCGCCCAGCGTGGTTTGGCGGTAGCGGCAAAGCCGGACAGCCATGACATCTGCTTCATCCCCTCCGGTGACACCCGGGCTTTTCTCGGCTCTCGGATCGGGGTCCGGCCCGGTTCGGTGATCGACGAGTCCGGACAGGTGCTCGCCCACCATGACGGCGTGCACGGTTTCACCATCGGCCAGCGCAAGGGCTTGGGCATCGCCGGACCCGGACCGGACGGCAGGCCCCGCTATGTCACCGCCATCGACGCCGGCACCGGAACGGTGCGGGTCGGCGCGGCGGAAGACCTCGAGGTGTGGGCTTTGACCGGGCGCCGGCCGGTATTCACCTCAGGCCGGCCGCCGGTGGGCGAGATCGAGTGTGACGTGCAGGTCCGGGCGCACGGAGGGGTCGCCGCCGGAGTGGCCGAGCTTGTCGACGGACGATTGCGGGTCAGCCTGCGGGAACCTTTGCGCGGGGTGGCGCCGGGCCAGACGATGGTGCTGTACCGGCCCGACCCGGCCGGGGATGAAGTGCTCGGTAGCGCCACGCTGTCGCTGACGGACGGGGAGATCTCGGAGTGAAAGCCTGGATTCCCGCCGCCGCACTGTCCGCCGCACTGGTGGTGAGCGGAGGTTCGATGGCGGCCACTGCGGCCGCCGCCACCGCCTACACCCTGGAACCGCTGAACCTCAACATCGTCGAATCGACCCCCAACCTGTTCGGGGGTGCCCTCTGCGAGGTGTACGACTGCGAGCGGGTGCCGACCGCGGCGTCGTTGGACCTGTCGCATGTCGACGGTGTGTTCGGCGAGGACGGACCGATCTCCGCCGGAGCGGCCCGCCTCGACGACCGTCTCGTCGCAGACCCCGGCGAGAAACTGGTGTTCGGCTTCTCCCAGGGAGCCCAGATCGCCGGTTTCTGGCTGCGCAACTACGCGCCGACATCCGCGGTGGCCCCGGACACGACGTCGTTCCTGCTCGTCGGCGACCCGGAGAACACCTACGGGGTGCCCTGGGCGCCGAAAGTCCCGATCGATTCCGGCTTCGCAGTGACCGAACTGTGGAGCCAGTACGACGGCTGGGCCGATTGGCCGGCACGGTTCAGTCTGCTGGCGGCGGCCAACGCGGTCGCCGGGATGTTCCTCGTCCACCCGACCGTCTACGACACGCTGGACCTCGCGGCTGAGGAGGCGGCGGGCAATCTTGTGACCTGGCAGAACGGCACCATGACCTACACGATGGTCCGCAACGACCGGTTGCCGCTGCTCACTCCGTTGCGCTGGGTCGGATTGGGTGCGGTGGCCGATGCCCTCGACGCCCCGTTGCGCGACAAGATCGAAGCAAGCTACGACCGGCCCGCTGCCGCCCCCGCCGCGGATCTCGGTGCCGTCGGCGCCCGCCGGGCTTCCGACGCCGCGGCGCGGCCGGCCCGTCCCGCGTCGAGTGCGACCGCCAGCGCACGCCCGCCATCC
>JAUPLT010000183.1 GCA_030836785.1 Actinomycetota bacterium
GCGGTGTCAGCGCGCGCCCCGATCGTGCCGGTGGTGTCGATCGGCGGCCAGGAGACCCAGTTGTACCTGAGCCGGGGGCGTCGGCTGTCCCGGGCGTTGGGGCTGACCGGACTCGAGCGCCGCTTGTTCCGAACCGACATCCTGCCGGTGTCCTTCGGGCTGCCGTTCGGGCTCAGTGTCCTCGTGCCGGTGAACATGCCGCTGCCGTCGAAAATCGTCGCTGAGGTGCTCGAGCCCATCAACGTGGCGGCGATGTGGGACATCGACCCCGACGTCGCCGGGATCGACGGCAGGGTGCGGCGGACGATGCAGGCGGCGCTGGACCGGCTTGCCCGGCGCCGAAGACTGCCGATTATCGGCTAACGCAACCGGGGGTCGGCGGCGATAACCACAATGAACACATGCCGCTCAGTGGGGAGTATTGGATGAAGAAGTTCTGCGCGGCAGCCATCGCCGCTTGTGCCGTGGTGATGGTTCCGGGGGTGGCGCACGCCGACCCCGCCGCCCCGCAGTTGGGCGACGGGTGCTCCGCCGAGTTGTCCGGGGCGATGACGCTGCTGCCGGACGGGCAGACCTACGCCATCTGCCAGGAGGTGATCGACAGCGCGGTGTGGGCGGATGTGCCGACACCCTTCGACCCCAATGACAGCTGGTTCAGCTACGGCCCGACGATCACCCTGCACGGCCAGGGGATGCGCAACCCGAACCTGCGTTCGGGGGAGTGGACGGCCACCCCGCAGGACGCCGAGACCACGTGCCGGGTCCAGCAGCAGACTGTGATCGAGGCCGGGGCGTTGTCCGCGCCCGAGGTCTCGCAGGGCGAGCCGGGCAAGCCGTTGACGGTGCAGATGCAGCCCAAACTGTTCTACGCCGAACTGTCCGGTAACTGCCTGTGGACCAGGGTGTAGGAGTTCGGCTGACTACTGCGGGTGGGCGGCCAGGTAGTCGGCCACCGCGATCCGGGCTGGCTGGTCATAGCCGATGGGCAGCAGCACGTCGCCCGCCGTCGTGAAGTAGTAGACGTCCCACAGGTAGTAGGAACCGAATGTCGTGGGGTCGGCGGCCATGACCGCGGCGAAGTCCGTGACCGCCCGGACGTACTGGTTGGCGTTGTTGTACCGGTAGATGGCCCGGTCGGGGTCGCCGGCGAACCCGTTGGCCGCCAGGTAGCGGGCTGCTCCCAGGATGGCGTCCCGCGGGGCGTTGACGTCACCGCCCTGGCCGTAGGCAGCCCACGTCGGCGGCATGAACTGCATCGGCCCCTGGGCGCCGGCTGTGCTCGTTCCCTTGATGCTGCCGAACCGGGTCTCGATCAGGTTGATCGCCGCCAGATAGTTCCACGGGACGCCGGTCGCTGCCTCTGCCTCGCGGTAGTAGCCCATCAACTCCTCGGCCGGTGCCGGGGGCACGATCCGCCAGGCCGGCAGGGTGTCGCGCACCTCGGCCATCGCGTTGAGTTGGCGGCGCGCGTCGATATTGCGGTCGTAGACAAACCCCAGTGACTCGGGGATCCGTGGCCGCACGGTCGCGTCCCACTCGGGGTTCCGGCCGATGGCCCGGTAGGCGGCCTGCTGCCGGCGGGCTGCGGCGGCCCGCGCCTCCTGCGGGGTCGCCGGATCGCGCAGTGCGAGTTCGTCGGCCACCAAGTCGTCGGCCAGGGTCGCGGGGTCGGCGGCCAGTCGGGGTTGTGCACCTGCGGGCTGGGGAGCCGGGGGCGGCGCCTCAGCCGCTGCGGTCTCGGTCGGCGGGGTCGGCTCGGCCGAGACGGTCGGCAGGGTCGGCTCGGCCGAGACGGTCGGCAGGGTCGCCGGCGAACCGGAGCAGGCGACGGCGGTGACCCCGGCGGTCGCCAGCAGGAGGGCGGCGAGAAAGCCTCGGGGAGTCATGGTCAGCGGGCAGCCGTTTCGTGTCGTGGCGCTTGGTGCGAGCGTGTTGACCTGGGCAAACTCTGGTGCGCGATACTGGGATTGAAGTTGATTTCCAGGCGTTTCGGTTTTCGGTCTGTCAACTGCACAAATGGCCTTTGAACTGCTGACATGGAGCATAGTATCGCGCCGAATGACTCCGCACAAGTGGGTATAGACTTGCACCGGTTTGGCACGTATTTGGCACGCGGGACGGGTGGGCGGCATGACGAAGAAGAAGCGCGAAGCACGCGAGAAGCGATCCTTCGGCTCGATCCGCAAACTGCCGTCGGGCCGCTACCAAGTGCGCTACACCGGGCCGGACGGCACCTACGTCACCGGCCACCGCACCTACGCCGCGCGAGCCGACGCCGAAGCGTTCCTGACTGATCGCCGCCGCGAGATCGACGCCGAAGAATGGACAGCCGAAGCCGCGAGACGCAAGGCCGAGAAGATCCTGTTCGGCGACTACGCGAAGACGTGGCTTGCTGGCCGCCAGGTGGCCGGACGGCCGATCAAGTCGCGCACCCGAGCGCACTATCAGTCGATCTTGGACGATCACCTGCTCGACGACTTCGGGGATCGTCCGATCGACGCGATCACACCGGCCGAGGTGCGCGACTGGTACGCGCGCACGCTCCCCGATCGGCCGACGCTGCGCAGCCACGCGTATTCGCTCCTGCGCACGATCATGGGCTCGGCGGTCACCGACGATCTGCGCAACGACAACCCGTGCCGGATCACCGGGGCCGGCCGCGCCAAACGGGTGCACAAGATCCGCCCGGCGAGCGTGGACGAGCTCGGCGAGCTCACCGAAGCCATGCCCGAGAAACTGCGACTCATGATCACGCTCGCGTCGTGGTGCGCGCTGCGCTTCGGTGAGCTCGTCGAGCTGCGCCGAAAAGACGTCAACCTGAGCGACGAAGTGCTGCGGATCCGTCGCGCTGCGGCGCGGGTGGACGGCAGATACGAGATCGGCACACCGAAGTCCGACGCCGGGATCCGTGACGTGAGTATCCCGCCGCACGTCCTGCCGCAGATCGAAGATCACCTAGAGCGGTTCACCGGCAGCAGTCCCGACGCGCTGCTGTTCCCGGCCGACAACGGCGGGCACCTACAGCCGTCCACTCTGTACCGGCACTGGTACAAGGCGCGCACCAAAGCGGGCCGCGAGGATCTGCGATTCCACGATCTGCGCCACTCCGGTGCGGTGCTGGCCGCGGCCACCGGCGCCACACTGTCCGAGCTCATGGCGCGGCTCGGGCACAGCTCACCGCAAGCCGCCATGCGTTATCAGCACGTCGCCGCGGGCCGAGATCGTGAGATCGCTGCGCTGCTGTCGAAGTTGGCGAACGCATGACGGACTGGCTCGACGCACCCGGCCACCGGATCGCCGCCGAGCATGACGCGCTGGTGGCCGCTAGGGCATTGAATCCTGTTCTGCTGCTTGACTATCGGTGCCCGCAGGGCTGTCTCCTACTGCACGTCTGGCAGTCGCCGCGTGGCCGACTGTTCTACCTGCCGCGCTACCAACTGTCCGCGGCGAAGAACGCCGAGACTGCCGAGCCGGCGCGGATGCGCCGCACCGAAGACGGCGATCATAAGTGGCCCGCGCGCGGCGGTGTGCTCGATGACGTGCTCGGCTTCGGCGGGTTGTCGCTGAACTGCCGTCACCTACGCCGCGGGATCGCCGCCGAGCGCCTGGCGGCCGACAGCACCGGGACACCGGGACGGCCGACACGCCGACGCATTGCGCCGGACGACTAGGACTGTTGCCGCAAAGCGGTACATTTGTACGCGTAGGTAATTGCCCGCCGTAGTAACGGCGAACCTGAGGCGAACGCTGGGCCGCTCAGAACCGAAAGGTTCTGTTGTGCCAAGAAGCAAGTCACTACAACGTCTCGACTCGATCCAAGCCGCTGCCGCTGAAGCCGGTGTTCATCCCGACACGATCCGGCGGTGGATCTCTAACGGCCGGATCACCGGCTACCGGATGGGGCCGCGGCTGATCCGCGTCGATCTCGACGAGCTGGCCGCGATGCTCAAGCCGATCGGCGGCCGCGTCTGATGGGAAAAAGAAAGAACCGGGCAGCTGTTGCTGACCCGGCACTCTCCACGCCGCCAAGCGATAGCTCCGATCATAACGAGCGCACCGACGAGTTCAAGCTCGATCGGCTGCTCGTCGGCGACAAGTCGATCTGGGCGGCGCTATTTGATGGCGAGTTCAAGCTGGCCGTTCCGTGTTCTCGCTGCGGGCGTTGGCTGACCAGCGGCGCGTCGAAGCGGCACCGGATGGGTTCTCACTGCGCAGCCAAGGCGGTGAAGAAGTGATGCCAGCCAACAGAATCGCCTGCCCGATCTACTGCAATCTCTACTACGAGTATTGGGCCTGCTGGGACGGCTGCTGGACCACCGAACCGCACGACTGCTACATCGTCCGTGCTTGCCCGGTCACCCGAGTCACTCCGAAGCGGATCTACTTCCGTGGTGCGGCCGACGGCATGAAGTCGCTGCGCGGTCGGGAGATGTACATCGACCGCGCAGCCATCGAACAGGGCGGGGATGCGGTAGGCCGACTCCTATCCAATGGCGGTGTCTACCACTGCGCCTTGCGGGCGGTGCTTCACCTGGAACCGCCGCAGCGGGAACCACAGGCGTTGCACCGCGTGATTGCGGCCACTGCCCCAAACGGTGGGAAGTCGGTCGCTGAACTTCGCAGGGAAGCCGCCGATCTGCACCCTGATCGCGGCGGTGATCCGGATAAGTTCCGCGCTGCTCACGCGCGCTACATGGCGGCAAAGCGGGTGAGCCGATGATCTCGCCGGAGCACCTGAAAGCGTTGGCCGGATCCGGTATCACGCCGGAGTTCGCCGCCAGGCGCGGATACGAGACGGTCACCGACGTCAGGCGGCTCGCGGATCTCAAGATCGCCGCGGCCGGACGCAACACGCCGGGACTACTGGTGCCGCAACTTCGCGTTGACGGCTCGACTTGGGGATACCAATACCGTCCCGATCGGCCGCGGCTACGCCAAGGCAAGACGGTGAAGTACGAGACGCCGTACCAGCAGCGCAACGGGCTCGACATACCGCCCGGGGTGGCTGACATGCTCGGCGATCCCAACGTGCCGCTGTGGATCACTGAGGGCGTGAAGAAGGCCGATTGCGGTGCGCTGCAAGGGTTGTGCATCGTCGCGCTGTCTGGTGTGTGGAACTGGCTCACCACCAATTCAGCCGGCGGCAAGATGGCGCTACCGGAGTGGCGCGACGTCGCGCTCAACGGCCGGCGCGTGGTGATGGCGTTCGACGGCGATCTCGCACGCAAGGACTCGGTGCAGAAAGCCGCTCGCGGACTCTCGTCCTACTTGGCGACGAAGGGTGCGCGGATCGAGTGGCTGTGGTTGCCGGACACCGACGACAAGACCGGGCTCGATGACTATCTCGCCGAGCATGACGTCGCCGAGCTCCTGGCGCTCGTCAAGCCGACACCGCCGCCGGTGTCGCAGAAGCCGGACAACTTGATCACACCGGTAACGCTTGAACTCAAACCGAA
>JAUPLT010000184.1 GCA_030836785.1 Actinomycetota bacterium
ATGCGTCGTTCTCCTGGCACCCCGAGCAGGGTGGCTGGACCGGCGCCGACCTCGCGGCACGTCTCTCCGAGCCGTGGTTCGACCCGGCCGGACTTTTACTTGCGCTCGACGAGCAGAGCGGCAGCCTGCTGGGTTTTCACTGGACGAAGGTGCACGAGGGTCGATCGGGCGGCCGCGTCGGTGAGGTCGTCGGTGAGGTCCTCGGGGAGGTCTATGTGCTTGCGGTGGACCCGGCCGCCCAGGGTCGCGGACTGGGCCGGACGATGACGATGGTGGGGGTCGACCATCTCGCACGCCGCCTTGCCGAGGCGAAGAGTCCCGAGGTCATGCTCTACGTCGAGAGCGACAATGCCGCGGCGGTCAACACCTACCGGGGCCTTGGATTCACGGTGGCAGGGGTGGACACCGCCTACGCGCCCGAACTGACCCCGTCTGGGGCCTGCGGGGCTTTCGGGGTTGGTTCATGTTCCGTTCACTATCCGTAGGTAGTTCATTCATGGAACCGCCCTAGGTTCATTCCCGAGCGGCAATCGGTCTGCTTGACGCGACGAAATCGGGGGGATGGGCATTCCCACCCGGCGCCCAGCGTCTGCCCGTGATCTGAAGGAGCTTCGTGAAGGCGAAACGGTCTTGTGCCGCGCTGGGCGTGATCGCCACCAGTGCCCTGGTGCTGTCGGGGTGTGGCAGCGACAACAACACGTCGTCGAGGTCGGGGTCGAACTCGGGCTCGGGTGAATCCGGATCTGTGGCCGCTGGTGACTGCGGCGGTAAGAAGACCCTCAAGTCGAGTGGGTCATCCGCACAGGCGAACGCGATGACGCGGTTCATCAACGCCTACGAGAAGGACTGCCCCGGATTCACGCTCAACTACACCTCCAGCGGCTCGGGCGCCGGAGTCTCTGAGTTTCTTGGCGGCCAGACCGATTTCGGCGGTTCCGATTCCCCCCTCAGCGCGGAGAAGGGCGAGGTTGAGCGGGCGCGGGAACGTTGCGGGGGCAGTGACGCCTGGAATCTTCCCGCCGTATTCGGACCTCTGGCGGTGACCTACAACCTCGCCGGCATCGAGGGTCTTGCCTTGGACGGGCCCACGCTGTCGAAGATCTTCAATGGCACGGTGAAGACCTGGAATGCCCCGGAGATCACGGCGCTGAACCCAGGCCTCGCCCTGCCGGAAGAGCCGATCAACGTCATCTTCCGCAGCGACGAGTCGGGTACGACGGACAACTTCCAGAAGTACTTGGATGCGGCGTCGGACGGTTCCTGGGGCAAGGGTGCGGGCAAGTCGTTCGCCGGAGGCGTCGGGGAGGGTGCCAAGGGTAACGAGGGCACCTCTGCGGCCATCAAGAACACACCAGGTTCGGTCACCTACAACGAATGGTCGTTCGCCAAATCCCAAGGCCTGTCCACCGCGAAGATCATCACCTCCGCAGGACCGGAACCGGTCGAGTTGAGCGTGCAGACGGCGGGCAAGGCCATCGACGGCGTCAAGTTCATGGGCGATGGAAACGACCTCGTGCTCGACACCACGACGTTCTACAAGCCCACCGAGGCGGGTGTCTACCCGATCATGCTTGCCGCGTACGAGATCGTGTGCTCGAAGTACCCGGAACCGGAGGTGGGCACTGCCGTCAAGGCGTTCATGCATTCGGCGCTGGGTAACGGTCAGGCAGGATTGGAGGACAACGGCTATATCCCCATTCCCGAAGCCTTCAAGGAGCGGTTGACCACCGCTGTCGACGCCATCAACGCGACGGCCTAGTGGGCAGCGGCGGATGGCAATCACACCGGACGCGACCAACGTGGGGCCGGCGCCCACGACATCTTCCCCGCAGGCCGGTGTCATCGGAGGTCAGCCCACCATGAACCGGGGGAGACCGGGCCTGAAGCAGAACGGCGGCCGCTGGGGTGACGCCGTGTTCAAGGCGATCGCGACTGCTGCCGGGGCCACCATCATCGGCGCGATAGCCCTGATGGCGCTGTTCCTGATCATCAAGGCGGTTCCGTCGCTGCAGGCCAACCACGCGAATTTCCTGACCAGCACGGAATTCCTGACCAGCGACCCGGACAACCTGCGCTTCGGAATCCGCGACTTGTTCATGGTGACGGTCCTCAGTTCGGTGTTCGCCCTGGTCATCGCCGTTCCCGTCGCGATCGGCATCGCCGCGTTCCTGACGAACTACGTCCCGACCGGGCTGGCCCGGCCGCTGGGAATGATCGTCGACCTGCTGGCAGCGGTACCGTCCATCGTCTTCGGGTTGTGGGGCATCTTCGTGCTGGCTCCGTGGCTCACGCCGGCGGCAACCTTCCTGAACGACCATCTCGGTTGGCTGTTTCTGTTCTCCCAGGGCAACGTGTCACTGGCCGGCGGTGGAACGATCTTCACCGCGGGAATCGTGCTCGCGGTGATGATCCTTCCGATTATCACCTCGGTGACCCGTGAGGTCTTCGCGCTCACGCCACGAGGTCACGTCGAGGCCGCGCAGGCGCTTGGCGCCACGAAATGGGAAGTGATCCGGACGACCGTATTCCCTTACGGCCGTAGCGGAATGATCGCCGCCTCGATGCTGGGACTGGGCCGGGCGCTCGGCGAGACAATCGCGATTCTGATAATCCTTCGCACTGCTGCGCAGGCGGGCCACTGGTCCCTGTTCGACGGCGGCTACACGTTCGCATCCAAGATCGCCTCGGCGGCCGCAGAGTTCAGCGCTCCGCTGCCGACGGGCGCCTACATTGCCGCCGGGTTCGTCCTCTTCGCGCTGACCTTTGTCGTGAACGCACTGGCCCGTGCAGCGGCGGGCGGAAGGGTGAGTGGGGGATGACGACAGCGCTCGACCAGCCGGTGAAGGCGGTGACCTTCCACCCGATCAGCACCGTCCGGAAGGTCAAGAACGCCGTCGCGACATCGTTGTTCGCCGCATCGTTCGTACTCGCGATGATCCCGTTGATCTGGCTGATCTTCACGGTGGTCTCCAAGGGCGTCGCCGCGATTGTCAGCTCAACGTGGTGGACGAACTCCCTCGCCGGGGTTCTGCCTGAAGAGTTCGCCGGCGGCGTCTACCACGCGATCTACGGCACGCTCATCCAAGCCGCGATCGCCGCCGCCATTTCCGTGCCGTTGGGGGTCATGGCGGCGGTGTATCTCGTCGAGTACGGCGGGGGCCGGCTTGCAAAGGTCACCACATTCGTGGTGGACATCCTCGCGGGCGTGCCGTCAATCGTGGCCGCGCTGTTCGTCTTCGCGCTGTGGATCGCGACCCTGCGCTTCGAGCAAAGTGCCTTCGCCGTGTCGTTGGCGCTGGTGCTGCTGATGTTGCCGGTCGTGATCCGCAACACCGAGGAGATGCTCAAGCTCGTTCCCGATGAGCTGCGAGAAGCGTCCTATGCCTTGGGAATTCCGAAGTGGAAGACAATCGTGCGGGTCGTGATGCCAACAGCCCTGCCCGGGATGATCAGCGGGGTTTTGCTTGCGCTTGCTCGGGTCATGGCCGAAACGGCACCCGTGCTGGTGCAGGTCGGCTACAGCCGGTCGATCAATTTCAACCTGTTCGACGGGAATATGGCATCCCTGCCGTTGCTGATCTACACGGAACTGATCAATCCCCTACCTGCCGGGGTGCTACGGGTGTGGGGCGCCGCCCTGACCCTGATCCTGATCATTGCGGTGCTTTACCTCGGCGCCGGACTGGTCAACCGGTACCTGATGCGGAACAGAGGTTAGGAACCAGATGGCAAAGCGGCTCGATCTCAAGGACCTCAACATCTATTACGGCAGCTTTCATGCCGTGGCGAACGTAGAACTCGCCGTACGTCCGCGCAGCGTCACGGCCTTCATCGGCCCTTCCGGATGTGGGAAGTCGACCGTCCTGCGCACTTTGAATCGGATGCACGACGTGATCCCCCGCGCACGGGTCGAGGGCTCGGTGCTGCTCGACGGCGAGGACATCTACGCCCCAGGTAACGATCCGGTAAGCGTTCGCAAGACCATCGGCAAGGTGTTCCAGCGGCCAAATCCGTTTCCCACCATGTCGATTCGTGACAACGTGGTGGCGGGA
>JAUPLT010000185.1 GCA_030836785.1 Actinomycetota bacterium
CGCCAGGGATACACCGTCACCCTCGACAAGATGGGCACCGGGCCGATCTCGAAATGCATCGTGACCAGCGTGCGGAACCCACAGACGATGACCCAGTGGGTGCCCTATGTGGGTCCCGGTTTAGGTAGCCGGGAGGGCACTTTCCTGGTCCCCGTGGTGACCAGTCAGAACATCACCGTGTCGTTGGACTGCACGCAGCGCTGACTAGCGGTAGCCGATCGTAGCCAGCCGATCAGGAGGATCAGGAAGCGGCGCGCAGTCGCGGACCGGCCGCACTGACCGCACGGGCCACCACCGAGCCGTCGAAGTCGGCGATGTAAAGCCGGGTGCCGGCGACGTTGACCGCCAGGCAGGACGCCGGCCAGCCGATCTCGATGGTGTCGACGAATCCGCCGGTAGCGGTATCGAACACCGAAATCTGGTCGCCGGTCAGCACATAGGCCCGGGTACCGGTGAGCACCACCTGGGTGGGAAGTCCGCTGACGGCGAGGGTGTCGACTACGCGGCCCGCGCCGGCGTCGATCACCGTGAGCACGCCACCGATCTCATCGTCCCAGCAGGTGGCGAAGATTCTGCGGCCGTCGCGGTGAACGGCGATATCGCCGATCGTTCCGTCGACGGCAATGGTCTGCACGACCTTGCGCGCCCGGGTGTCGACGACCGCCAGCGCCGACCCGGCGTCGGTGCGCAGTGTCGCGTACAGGCGCTTGCCGTCGGCGCTCAACCGAACCGCATCCACCGTGACACCCGCACCGCGGGCGACCGGGATGACGGTCATCCGACCGCTGACGACCTCGACGGCGACGATGTCGGCGACATCGTCACCACACCGGGCGACGTACGCGATATCACCGGCAGGGGTGACGGCCAGTCCGCGAGCAGAGGTGTTCATCGCCCGTTCGGCCAGCGCAACGCTGAAGTCGAGATCGACGGCGACCAGGCTGTCCCCGCCGTTCGCCGCGGACGTGACGTAGGCGCGGTCGGCGACGCTCAGCGCGAACGGTTCGGCCACGTCGGCCACCACGCCGGTGACGGTGAGGGTGCCGGTGTCGACGGCGCAGACCATGTCGTGGCCATAGAGGGCCAGAACCAAGGATCGACCGTCGGCGCTCACCGCCATATCGGTGACGGCACCGGGCAGACCCGATACCGCCCCCTCGGCCGCTTCAGCCTGCGGACGGGTGGAGACGGGCAAACGATCCACCGTGCTCGTGAGCCGCGGCAGCGCCGCCAGCCACAGAGCATCGGTCGGCCGCTCGGCGACCGCTGTCGCGCCGGTGGTCCTTGCCATGATCCCGTCACCTCCGTTGAGTCGCACGCCGGAAAACGTGCAAGCTCTTGTTAATCAGTAAGGAAAAAGTCCTTCGCACCCCTCTCGAGGTACGACATCAATTGTAACGGCGGGTGCCGACAACTAATTCCGTATTCGGCGAGATCCCCCGGCGCGATCCGGCGCTTTGCTCAGTCGCCGCTCAGAAACTGCCTGCGTAACGGCGCGTTAGGCCCTCGCGCAGAGACCCGAGACACCGCTGGTGGGTTGCGTTTCCGCAGCACCGGAGGACTACAGCGAAAATACATTCCCGAATTTCGCGGCGGCTGAGAATTTCTCATTCAGCGCACCGAAATGCGGCAGACATCACAGCGGCACGCCGGGCGGACGCTCCGGTCAGAGCGCCTTTTCGATGACGTCCCGGCTGCGAACGGGATCGCCGCCGGCCACATACTCCGGTTCGGTGTGCTCGACCACCGTTCCCCCGGCGACCCGGCGCCGCGCCTGCCGGAACTCCCGCAGGGGACCCATCGCGGTCTGGGTGCCGTTGATGGCCGCCCAGGTGGCTGCTCGGCGGGCGGCCCGTTCGACCGGGTGCGGCGGCCGGTACATCACCAATTCGGCGGCCCATCGCGGCATGGCGTCCCGCATGGCCCAGTCGAAGAACTTCGCGGCCGGCGGAACGTCCGGGTTCTCCTGCAGTGCCGCCCCGGTCGCGAGCGCGGCGCCGTGGGTCAACGCCAACTTCGGCAGGTACGACTCCAGACAGTCCAGTGTCTCGGCCTTGGTGGTCGGCAGGTCGGTGCCACCCAGTGCGCGGCCGAGTCGCACGAACTCGCCGTAGTAGCGGTCGATGTCCCGCAGCGGTGCGGGGTGGTACATCTGATGCGCGGTGGCGATCCCCCAGACCACGGTCGCGTAATTCCAGCGCAACCAGTCCGGGTCGTCGGCGTCGTACGGCAGACCGTCGGGCCGTACCCCTTTGACGGTGTGATGCATTGCCCGCACGGTCTGAGCGAGCTTCTCGGCGGTTCGGGTGGATCCGTAGGCGGTGCCGATGAAGAAGGCCACCGAGTGGCCCAACCGCACCTGCGCACCCTCGAGGTCCAACCGGCCGGTGGGCCGGCCATCGGCGTCGCGTTCCGCCACCCTGGAGTGATCCGAGCCCATCCAGAAGATGTTCGGATCGAGCCGTTCCAGGTAGGCCGCGCACTGCAGCCCGAAGATCAGCGCCGGGGTATGCGAATGCACGTGCCAGACCGCGCTGTCGGGTCCGAACCAGCCCGGATCCCCCTGTGGGGCGGCGAACTCCAGACCGCGGAAGAACCGCTGCCGGACGTCCCGATCGAAATCGGATCGAACCTTCTGCTCAAGAACCTGGTGCGGCAGCAACACCTTCATTCCAGCGCCCCTTCCTCCGCCCAGACAGATCTGGATACACCCGTTACCAAAATAGCACCGGCCTCGCGCCATTCCAGCGCTGAAACGCCCCCCGAAGCCTGCCGATCCCCGGCATAGTCATCGTGTGACCGAGGATCCCGAACAGCGGATTGCCGACCTCGAACGCGGCCTGAGCATGCCCGAGACGGTGCCGCACCCCGACGCGCCACGGCGTGGGGGCGGTATGACGGTCGGCTGGATCGTGCTGGGCCTGCTCATCGCCGGACTCGTCGTCGGGGGCGGCGTCATCCTGTCCGGGCAGTCGCAGCGGACTGTTCCCGGCGGCGCGGTCGCAGCCGAGCCGCCACTGCCCACCGACATGACGACGGCGCCGACGGAGCCGATGTTTCCCACCGTGCCACCGGTCCCGACTGTGCAGCCCACGATGCCGACCATCCCGACACCGCCCACCGCCGAGCCACCCGGAAACGAGGGCGCGCTCAGCATCTCCGGGATCGACCGCAACGACACGTTCGACTGCCAAGGCCGAAACGTCGACGTCAGCGGGGTGGACAACACGGTGGTGCTGACCGGGCGCTGCGGCCGGGTGGAGGTCTCGGGCATCGGCAACTCGGTCCGCGTCGACGAGGCCGCCGAGATCATCGCCTCCGGACTCGACAACACGGTGACCTACCTCTCCGGCGATCCCCGGGTCGACAAGTCCGGGCTGCGCAACGAGGTCAACCGGGGCTAATCGGACCGGCGGGTGCCCGTGCCAGGACGGAGGCCGAGACGGAGTACGTGAGCCGGCGACACCGGCAGCCGTTCGGGCAGGCGCAGGACGAGCATCCCGTCGGTGATGCCGTGGTCAAGTGGCTCGTCGAGGCCGAGCATCCGGACGTCAGCAACGCCGGTCGCGTCGAACCCGCGGATGCCGAACTCACGCTCGGACGCGTCGAGCAGGATCGCGTAGACGCAGCCGTCCCCGGCGGTGAACCGGACCCCCGTCCCGGCGGTGGTGGTGGTCTGCGCCGTCCGCCACGGCCGGGTGCGGTAGACCGCTTCGCCGTTGACCCGCAGCCACTCCCCGAGTCCGCGCAGCGGTACCAGTTGTTCAGCCGGAAACCGGCCGAACTCGTCGGGGCCGATACCGATGAGCAGGTTGCCGTTCTTGGCGACGATGTCGACGAAGGACCGGACCAATTCGGTCGCCGTCACGATGTCCTCGGGGCGCTCGTTGCGGTTGGCTCCGAAGGAATGCCCCACCCCGCGGGTGGACTCCCACTTCTTCTCCTGCACCGTGTCGAAACTGGCGTACTCGGGGGTGCGGAAGTCGTAGTGGTGGTTGGCCGGGAAGGTCAGCGACTTGTAGGCGTCCGGGATCAGCGACCAGAACCGTTGCAGCAGAACACCTCCCACCCGGGCCAGCCCGTCGGGAATGGCACCGCGCTGCTGTGGCGGTTCGATCCAGCGGTCGTTGACCACACCGTCGGGCACGGCGTTGTAGTACTCGGCGAACAGTGCCGGCAGGTTTCCGCCGGCCGGCCAACAGATGTCGTTCCACAGCACCGACGGGCGGTAACGGTCGATCAGTTCCCGGACGTGAATGGTCGCGTACTGGAGGTAATCCTCGCCGTGCGGGACGGCGAGGAAGCTGTCGGCGGGGTTTGCGAGTAGAGCGTCGTTGTAGGGCCAGTCGTAGCCCCCGGAGTAGTACAGACCCATTCGCATTCCCGCACTGGTGACCGCTCGGGTGAGATCACCGACGATGTCGCGCCGGGCGTGATAGCGGCCCTTACGCGGATGCCGCATCGGGGTCGGCCACAGGCAGAACCCGTCGTGATGTTTGGTGGTCAGCACCACGTAGCCCGCGCCGGCGTCGCGACAGACCGCGGCAATGGCGTCCATGTCAGTCCCGGCGGTGCCTGCATCGAAGGCGGCGACGAAGTCGTCGTAGGTCGCCTGCGGGCCGTAGGTCTCCCGCTGGTGGTGCCAGGTGGGGCTGCCCTCAAGCCGGCTGCTGTTGAGATACCACTCGGCATATGGGTTGTCCCGCAACATCTCCGCGGGGCCCTTGTCCTTGAGTAAAGCCTGGATATCGGGCACCTGCGGGGCCCATCCGGGCACCGAATAGAGGCCCCAGTGCAGGAATACGCCGAGTTTCGCGTCGTGGTACCACTGCGGCAGCGGATGGGTGGACACCGACTCCCAGGTGGGCTCGTACATTCCGGCAGGGTATGCCCGCTCTGGGTGCGCTCACCACAGGTCGAGCACATTGCCGCCGAGTCGAAGGATGAATGCGCCGACGATCAGGATGAAGAACACACGGACGAAGCCGACGCCCCGGGCGACAGCGACCCGCGCCCCGAGGTACCCACCGACGAGATTGCCCACGCCCATGACCAATCCGATTTTCCAGAGCACCGCGCCCTGCGGCACGAACAACGCCAGCGCTCCGAGGTTGGTGGCCCAGTTGGCCAGGCGCGCTTTCGCAGATGCCTCCAGAAAGGAGTAGCCGAGCAGGCCGACGAGCGCGAAGACCAGGAAGCTGCCGGTGCCAGGACCAAGTGCGCCGTCGTAGAAGCCGATGGCGAATCCGACTGCGAGGGCCGCGGCAAGGTGCCGATGACCGGCGTACCGGAGCGCGGTGCTCTCGCCCAAGTTCGGCGTGACGACCACATAGGCGCCGACGACGATCAGCGCCACCAACACGATGGGTTCGAACGCCTGACGCGGGATCTGGCCGGCCGCGAGGGCACCGCAGAACGACCCCGCGAACGCCAATGCCATCAACGGCAGAAACGTCCGTGGGTCGGGCTTGATTCGACGGTGGTAGGTCGCCGCGCTGACCGTGGTGCCGCAGATCGAGCTGAGCTTGTTGGTGGCCAGGATCTGAATGGGTGCGGCGCCCGGCAGGGCGATCAGAAGCGCGGGCAACTGGATGAGCCCACCGCCGCCGACCACTGCGTCCACGAACCCCGCGGCAACCGCAACCAGTCCGAGCAGGACCAGGAGGGTCAGCGTCGGGTCGGCCATCGCCCGGACTCTCGGGCTAGCACTGAGCCGTGCTGGTCGCGGTCCTCACGCACCCCGACATAGACACCGCGGCGATGTCAGCCGGGCTGAGCCATCGGATCCGGCGCGGGTCCGACCTCGGGTGGGCTGGTCCCGACCCCGGCGATCAGGCCGTTGTCGAGCGTCCAGAAGGTGGGTAGCGCACCACTGCCCGCCGGGAACGGCGTGCTGTACTGCTCAGCCAGAAACACCTGGTAGATGTGCGGGCCAAAGGGTTGAACGCCGAGCAGGCGCACACAGCTCACATGCGCGGCCATCAGTTTGGCGTACTGCTGCTGGGATCCGTACATGTATTGGAGTCGCTCGCTGAAGAAACTCCATGCCGTCGCATAATCCTGGGCGTTGAGCGCCTCGAAGTAGCTCACCAGGGTCTGCTCGTCGGGCGTAGTCGGGTTGAGGGACGGCGCCGGGACTCCGCAGTCCGGCGGCGGCGGGGGTGGTGGCGTCGCTTCGGATCGCGGGGCGTGCAGGACCGCTGTTCCGGCCAGTACCGCCAGGACCCCGATCACCCGGGTGAAATGCCTTCTCATGGGGCTTCAGGGTAAAGACGTCCGTTTGCACACCGGGAATTGGGGCGCTACGGCAGCAGCAGAATCCTTCGTCTCAGTTCACACCCTGATCACAGACAGAGTGGGACACGCACCGGCGATCCGGTCGAAGTCTGCGTCCTGGGTGACGACGGGAAGTCCGTGCTCGATCGCGGTCGCAGCGATCAGTGCATCAGTCAGCTTCACCGCCCGATGAACGCCCGCGGCGCGGCAGTCCGCAACGAGTCGAGCCCACGACACCATCACGGCCTCGCTGATGGGGATCGGATCGGCCGCACGTGCCAGCGCGAGGGTATCGGCACGTCGCGCCCGGGTCGCGGCGTCGCCCGCGTTCAGGACACCGAGCTGCAGTTCGCCGATCGTGATAACCGAAAGTGCCACGCGCCCAGGCAACTTCGAGATAGCGCGTCCGTTCTTACTCGCAATGAAGACCGACGTGTCAAGGAGGCCGACTAGGGCCTCGCCCTCGATCACAGGTCGCCGAGGGTTTGGCCGGCAAGGTCATCGAGCTCTGCACTGAGGCCTGCGTCGGCCGAACGTTCGGCGAGCTCGTCGCGCAAACGGTCGCCCGACAGCCATCGGGCCCGGCGCCGATGCGGGACGATATCGGCGACCGGCTCCCCATGAACCGTGAGGATTACCCGCTCCCCGGCCTTGACCGCGTCGATCACCTGGCTCGTCCGATTTCGCAGATCCCGAACACCGACCTTTATGTGCGACAACGTAGCACTTTTGACGGCCCGCCAGCTACGCGAGAATTGCCCGTGCTGCGCGCTCGGCGATGAGCATCACCGGCGCGTTGGTGTTTCCCGACGTGATCGCAGGCATGGCCGATGCGTCGACCACACGAAGGCCGGCGACCCGATACACGCGGCAGTCGGTATCGAGCACAGCGGTTGCCGAACGCGGATTACCCTGCGCGTCGAAGAAGCCCATCGCGCACGTGCCGACCGGATGAAAAATCGTCGTGCCCAATTCGCTCGCGGCCCTCTGCAACTCGTCGCCCCCGGTCAGGTTCGGGCCGGGAAGCACCTCCTGCGGACGGTAGCGGGCCAGCGCCGGTGCCGCCATTATCTGTCGCGTCATCCGCAGGCCGCGCACGGCCGTCAGGCGATCGTCATCGGTCGACAGGTAATTGCAGGAAATCCGCGGCGCGGCAAGCGGATCCGAACTGGCCATCCGCACGTGGCCACGCGAATTGGGTCGCAGGTTGCACACCGAGGGGGTGATCGCCCCGAACTTGTGCAGGGGTTCACCGAATTTCGGCAAGGACAACGGCTGCACGTGCCACTCCAGATCGGCTCCGACCATCGACGGGTCGCTCTTGGCGAACGCCCCCAGCGTCGACGGCGGCATCGTCATGGGACCCGATCGCAGCAGCAGGTATTGCAGTCCCATACCGGCGCGGGTGAACCAGTTGCGGTACAGCGTGTTGACCGTCGGGGCGCCAGCCACCCGGTAGACCGATCGAATCTGCAGGTGATCCTGAAGGTTCTCGCCCACGCCCGGCAGGTCGACCGCCACCGGCACCTGATGGTCACGCAGTAAGCCGGCCGGGCCGAGACCCGAGACCTGCATCAGATGCGGCGATCCGATGGCTCCGGCACTGAGGATCACCTCGCGGCGGGCCGCGACGTCGACAGGGCGGCCGTCTTTGATCAGTCGCAGGCCGGTGCTGCGGTGCTGGGCGGTGGTCCAGGCACCGCGACGCTGATGGTCCCCGACCCGGTCATCGAGCAGGAGTCGGATGGCCTGGGTGCGGGCGTAGACGGTGAGGTTCGGGCGGCGTTCGACCGGGTGCAGGAACGCGTCGGCCATCGACCAGCGACGGCCACGCCGTTGGTTGACGTGGAAATATGCACTGCCGGCGTTGTCACCCCGGTTGAACTCCTCGATCGGGGTGATGCCCACCTCGGCGGCGGCGGCCTGCCAGGCGTCCAGGATCTTCCAGCGCACCCTTGGCCGCTCGACGCGGATCTCGCCACCGGCGCCGTGCCAGTCGTCCGCCCCGCCGAAGTAGTCCTCCAGGTCCTTGTAGATGGCGAGCGTCTCCCCCGGGCGGTCCTGACCACCCCAGCGCCATCGCTGGTCGCCGGTGGCCTCGGCCCACAGGTCGTAGTCGGAGGCCTGACCGCGCATGTGGATCATGGCGTTGATCGACGAACTGCCGCCGATCACCCGGCCCCGCGCGTAATGAATGCTGCGGCCGGCCAGACCCGGGTCGGGTTCGGTAGCGAAGCACCAGTCGGTTCTGGGGTTGGCGATCGTGTAGAGGTAGCCAACGGGCACCTTGATCCAGAACCAGTCATCGTCGCCGCCGGCCTCGATCAGCAGCACTCGGTGATCAGGGTTGGCGCTGAGCCGATTGGCGAGGAGACATCCCGCACTGCCCGCGCCCACGATGATGTAGTCGAACTCGGCGATCGCGCTCATGCCGAATCATGATCGTCCCATCCGTGACGGGTCCACATGATTCACACGAATCTGCCCATGATCGCCGAAGCCGGCGATGGGGGCGACGTCCCAGCTCAGGCCAGATGTAAGGTCCGCGCGCCTGAATGGAAGGTTGGCGGGCCCGCGGTACATGACAATGAGGCGATGGGGGTCCCGCCACGGCCGTTCGGAATCTCATCGCATTTCCTCCGGGCCGACGGGCCACGGCATCCGTGGACAACCGGCGAGGCGACCGTCGATCTGCCGATCATCGTCGACTGGGTCAAGTTCGATCCCGCGACCGGCGACGAGGAGGTGCGGATCGAGGCACGGGTGGACCTCGTCAATGGCAAACCGGAGATCGTGCAAATGTCCTTCGTCGCCGAGGCCGGCCTGGACCTGGCGGCACTTCAACGCGATTTCCGCTGGGCCTCTCCGTTGAACGCGGTAACCGGAATCCTGCCCAAGGTGATCGCCACCGGCGCAGACCCTTTCGCCGTCAGGCTTCCACTCGGCGGGTTCCCTGCCGTTGCCATCCAACCGTTGCGCCGACGTGGGATTCTGACCGACGAGTTCCTCACCACAATCGCCCGCGAGTACCTCGCGCGGGGCCGCGGCTACGCCGCAAGTCTCGCCCGGGAGTACTTCGTCACTCCGCGCACGGTGGTCAGTTGGGTCGAGAAGGCCCGCGAACGCGGAATTCTCAGCCCACCCCCCAGCAGTGGTTCAGTGGGCGGTCGCCTGCTGAGGAAGCCGCCGGACGGCCCTCCACCAGCGCAGGACACCCAATAATTCCCCAGTCTCAGCGTTAATCCACCTGGCCACAACAATTTCCGAGCCATGAACACGGGTGCGGAAATGAAAGGATCCACTGTTGACTCTGGAAATGCCCGTCAATCTGGAAATTCTTGCAGCGCAACTTGATCCATGCGGTCGGGTGCAGTTCGCGGTGCACTCCCCCATGGATGTCGTCCAGTTGGTCGGTCAGTTTCTGATCCCGGCCGTCTCAGTCTGGATCATTTTCGTGATATCGCAGAGGCACCCGACCGGGACGACTCGCTGGACCAGCCAACGGGTTTCCGCACTTCTGGGCAGGATCGGCGTCACGACGTTGGGCCTGGCGATCCTCACGATCGGTCTGCTCACATTCGGCGCCAGCATTATCGCCACCACTGATCCCGGCGAGCAGTGCGCGCAGGGAGTCGGGGCTCTCGGTGCCGCAGGCCTGCTCAGCACACTGTGCGGAGCCATGTTGGCGGGCGTCGCCTGGGCAGTCACCATGCAGGCCGGCTGGGTAGTGCTGGCCAGTTTCTTCGTCCTCGACCTCTGGATCATCTTCGGCATGGTGATGATGCATCTCAAGGACCTGCCGAAAGCACCGGACGCGATGCTGCTGCTGGCCTTCATCATGCACGCCGTCTGCATGTACTTGACGACGGTGTGGGCCTTCCACGCTCGCACCCTCAGTTCCCTGGCCCAGATCCGGGCCGGCGAAGCCGGACGTTCGATCGGCGCGGTTTGGGTCTTTCTGGCGGCGTACATCGTGGTGGGGTTCTTCCACAACGAAGCCGGACCATTCGACTCCGCCGCCGGGGGCGCCGTGCTTTCCGCGTTGACGCTCAGTGCGCTTGCTCTGACGATGGGCAGCGGCTACACCAAATACCGCGAGGTCATGGCGGAGCAAGCGGCGCTCCAACAACCGCTCACACCGCCGGCGGGGGCTCACCCGTAACCGCTACCTTCCACGGCCCATCGGTGGATTGAGGCTTAGCCACCGGCAACCTTCCACTTGCGCCGATACGGCTTGCCCCGTGTCTGGCCTGGGCCGCAAAAATGATCAGAGCGCTATTTTCGGGAAAGGTCTGGGCGGCTATGGGACTAATGCGCAAGGTGACGAGCGTCAGCATGTTGGGTCTCGTGAGCTTCCGAAACGAAGCCGAACGCGCGGAGAAGTACGCAGAGCAGACACGCAACGCAGTGCGTGCGAAGGTCGCGCAAGAGTCCGAGGAAGAGATGTGGCAGCGCAGAGCTGAGATGCTTCGCCGGTGGGCACAGGCACAGTAGCGGGGATGGCCTGACGCAATCGTGCCGTTGAGACATCGTGCCGTTGAGACATCGTGCCGTTGAAGCGACCTCTGGGACCGATGCGCCGACGCCAGTCACGACGTCGACATGCAGCGCGTTTCGAACTCAACTACCGTCACGGCGGGTAGGTTCTGCGACAACCTGATCGTCGGACTCGAACCGACACTGGGCGGATTTCAAGGCCCTTCCCCGGGAACAGGCGGGGAATTCGGTGAACGCGGCATGGGAGCCGGATCCTGAATTACATTCAACTCTCGGCTGCAACTTTGTGAGGGAACGTGACCACCAGAATCCATCGGGCGATCTGGCGAGAGGCAGTCAGGGTCCGGCGCTCGGCCATACCGTCCTTCACCCCACTGCTCGCAGTCGGAATCGGAGCCGTGATCGGCGGATTCTTCCTGCTTGCCTTTAGGTATCCCGACCTGGTGCGAGACATTGGACTTCGTGAGGACGCGGGATGGGCGGGTCTGGTTGAGTTCACCGCGGAGATCGCCATCGCAGCCGGTCTTCTGCTCTTCTGTTGGATCGCCATCTGGCTGTTCATCAAAGAACTCGCGCGAAAGCCGGGCTCGGAACGGCTGACCTCACGATGGATCATGATCGCCGCGATTCTGATCGCCGCCCTGCACTGGAGCGTGCTGTTCGCTGTCGAGATTGCGGTGATCGGGCTGGCGTTCGGAGCAGCGATATCTGTCGCTAACCTGTCGCCGATCGGCTCTCAGCGGTGATCGGGCGCCGAACAGCGGATAACACCGAGGGTCGGCGTCGCGGTGCCCACCGGTTGTGCGCTTCAGTTGTTTGCCTGGTGCCCCCAGTCGGACTCGAACCGACACTGGGCGGATTTTAAGTCCGCTGCCTCTGCCAATTGGGCTATGGGGGCTCGGGGGTCAGGTTAGCTCAAGATGGCTGATGGACGGACCGCACGCTGCTTTGATCAAGAGCAGGCGCACCACCCGGAGGTTTGCCCATTCGCCAG
>JAUPLT010000186.1 GCA_030836785.1 Actinomycetota bacterium
GCCAGCGAGGCGCAACCGAGCGAGAATCGACGTCAGCGCGAGGTAAGACTCGCGCCAGCGAGGCGCAACCGAGCGAGAATCGACGTCAGCGCGCGAGGTAAGACTCGCGCCAGCGAGGTCAGTCCCGGCGCAGATACGCAAGCTGCGCGCGCACCGAACTCTCTGCCGCGTCCCAGAGTTTCTCGTCGACGTCGGCATAGACGTATTCGACGATTTGGCGAGCGCCGGCGTCCTCACCAAGGGTCCGCAGGGCCCCGCGGACCTGATCCAGACGTGCCTCGCGGTGCGCGAGGTACATCTGAGCGACGGCGGGCAGATCGCCGGCCTCGGGGCCATGCCCCGGCAACATCATCCGCGGACCAAGTCCAGCAAGTCGACGCAACGACTCAAGGTAGTCCCCGAGGCGGCCGTCCTCATGGTCGATCACAGTGGTCCCACGGCCCAGAACGGTATCCGCGGTCAGCACGGCGTCGTCGAGGAGAAAGCACAACGAGTCGGCCGTGTGCCCCGGCGTCGCCAGAACCGTGATCCGCAGCCCGGCGGCGTCGATGACCTCGCCGTCGGACAGCGCCCCACCACGTCCGCGCAGGTAACCGCTGCCGACCGAGCGGACCACCGCCCCGGTGGCGTCGACCAGTCGGTCGATGCCGTCCGTGTGGTCCCCGTGCCGGTGGCTGATCAGCACCAGCGCGATGCGGCCCAGCGCGGCCACCCGTTCGATGTGCGCGGCGTCGTCGGGTCCGGGATCCACCACGACGATCTCGTCGCTGCCCCGGCCACGCAGCACCCAGGTGTTGGTGCCCTCGAGCGTCATGGGCCCGGGGTTGTCGCACAGCAGGACCGATGCGGTCTCGGTGATCGGCCGCAGAAGTCCGTGCGCGGGATGGGTCAGGTCGCTGCGCGCCACCGGGGGGTCGCTATCCGACCTCGACGATGAGTTCGACCTCCACGGGCGCGTTCAACGGGAGTTCGGACACCCCGACCGCCGATCGGGCATGTGCCCCGGCGTCACCGAACACCGCACCGAAGAACTCCGACGCACCGTTGACCACGCCGGGCTGGCCGCCGAATCCCGACGCCGATGCGACGAAGCCGACCACCTTGACCACCCGGGTCACCGCGTCGATGCCCACCAACGCGTCGACGGCTGCCAGAGCGTTGAGCGCGCAGGTCCGCGCGGCGACTTTGGCCTCTTCCGGGGTGATCTCGGCTCCGACCTTGCCGACATGGGTGAGGTCGCCGTCCACCAACGGCAACTGGCCGGACGTGTACACGAGATTGCCGGTGCGCACCGCGGGCACGTAGGCGGCCAGGGGGGTGGCGACCTTGGGCAGTTCAATACCCAACTCGGCCAACCGCGATCGGGCCGTCATTTCGGCCGCTTCAAGTACGCGACGTGCTGCTCGCCGGTCGGACCCGGCAGCACTGAAACCAACTCCCACCCGTCGGCGCCCCACTGGTCGAGAATCTGCTTGGTCGCATGGGTCAGCAACGGTACGGTCGCGTACTCCCACGTCGTCAGTTCGCTCATGGCTGAAGCCTAGTCCTGTGCGAGCGTAGTCCTGTGCGTCACACGACCTCGCAATGACGGCTGATGGGGTCGGGCCTTGGATAGAGTGCAATGGTGGCGACCAATTCCAGTGATTCGAGTCCGGTCGGCTGGCCGTCGCGACTGACGAAGGCGCGCCTGCACTTCGTCACAGGCAAAGGTGGAACCGGCAAGACCACGGTCGCCGCGGCGTTGGCCCTGACGCTGGCGGCGGGCGGCCGCCGAGTACTGCTGGTGGAAGTCGAAGGGCGCCAGGGAATCGCGCAAATCTTCGATGTGCCGCCGCTGCCGTACCAGGAGGTGAAGGTGGCCACCGCGGAAGGTGGGGGCCACGTCAACGCCCTCGCCGTCGACATCGAGGCCGCCTTCATGGAATACCTCGACATGTTCTACAACCTCGGACTCGCCGGCCGTGCCATGCGCAGAGTCGATGCCATCGAGTTCGCAACGACCATCGCACCCGGTCTGCGTGACGTCCTGCTGACCGGCAAGATCAAGGAGGCGGCCGTGCGACTGGACTCCAACCGCCGCCCCGCATATGACGCCATCGTCGTCGACGCGCCCCCCACGGGGCGGATCTCCCGTTTCCTGGACGTCACCAAGGCGCTCTCCGACCTCGCCAAGGGCGGACCTGTGCATTCCCAGGCCGAAGGCGTGGTGCGACTGTTGCACTCCGAGGAAACGGCGATCCACCTCGTGACGCTGCTCGAGGCACTCCCCATCCAGGAGACGATCGAGGCCATCGAGGAGTTGGAGGAACTGGATCTGCCGATCGGCAGTGTGATCGTCAACCGGAACATCCCGCCGTTCCTGCCGGCCGCCGACTTGGAGAGCGCCGCGACGGGCACGATCGATGCCGACGCGGTGCGCGCCGGACTGTCCCGGGCCGGAATCGCGCTGTCCGACGACGACTTCGCCGGACTGCTGACCGAAGCCATCGAACACGCCACCCGGATCGCAGCTCGCGCCGAAAGTGCCGTCCAGCTCGAGGATCTGCACGTGCCGAGACTGGACCTGCCGACCATCGCCGACGGAGTCGATCTGGGCAGCCTTTACGAACTCGCCGAAGTGCTGGCCCAGCAGGGCGTTCGATGAGCCGACGATGAGCCCGAGGAAGAGGACCAGACGATGAGCGGCACGCCTCCCCCGCTGGACATGAAGGCCATCCTGACGGACCGGTCCAATCGCGTCGTGGTGTGTTGCGGAGCGGGCGGCGTCGGTAAGACCACGACCGCCGCGGCGATGGCGCTACGGGCTGCCGAGTACGGCCGGTCAGTCGTGGTGCTGACGATCGACCCCGCCAAACGCCTGGCGCAGGCACTCGGTATCAAGGAACTCGGGAACGAACCGCAACGGGTCCAACTGGGCGACGGCGCGACCGGGGAACTGCACGCGATGATGCTGGACATGCGCAGGACGTTCGACGAGATGGTGATCGAACACTCCGGACCCGAACGCGCACAAGCCATTCTGGACAACCAGTTCTATCAGACTGTGGCCACCTCGCTGGCCGGCACGCAGGAGTACATGGCGATGGAGAAGCTGGGCCAGTTGCTCAGCCAGGATCGCTGGGACCTCGTCGTCGTCGACACCCCGCCGTCGCGCAACGCATTGGATTTCCTCGACGCCCCCAAACGGCTCGGCAGCTTCATGGACGGCCGACTGTGGCGGCTGTTGCTCGCGCCGGGCCGCGGCATCGGCCGGTTGGTCACCGGTGTGATGGGGCTTGCCATGAAGGCGATCTCGACGATCCTCGGTTCGCAGATGCTGTCCGACGCGTCGGCCTTCGTGCAGTCCCTGGACTCCACCTTCGGCGGCTTCCGCGAGAAGGCGGACCGAACCTACGAACTCCTCAAACGCCGCGGCACACAATTCGTGGTGGTCTCAGTCGCCGAACCGGATGCGCTGCGGGAAGCCACGTTCTTCGTCGACCGACTCTCCGCAGAGGGGATGCCGCTTGCGGGCCTGGTCCTGAACCGCACTCATCCGATGCTGTGCGGTCTGACCGTCGAACGCGCCATCGACGGGGCGGCTGACCTCGATGCCGACCCCGAGTCCGAGGGAAACGCCCTGACCGCGGGAGTGCTGCGAATTCACGCCGACCGGGGGCAGACCTCGAAGCGGGAGATTCGGCTGCTGTCGCGTTTCACCGGCGCCAACCCGACCGTGAAGTTGGTGGGCGTGCCGTCGTTGCCGTTCGACGTCTCCGACCTCACCGCACTTCAGGCGATTGCGGACCAGATCACCGGCGAGGCCTGACCGCTCCGCCGGCGCCGCGGTCAGCTGACGATGCGCTGCTTGCGCTGGCCGGCGAAGAACTCGGCCCAGGACGATACGTCGGGGTGCTGCTTGAGCAGGGCGCGGCGCTGCCGTTCTGTCATGCCGCCCCAGACTCCGAACTCCACCCGATTGTCGAGAGCATCGGCGCCGCATTCCGCGATCACCGGGCAGTGCCGACAGATCACCGCGGCCCGGCGCTGCGCGGCGCCGCGAACGAAAAGTTGGTCAGGATCAGCCGAGCGACAGAGTGCCTTGGCCACCCAGGCGATCCGGGCTTCCCCTTCAGGTCCCTGGTTAGGTGCTGGAATGGTTCTGCGGGCAGCAGGCCGAGTCCCCGACACGGGCGATCCCTTCATCATGAGCCGCCCGCCAAGGACGGCGATTCCACCGGTGAGGCCGCCGCTGCGACCTACGCCACAATGCGAATGGAGTGTTACCTACGTCGCACCGTGTGCTTAAGTTAGGTGGTCAGGTCTCATTTGCGCAACAGGCAAATCACAGGTTTTTTGGCACAACCGTCCAGACATGACATGAACTGCGGTTTTCTTCGCAAAGACGCTGGCAATCACTCCCGTCCCGCTGGCCTCAGGCTCCCCGGACCGGGACGGAGGAGGGCAGCCCGGGTCCCGAGGGGCCGCTGCGTACGCTGTAGCCCATGTCGGAACGCCCCCCGGCCGGCCGCACGCTCGTCAAGCTGGCATGGTGCTGCCTGTTGGCCAGCGTAATCCTGGCCGGCATGCTCTTCCCGGTGACGGGCGGGTTGGGCCTGATGTCCAATCGGGCCTCCGACATCGTGGCCAACGGATCGGCGCAACTCCTCGAGGGTGACGTGCCGGCGGTGAGCACCATGGTCGATGCCCGCGGCAACACCATCGCCTGGCTGTACTCACAGCGCCGGTTCGAGGTTCCCAGCGACAAGATCGCCGACTCGATGAAGCTGGCGATCGTCGCGATCGAGGACAAACGGTTCACCGAGCACAATGGGGTGGACTGGAAGGGCACTCTCACCGGCCTGGCCGGATACGCCTCCGGGGATGCGGGCACTCGCGGTGGTTCGACCCTCGAACAGCAGTACGTCAAGAACTACCAACTTCTGGTCGTCGCCCAGAACGATGCCGAGAAGCGTGCGGCGATCGCGCAGACACCTGCCCGTAAGCTGCGCGAGATCCGGATGGCGCTGACGTTGGACAAGACGCTCACCAAGCCGGAGATCCTCACCCGCTACCTCAATCTGGTGTCGTTCGGCAACGGCGCCTTCGGCATCCAGGACGCCGCGCAGACGTATTTCGGAATCGACGCGATCGACCTGAACTGGCAGCAGTCGGCGCTGCTGGCGGGCCTGGTGCAATCCACCAGCACGCTCAACCCGTACACCAACCCGGACGGGGCGTTGGCCCGGCGAAACCTGGTGCTCGACACCATGATCGAGCAACTTCCCGACAAGGCAGACGAACTGCGCACCGCCAAACAGGAGCCGCTCGGCATTCTGCCCCGGCCCAACGAACTGCCCCGCGGTTGCATCGCAGCGGGCGACCGCGCGTTCTTCTGCGATTACGTCCAGGAGTTTCTGGCCCGGGCCGGCCTGTCCAAAGAACAGGTCGCTCGAGGCGGCTATCTGATCAGGACCACACTGGACCCTGATGTTCAAACCGCCGCCAAGGCCGCGGTGGACTCCAGAGCCGACTCGGACGTGAGCGGAATCGCGAGCGTGATGAACATCGTGCTGCCCGGTAAGACCAGCCATCCGGTGGTGGCGATGGTGAGCAGCCGAACCTACGGGTTGAACACCGATGCCTACGAAACCGTTCAGCCACAACCCTTCTCGCTCGTCGGCGACGGTGCGGGGTCGATCTTCAAGATCTTCACCGTCGCGGCCGCGATGGACCTCGGCTTGGGCATCAACGCCACCCTCGATGTACCGGGCCGGTTCAATGCGAAGGGCCTCGGCGAGGGCGGTGCCAAGGGCTGCCCCAGGGCGACCTGGTGTGTGGAGAACTACCTCGACCCCCGCAACTTGACGATGAGCGTCACCGATGCACTGTCGAAGTCCCCGAATACCGGTTTCGCCAAATTGATCTCGCAGGTTGGGGTGTCGCGAACCGTGGACATGGCCGTTCGCCTCGGCCTGCGGTCCTATGCCGATCCCGGCACCGCGCGAGCCTACGAACCCGATAACAACGAGAGCCTGGCGGACTTCATCAAGCGCCAGAACCTCGGCTCCTTCACCCTGGGCCCGTTCGAAGTCAACCCGCTGGAGTTGACGAACGTGGCGGCCACGCTGGCCTCCGGCGGGATGTGGTGCCCACCCAACCCCGTCGAGAAGGTGTTCGACCGGCGGGGCAACGAGGTGGCGCTCACCACCGAAGCGTGCGAGCAGGTGGTCACCGAGGGACTGGCCAACACGCTCTCCAACGCGATGTCCCGTGACACCGTCAGCGGTACCGGCGCCCCGGCCGCCAATGGAGCGGGGTGGTCACTGCCGATGTCAGGAAAGACCGGCACCACCGAAGCCCACCGCTCCGCCGGTTTCCTCGGCTACACCAACCGCTATGCCGGGGTGAATTACATCTACGACGACTCCCCCGACCCGGGTGGCATCTGTTCGTTCCCGTTGCGGCAGTGCTACGACGGAAACCTGTTCGGCGGCAACGAACCTGCCGAGACCTGGTTTGCCGCGATGACGCCGATCGCGGAGAATTTCGGCGAAGTCACGCTGCCACCGACCGAGTCGCGCTACGTGGACGGCGCCCCTGGTGCCCGGGTGCCCAGCGTTGCCGGCCTGAGCCAGGACACCGCGCGGGAAGAGTTGCGGGCCTCCGGGTTCCAGGTGGCGGATGAAGTGAGCAGCGTCAACAGCACGTCGCCGGCGGGCACCGTGGTCGGCACCAGCCCCAGCGGACAGATCATCCCCGGGATCATCGTCACGCTGCTGGTGAGTAACGGGATCGCGCCGCCACCCCCGCCGCCGCCGGCACTGCCACCCGGAATGGCGCCGCCACCGCCGCTTCCGGGGATGCCGCAGGTGGGATCGACCGTCGTGGAGATTCCCGGCTTACCCCCGATCACCATCCCGGTTCTGGTGCCCCCTGCCCCACCGCCACCCCCCGCTGGGCCTCCACCACCGCCGTGATCTCGCAGTAGTCTGCGTGTATGGCTGCTCCCGCACTGAAGACCACCGCCGCTACCGCGGCTGGGTGTGCCGCGCTGGCTGTCACTTACGCAGGTGCGATCGAACGCAACGCATTCGTGGTCCGCGAGGTGACGATGCCCGTCCTCACACCCGGTTCCACACCGCTGCGCGTCCTGCACCTCAGCGATATCCATATGCGCCCCGGTCAGCGACGCAAACAGGCATGGCTGCGTGAACTTGCCGGCTGGGAGCCGGACCTGGTCGTGAATACCGGCGATAATCTCTCGCACCCCAAAGCGGTTCCCGCGGTGGTCCAGTCGCTGGGCGAATTGCTCTCGGTCCCCGGACTTTTCGTCTTCGGCAGCAATGACTACTTCGCACCTACGCTGAAGAACCCAGCCAAGTACCTCACCGACAGCGACCACCGGGCGCACGGCAATCCGCTGCCCTGGCAGGATCTGCGCGCGGCGTTCACCGAACGGGGCTGGCTGGACCTGACCCACACCACTCGGGAACTCGAGATCGCCGGCCTGACGATAGCCGCCGCGGGTGTCGATGACGCGCACCTGGGACGGGATCGCTACGACACCATCGCCGGGCCCCCAGACCCGACGGCGAACCTGCGGTTGGGAGTCACTCACGCCCCCTACACCCGGGTACTCGACCGATTCGCCGCCGACGGCTATCAACTGGTGATGGCCGGTCACACCCATGGCGGGCAACTTTGTCTCCCGTTCTACGGCGCCCTGGTGACCAACTGCGATCTCGACCGCAACCGCGCCAAGGGAGCCTCGAACTGGGGCGCCGGAACCGCGTTGCACGTCTCGGCAGGGATCGGCACGTCTCCGTTCGCACCGTTGCGGTTCTGCTGCCGCCCTGAGGCCACGCTGCTCACTTTGGTCGCGGCTCCGATTGGTGGGCGTGATCGCAGCCGGATCGAGGTGCGTTCCAGCCCCACCGCCTCGCTTCCCCGTCCGCAGTGAGCCGCTGCCGCGAATGGGTCAACGAGTCCGTGCGCCTGCTGGAGGCGGATGCGCGACGCAGCTCCGACACCCACCTGGTGCGCTACCCGCTTCCCACCGCCTGGTCCGGTGACGCAGATGTCGCGCTGTATCTGAAGGACGAGTCGACTCACGTCACGGGAAGCCTCAAGCACCGGTTGGCCCGGTCGTTGTTTCTGTTCGGACTGTGCAACGGCTGGATCACCGAGACCACCACGATCGTGGAGGCGTCGTCGGGGTCGACCGCGGTGTCAGAGGCGTACTTCGCGGCGCTATTGGGTCTGCCGTTCGTCGCCGTGATGGCCTCCTCGACCAGCCGTGCGAAGATCGCGCTGATCGAATCGCACGGTGGTCGTTGCCATTTCGTCGAGCATGCCGCCGACGTGTACGCCGTCGCC
>JAUPLT010000187.1 GCA_030836785.1 Actinomycetota bacterium
GAACCGTCACACCCCCGAACCGTCACACCTCGGGACCCGCCCACCGGGGCGGGCGCTTTTCCAGGAACGCCAGCATGCCCTCGCGCGCCTCATCGGAGACGAACAGCCGGGCGGACTCCTCGGCGAGCCGCTGTGCATCCTGGTCGAACCCGGCCAGTACCGCGGCGGTGGTCAGAGCCTTGGAGGCGGCCAACCCCTGGGGTGAGGCCTTGCCCAGGTCCGCGACCAGATCGTCCACGGCGCTGCTGACGTCCTCGACCGCCATCGTGACCAGCCCGATCTCAGCGGCGCGGTCGGCCTTGAAGGTCTCGCCGGTGACGAAGTAGCGGGCGGCCGCGCGCGGGGCCAGTTTGGGCAGCAGGGTCAGCGAGATGATCGCTGGGGCCACGCCGATGCGGGCCTCGGTCAGTGCGAAGGTGCTGCGCGGGCCGGCGACGGCGATATCGCAGGCGCCGACAAGTCCGAGTCCGCCGGCGCGGACGTGCCCGTCCAGGGCAGCGATGACCGGGACCCGGCACTCCACGATGGCCCTCAGCACCGCCGTCAACTCGACGGCCCGCGCGGCCGCGGCGTCGAACGGGTCCCCGGTGGAGGTTCCCGACGGTTCGGTCAGGTCCGCTCCGGCGCAGAAGGTGTTACCGGTGTGGCCCAGCACCACCGCCCGCACCGCCGGGTCGGCTTCCGCCCGGCGCAGGCCGTCGCGCAACTGGGTCACCAGTGCCGAGGACAGCGCGTTGCGGTTGTGCGGGGAGTCCAGTGTCAGGCGGGCGGCCGCGCCGTCGACGGTATAGCTGACCAGCATCTCAGTACGACCGGGGCAGGCCGAGGGAGGTCTGGGCGATGAAGTTGAGCACCATCTCCCGGCTGACCGGCGCGATCCGGGACAGCCGGGACGCGGTCAGCATGGCCGCCACCCCGTACTCCTGGCTGAGGCCGTTGCCGCCGTGCGACTGCACGGCCTGGTCGACGGCCCGGGTGGACGCCTCACCCGCGGCGTACTTGGCCATGTTGGCGGACTCCGCCGCACCCATGTCATCGCCGGCGTCGTAGAGGGTGGCCGCCTTCTGCATCATCAGCTTCGCCAACTCGAGTTCGATGTGGTTCTGCGCCAACGGGTGGGCGATGCCCTGGTGGGCGCCGATCGGTGTCTTCCACACCTGCCGGGTCTTGACATACTCGGTGGCCTTGGTCAGCGCCAACCGGCCCATCCCGACCGCGCTGGCCGCGCCCATGATGCGCTCGGGGTTCAGCCCGGCGAACAGTTGCGCGATCGCGCCGTCCTCCTGGCCGACCAGGGCGTCCGCGGGCAGACGGACCTCGTCGAAGAACACCTGGAACTGGCTCTCGGGCATCACCAGTTCCATCGGGATTCTGGTGAACGACAACCCGGGGGCGTCGGTGGGAACGATGAACAGCGCGGGACGCAGATTGCCCGTCTTCAACTCCTCGGTCCGCGCGACGACCAGGATGGCCTGGGCCTGGTCCACCCCGGAGATCCAGACTTTCTGCCCGGACAGGATCCAGTCGCCGCCGTCGCGGCGGGCGGTGGTGGTGATCCGGTGCGAGTTGGACCCGGCGTCGGGTTCGGTGATCGCGAACGCCATGGTGATCGACCCGTCGGCGATCCCGGGCACCCAGCGCTGCTTCTGCTCCGGGGTGCCGTACTTGGCGATGATGGTGCCGTTGATGGCGGGGGAGACCACCATCATCAGCAGTGGGCAACCGCCCGCGGCCATTTCCTCCATCACCAGTGACAGCTCGTACATGCCGGCGCCGCCACCGCCGTACTCCTCCGGCAGGTTGACCCCGATGAACCCGAGATTGCCTGCCTCCCGCCACAATTCGTCGGTGTGACCACCGGAGCGCGCCTTGTCGAGGAAGTACTCCGAACCGTAGTTCGCGGCGAGTGCCATAACGGACTTGCGCAGCGCCTGCCGTTCGGGGCTCTCGATGAAACTGGTGTCGGTCACTGCTTTTCTCCTTCTGCGGATGCTTCTCCGGTCACGGCTGGGGTCGCGGCTGGGGACGCGTCTGGGGCTTCTACCCGGGCCAGCACCGCGCCCACCTCGACCTGTTGCCCGACGGTGACGTTGAGTTCGGCGATGACACCGTCGGCCGGTGCGACGATGGTGTGCTCCATCTTCATCGCCTCCAGCCACACCAGTGGCTGACCGGCGCTGACCTGATCGCCGAGGCCGGCGCCGAGGCGGATCACCGAACCCGGCATCGGGGCCAGCAGGGAGCCCTGCTGGGCGACCGATCCGGGTTCCGGGAAGCGCGGTACCGTCCGGAACGCGATGGAGCCCAGCGGCGAATCGACTTCGACCCGTTCGCCGCCCACCCGTTCGCCGCCCACCCGCTCGCCGTACCGGGCCACCCGGAACGCGACGGCGACGCCGGAGTCGGCGAGCACCACCTCGGCCGGGCCGGCCGCCAGCAGGGTCACACCGGGATCGTCGGGCAGCAGCAGTTCGCCTCGGGAGAACCGGTAGGCCACCCGGTGCTCGGTGCCGTCGGCATCCGCGAAAGCCTTGTCCTGGTTGCCCGCCGGCAGATTGCGCCAACCGCTGGGCAGGCCGGCCAGCACCCGGGCACCGGCCCGGTGCTGGGCGGCGGTGGCCAACGCGGCGGCGATCGCCGACAGTCGCACCGCGCGCGGCCCGGCCAGGGGCGCGGCCAGCGTGTCCAGGCCGTGGCTGTCGAAGAACGCGGTGTCGGTGTGCCCGGCCAGGAACGCAGGATGGCGCAGCACGTTGACCAGCAGGTCGCGGTTGGTGCGAAGGCCATGCAGGCGGGTGCGGGCCAGCGCGTCGGCCAGCAGGGCGGCGGCGCGCCGCCGGGTCGGGGCATACGAGATGACCTTGGCCAGCATCGGGTCGTAGTGCACCGACACCACCGAACCATCGACGATGCCGGAGTCCAGCCGGAGACCGGACTCCCGCAGCAGCCCGAACTGTGTTGCCACGCCGGGCACCTCGATGTGGTGCACGGTGCCGGCCTGAGGCTGCCAGCCCCGGGACGGGTCCTCCGCGTACAGTCGGGCCTCGATGGAATGGCCCGCGGCGACCGGTGGGTCGGCGGCGAGCGCCGCACCGTCGGCGACCGCCAGTTGGCACTCGACCAGGTCGGTGCCGGTGGTCAGTTCGGTGACCGGGTGCTCCACCTGTAGACGGGTGTACATCTCCAGGAAGAAGAACTCCCCGTCATCGTCGGCGAGGAACTCGACCGTCCCGGCGCCGGTGTAGCCGATCGCTGCGGCCGCCTGTCGGGCCGCGGTGAACAACCGGTCCCGCATACCGGGAATCCGGTCCACCAGAGGGGAGGGTGCCTCCTCGATGACCTTCTGATGCCGGCGCTGAATCGAGCACTCCCGTTCGCCGACCGCCCACACGGTGCCGTGCGCGTCGGCCATGATCTGCACCTCGATGTGGTGCCCGCGCGGCAGATAACGCTCGCAGAACACCGCGCCGTCGCCGAACGCCGACGCGGCCTCGCGCCGGGCGGCACGCACCGCCTCCGGCAGTGCGCCGAGATCGTCGATCACCCGCATCCCGCGCCCGCCGCCCCCGGCCGACGCCTTGACCAGAACCGGCAGTTGCCCGGCGGTGATGGTGTCCGGGTCCAGATCGGCGAGCACCGGCACTCCGGCGGCGGCCATCATCTTCTTGGCCTCGATCTTCGATCCCATCGCGGTGACGGCGGCCACCGGCGGACCGATCCAGATCAGCCCCTCGTCGATCACCGCGGCCGCGAAAGAGGCGTTCTCCGAGAGGAATCCGTACCCGGGGTGGATCGCGTCGGCACCGGCCGATCGCGCCGCCTGGATCAGTTCCGGGATGGAGAGGTAGCTGTCGACGCGGACCCGGGCGTCGGACTCCGCGACATGCGGGGACCTGGCGTCGGGGTCGGTGAAGACGGCGACGGTGCCGACGCCGAGACGTCGGCAGGTGGCGAACACTCGGCGGGCGATCTCGCCGCGGTTGGCGACCAGTACTCGGGTTATCACCGTGTCAGCCCCTCGTTCACATCCGGAAGACGCCGAACTTCGACGTCCCCTCAATCGGGCCATTGGCGATGGCGGACAAGCACATTCCCAGTACGGTGCGGGTGTCACGGGGGTCGATCACGCCGTCGTCGTAAAGCCGGCCGGACAGGAACAGCGGTAGCGACTCGGCTTCGATCTGGGCTTCGACGGCCGCCCGCAGGGCGGCGTCGGCGGACTCGTCGACCGTTCCGCCGCGGGCCTCGGTGGCCGCCCGGTTGACGATCGACAGCACCCCGGCCAACTGCGCCCCGCCCATCACCGCGGATTTTGCGCTGGGCCAGGCGAACAGGAAGCGGGGGTCGTAGGCCCGGCCGCACATGCCGTAGTGGCCCGCGCCGTAGGAGGCGCCGATCAGCAGCGAGATATGCGGCACGGTGGAGTTCGAGACGGCGTTGATCATCATCGAGCCGTGCTTGATCATCCCGCCTTCCTCGTAGGCGCGGCCCACCATGTAGCCGGTGGTGTTGTGCAGGAACAACAGTGGGGTGTTCGACTGGTTGGCCAGTTGGATGAACTGGGTCGCCTTCTGCGCCTCCGCGCTGAACAGCACCCCGCGGGCGTTGGCCAGGATCCCGACCGGATAGCCGTGCACGGCGGCCCAACCGGTGACCAGCGATGCCCCGTAGAGCGGTTTGAACTCGTCGAAGTCGGAACCGTCGACCACCCGCGCGATCACCTCCCGCGGGTCGAACGGGATGCGCAGGTCGGCGGGGACGATGCCGATCAGTTCCTCCGGATCGGCCAACGGTGCCGCCGCCGGGCGCGGGGTCGGCCCTTTCTTGACCCAGTTGAGCCGGGCCACGATCCGCCGGCCCAACCGGATGGCGTCGGCCTCGTCCACCGCGAAGTAGTCGGCCAGGCCCGATGTCCTGGCGTGCATCTCGGCGCCGCCGAGGGATTCGTCGTCGGACTCCTCACCGGTGGCCATCTTGACCAGCGGCGGCCCGGCCAGGAACACCTTCGAGCGCTCCTTGATCATCACCACGTAGTCGCTCATGCCCGGGATGTACGCCCCGCCGGCGGTGGAGTTGCCGAACACCAGCGCGATGGTCGGGATGCCGGCGGCGGAGAGTCGGGTGAGGTCCCGGAACATCTGACCGCCCGGGATGAAGATCTCCTTCTGGGTGGGCAAGTCGGCCCCACCGGACTCCACCAGCGAGATCACCGGCAGCCGGTTCTCCAGCGCGATCTGGTTGGCCCGCAGGACTTTCTTCAGCGTCCACGGGTTGGAGGTGCCGCCCTTGACGGTGGGGTCGTGCGCGACCAGCATGCACTCGACGCCTTCGACGACACCGATCCCCACCACCACACTGGCGCCCACCTGGAAGGTGCTGCCGTAGGCGGCCAGCGGGCATAGTTCGAGGAACGGGGAGTCCTCGTCGACGAGCAGTTCGATGCGCTCCCGGGCGGTCATCTTGCCCCGGGCATGATGTCGCTCAACATATTTCGGCCCACCGCCGGCGAGCGCCCTGGCGAGTTCGGTGTCGAGTTCGGCGAGTTTGACCGACATCACCTCGGCGGCCTCCCGGTAGCTGGGAGAGGACGGGTCGACGGCCGTGCGCAGGGCCGTCACGCCGTGTAACCGAGGGTTTTCGCGGCCAGTCCGGTCATGATCTCCGAGGTGCCGCCGCCGATGCCGAGGATCCGCATGTCGCGGTACTGCCGTTCGACCTCGCACTCGGTCATGTAGCCCATGCCGCCGAACAACTGAACGGCCTGGTTGACCACCCACTCGCCGGCTTCCACCGCGGTGTTCTTGGCGAAGCACACCTCGGTGATCAGGTTCGTGTCCCCGGCTACATAGCGTTCGACCACGGTGCGGGAGTACACCCGCGCCACATCGATGCGGCGCGCCATCTCTGCCAGGGTGTTCTGCACGGCCTGCCGGGAGATCAGCGGGCGGCCGAAGGTCTCGCGGTCCCGGCACCATGCGGCGGTGAGGTCCAGGCAGCGCTGGGCGCTGGAATACGCCTGGACGGCAAGGCCGATGCGTTCGGAGACGAAAGCCTGGGCGATCTGGAAGAAGCCACTGTTCTCCGCGCCCACCAGGTTGTGTGCCGGCACCCGGGCGTCGGTGAAGGACAACTCGGCGGTGTCCGAGGAGCGCCAGCCCATTTTGTCCAGTTTGCGGCTCACCTCGAAGCCCGGCGTGCCCTTCTCGACCACCAGCAGTGACACCCCGGCCGCGCCCGCTCCGCCGGTACGTACCGCGGTGACGACGTAGTCACCGCGCACCGCGGAGGTGATGTAGGTCTTGGAACCGTTGACCACGTAGTGGTCTCCATCGCGCAAGGCGGTGGTGCGCAGGTGGCCGACATCGGAACCGCCGCCGGGTTCGGTGATGGCCAGCGACCCGATCAACTCGCCGCGCAGGGTGGGTTTGACGAACGTCTCGATGAGTCGTGGGTCGCTGGAGGCGGCCATATGTGGGACGGCGATACCGCAGGTGAACAGCGAGGCGAAGACCCCGCCGGGAACCCCGGACTGATGCAGTTCCTCGCAGATGATCGCGGTATCGGCGGCGTCGCCGCCCTCACCACCGACCTCCTCGGGGAAGCCGACCCCGAGCAGGCCGGTCTCGGCGGCCTTGCGGCTCAGCTCGCGGGGCAGTTCCCCGATCCGCTCCCACTCGTCGACGTGCGGCAGGATCTCGCGTTCGGCGAAGGCGCGCACGGTCTTTCGTAGCTGCTGGCGCTCCGGTGTGGTCCAGATACTCATGTGTTGGGCTCCTCGAGGATGCTGACGGGAATGTCGACGTGCCGGCTGCGCAGCCATTCGCCCAGCCCTTTCGCCTGCGGGTCGAACCGGGCCTGGTAGGCCACCCCCCGGCCGAGGATTCCGTCGATGACGAAGTTCACCGCCCGCAGTCGTGGGAACAGGTGTCGGGTGATGGGGAGGCCGCTGGCTTCGGGCAGCAGTTCGCGCACCGTCTCGACGGTCAGGGTGTGGGCCAGCCACCGCCACTGATCCTCGGTGCGCACCCAGAGACCGATGTTGGCGCCGCCGCCCTTGTCGCCGCTGCGGGCTCCGGCGACAGTGCCCAGCGGCAGTCGGCGGGTCGGCCCGGCGGGCAATGGCGCGGGCGGCGCCGGGTCGTCGGCCGGGGCGAGCGCGAGGGTCTCGGCGGCCGGCGGTATCGACACCCGGGTGCCGTCGTCGTGCACCGCGGTGTGCGGCACCTCGCCGGCCGGGACGTACCCGGCGGTGAAGACCCCGTACACCGCCGCGTCCGACGGTGGCGCGGTGGTGTGGAAGCCCGGGTAGCTGGCCAGCGCGAGTTCGACTGCGGCCGAGGAGAACCGGCGTCCGACCTTGTTCGGGTCGGGGTCGCGCACGGTGCAGGTCAGCAGTGCGCTGGCGGTCTGCTCGGTGTCGGCGTCGGGGTGGTCGGTCCGGGCCAGCGTCCACTGCACCTCGGCCGGTTCAGCGGCCGGTTCAGCGGCCGGTTCCGCCGTCGGCCCAGCCGACAACCCGGCGGTCAACTGGCTTCGCACCAGGGCGGCCTTGGCATCGATGTCCAGACCGGTGAGTACGAACGTCGCCGAGTTGCGGTAGCCGCCGATGCTGTTCAGCGACACCTTCAGCGTCGGCGGTGGCGGTTCGCCGCGGACACCGGAGATCCGGACCCGGTCCGGTCCGTCGTCGGCGAGGTCGATCGCATCGAACCGGGCGGTGACGTCGGGGTTGGCGTAGCGGGCGCCGGTGATCTCGTAGAGCAGTTGCGCGGTGACGGTGCCGACGCTGACCTGCCCGCCGGTGCCCGGGTGCTTGGTGATCACCGAGGATCCGTCGGCGTACACCTCGGCGATCGGGAATCCGGGATGGGACAGATCGGCGATCTCGGTGAAGAAGGCGTAGTTACCACCGGTGGTCTGGGTGCCGCATTCGATCACGTGGCCGGCCGCCACCGCCCCGGCCAACCGGTCGTAGTCCCCGCGGTCCCAGCCGAAGTGCGCGGCCGCCGGGCCGACGATCACCGAGGCGTCGGTGACCCGCCCGGTCACCACGATGTCGGCCCCGGCGTTCAGACAGTCGACGATGCCCCAGGCGCCGAGGTAGGCGTTCGCGGTCAGCACGCCGGGGAAGCCGAGTTCTGCGGCGCGCGGCAGCAGGTCGTCACCCTCGACGTGGGCCACCCGGGTGGGTACCCCGAGCCTGTCGGCCAGCGCCCGCACCGCCTGGGCCAGGCCGGCGGGGTTGAGTCCGCCGGCGTTGACCACGATCCGGACACCTTTGTCGCGGGCCAGTCCCAGGCACTCCTCGAGTTGCACCAGAAAGGTCTTGGCGTAGCCCCGGTCGGGGTTCTTCATCCGGTCGCGGCCCAGGATCAGCATGGTCAACTCGGCCAGGTAGTCGCCGGTCAGGTAGTCCAGGTCGCCGCCGGTGAGCATCTCCCGCATCGCGGCGACGCGATCGCCGTAGAACCCGGAGCAGTTCCCGATCCGCGCCGTGGGTAGATCCGCCGTCATCCGCACTCCCTCAACCCGACCAACCAACCGGTAGGTTACCTGCTGGACGGCACCGGATTGGAGAAGGGCGGTGCCGGCGGCTATTCTCTCTAACAACTTGCCTGCGCCGGACGGTTGTGCGCGGCAGCAATCACGAGGAGCTTTGAGCCATGGCTGTGCCCAAACGCCGGATGTCGCGCTCGAACACCCGTAGTCGGCGTTCGCAGTGGAAGGCGGAGGCCACCGGACTGGTCACGGTCTCGGTCGGCGGTCGTCAGCACAAGGTGCCGCGCCGTCTGCTCAAGGCCGCCCGCCTGGGCCTGATCGACCTCGACAAGCGCTGAACCAGCAACGTCGCCGCAGGATTGCGGTACCGGTCGGCGCGTTCTTCAGCAGTTTCTTATTCGAGTAGTCGAGACTGACCCCGTGCGAATCCTTGTGGTCGACGACGACCGTGCCGTGCGTGAGTCGCTGCGGCGTTCCCTGTCCTTCAACGGCTACTCGGTGAATCTCGCCGAGGACGGTGTCGAGGCGCTCGACGCGATCGCCAACGACCGGCCCGACGCCGTCGTGCTCGACGTGATGATGCCCCGCCTGGACGGCCTCGAGGTGTGTCGGCAGCTGCGCAGCACCGGGGATGATCTGCCGATCCTGGTGTTGACCGCACGCGACTCCGTCTCCGAGCGGGTCTCCGGACTGGACGCCGGAGCCGACGACTACCTGCCCAAGCCGTTCGCGCTGGAGGAACTGCTGGCCCGGTTGCGGGCGCTGCTGCGCCGCACCGGACCGGAGGACTCCGCCGAGAGCGCCATGATGAGCTTCGGCGACCTCACGCTCGATCCGGCGACCCGCGAGGTGCACCGCGGCAAGCGTTCCATCAGCCTGACCCGCACCGAGTTCGCGCTGCTGGAGATGCTGATGGCGAATCCCCGCCGGGTGCTCACCCGCAGCCGGATCCTCGAAGAGGTCTGGGGTTTCGATTTTCCGACCTCGGGTAACGCACTTGAGGTGTACGTCGGCTACCTGCGTCGCAAGACCGAAGCTGAAGGAGAAACGCGGCTGATCCACACCGTGCGCGGGGTGGGTTATGTGCTGCGTGAAACGCCGCCCTGATGTCACGGTGGAAGCAGCGACGCGCGCGCGCGATGCGGGTGCCGGAGCGAGCCGCCACATCGCTGTCGCTGCGGTGGCGGGTGATGCTGCTGGCCATGTCGATGGTCGCGATGGTGGTGGTGCTGATGGCCGTCGCCGTCTACGCGGTGGTCTCCGCCGCGCTCTACACCGACATCGACAACCAGTTGCAGAGCCGCGCCCAGCTGCTGATCGCCAGCGGTTCGCTGGCAGCCGACCCGGCCAAGGCCATCGAGGGCACCGCGTATTCCGACGTCAACGCCATGCTGGTGAATCCCGGCCGGTCCATCTACACCGCGAATCAGCAGGGGCAGTCGCTGCCGGTCGGAACGCCCGAGAAGGCCGTCATCCGCGGTGAGCTGTTCATGTCCCGGCGCACCGTCGGGGACCAGCGGGTGCTGGCGATCCACCTGCCCACGGGTAGCTCCCTGCTGATCTCCAAGAGCCTGCAGCCCACCAACGAGGTGATGACCAAGCTCAAATGGGTGCTGCTGGCGGTGGGCGGTATCGGGGTGGTGATCGCGGCCGTCGCGGGCGGGACGGTCGCCCGCACCGGGCTGCGGCCGGTCGGCCGGCTCACCGAGGCCGCCGAACGGGTGGCCCGAACCGATGACCTGCGGCCCATCCCGGTATTCGGCAGCGACGAACTCGCCCGGCTGACCGAGGCCTTCAACGCCATGTTGCGGGCGCTGGCCGAGTCGCGGGAGCGCCAGGCCCGGCTGGTGGCCGACGCCGGCCACGAACTCAAGACACCGCTGACCTCGTTGCGGACCAACGTCGAACTGCTGATGGCCTCCAGCAGCCCCGGCGCCCCGGCCATCCCGGAGAGCGAACTGGCCGAACTGCGTTCCGACGTCATCGGCCAGATCGAGGAACTGTCCACGCTGGTGGGCGACCTCGTCGACCTCACCCGCGAGGACAACGCGCACGGGACGTCGCTGGAGGACATCGACATGAGCGAGGTCATCGACCGCAGCCTCGAGCGTGTGCGCCGCCGCCGCAACGATATTCAGTTCCAGGTCGACATCGTCGGCTGGCAGGTGCACGGCGACGCGGCGGGGCTGTCCCGGGCCGTGCTGAATCTGCTGGACAATGCGGCCAAGTGGAGTCCGTCGAGTGGCACCGTCGGCCTGCGGCTTCGGCAGGTCGACTCGGCGCACGCCGAACTAGTGGTGTCCGACGAGGGGCCCGGGATCTCGCCGGAGGAGCGTGGGCTGGTATTCGAGCGGTTCTACCGGTCGACGTCGGCGCGGGCGATGCCCGGTTCGGGGCTCGGACTGGCAATCGTCAAACAGGTCGTGGTCAAGCACGGCGGAATGATCCGGATCGGGGAGACGCTGCCCGGCGGGGACCCGCCTGGGACCTCGTTCTTCGTGCTGCTGCCCGGCCGTCCGGTGCCGACGGGCTACTCGACGTCGTCCGCCGTCAGCGAAAGTGACCTGGCAAACGCCGAGGACGACGGGCCGCGGCGAAATTTGTCCACCGCGGCGAGTGTTGTCTCAGTCGATTCTCAGTAGTACCCGGCAAGCTGAGACCCAGGACGGCGCGATTGCGCGCCGCGTGACCAGAAAGAGCACACAGCGACCATGACAGACGACCCGCGGTATTCCGCGTCGCAGCAACCCGGCCGGGATGGGCCGAATCCGCACGCGACGCAGGGCTATACCCAGGCCGGCTACCAGCAGCCGTACGACTGGCGTTACGCCACCACGCAGCAGGCCGCGCAGCAGAACCCTCAGCAGCAGTACCAGCCCGGCTACGGTGCGTACCCGCCCCGGCCGGCCGGGCCCGGGCCGAAGGAGCCGCGGAAGCGTTCGCGCGCGGCCGCCCTGACGGTGGGGGCGCTGGCCATCGCCGCGGTGTCCGCCGGTATGGGCGGAGTGGTGGCGACCATCGTGAAACCGAACCCCACCACCGTGACGACGATGACGACCGCGGCGCCGAACGGGAAGCCCTCCCGGCCGGCCGCTCCGACCGCCAACGTCCCGGTCGGCTCCGTCGAGGAGGTTGCGGCCAAGGTGGTTCCCAGCGTGGTCAAGCTCGAGACCAAGATGGGGCGGCAGTCCGAGGAGGGTTCGGGGATCGTTCTGACCGAGGACGGCCTGATCCTGACCAACAACCACGTCGTCTCCGCGGCGAAGGGCTTCAAGCCGGGTTCGCAGGGGGCACCCGGGCTGCCCGGTCTGCCCGGCGCGCCAGGCTTGCCCGGCGCACCCGGTTTGCCTGGCGGGCCGGGCGGCCAGGGCGGGCAAGGTGGCCAGGGCGGACCGGGTGGGCAGGGCGGTCCGGGCGGACTGCCCGGGCCCGGCGGCGGTCCGGCGACACTCGTCACCTTCTCCGACGGCCGGACCGCGCAGTTCACCGTCGTGGGCACCGACCCGGCCAGCGATATCGCAGTGGTCCGCGCCGAGGGGGTGTCCGGGCTGACCCCGATCACTCTGGGGTCCTCGGCCGATCTGCGGGTCGGACAGGACGTCGTCGCGATCGGCTCCCCGCTCGGGTTGGAGGGCACGGTGACCACCGGCATCGTCAGTGCGCTCAACCGCCCGGTCTCGGCCGGCGGCGACGCAGGCAACCAGAACACGGTCCTCGACGCGATCCAGACCGATGCGGCGATCAACCCGGGCAACTCGGGCGGCGCACTGGTGAACATGAAGGGTGAACTGGTGGGGGTGAACTCCGCCATCGCCACGCTCGGCGGTGACTCCGCGGAGTCCAGCAGCGGTTCGATCGGCCTGGGTTTCGCGATCCCGGTCGACCAGGCCAAGCGCATCGCCGATGAGCTGATCAACACCGGCAGCGCCGCGCACGCGTCGCTGGGGGTGCAGGTCAGCAATGACGTGACCGCGCATGGCGCGAAGATCGTCGAGGTGGTGAAGGGCGGAGCGGCCGCCAACGCCGGTCTGCCCAGTGGCGTCGTGGTGACCAAGGTCGACGAACGGGTGATCGGCAGCGCCAACGCTCTGGTCGCGGCGGTGCGTTCGCGGGCGCCCGGCGACACCCTCACGCTGACCTACCTCGACCCGGCCGGTGCCAGCAAGACCGTGCAGGTGACGTTGGGCAAGGCCGACCAGTGATCCGGGTGATCGGTGACGACTCCGCCGTCGACGGTGGTGGCGCCGCACGGACGTCGGCACCCGGATATACGGTGATACCCATGGAACAGCCACCTGGTTCTGCCGGACGTGCCCTGGTCGTGGTGGTCGATGACCGCCGTGCCCGTGGGGTCGAGGAAGACGA
>JAUPLT010000188.1 GCA_030836785.1 Actinomycetota bacterium
CCGCTCGCTGCAGGGGCGGTAGGGGTTTGATAAAGATTCAACGAAGATTGCTCGAAGCGCAGTTCGGGACGGCCGGATCGGGCACGCACGCTGCTACCGTCGGCATCATCATGGCCATCCGACGGACACTGCGCAGCGCCCGGTTCTGGGCGGCGATCGGACTGGTATTCGTGGCGCTCTTCAGCGCGGCACCGGCCACCGCGGCCTCCCCGGCTGCCCCGCAGGACGACCACCATGTGACCGCTGACGGCCACCACGATCAGCTTGCCTTCACCGACCACGCCCACATTGGCGTCGCCACCGACGCTGCCCCCGATGCCGTCGGTGACGTCGTGGCCTCCCGGTCGCGCGCCGCGCTGCTCGCCGTGGGCCTGCTCTTCGCCGCAGCACTGCTGTGGGGATTCGTGCCCCGGCACACTCCCCTGGTCGGGCGGGATCCCCCGCGCGGGCCGATCGTGATTTCTTCGGGCCGAGACATCCTGGCCCGGCTGTGCATCTCGCGTCGCTGATCGGATAGCGCAGACCGCTCGACCCCGCCACCCGGCGCGGGTTGGTCGGTCGGTGACTGTTGTCCACTTCAGCGGCCGCGCTTGTCGATCGCGGCCTCGCATGGAAGCGATCCCCCGATGACCTCTGTTCTTCCTTTCGACCCCCCGCACCGGCGCCGCACCCATCCGCGGCTGCTGCATGGCCAGGACCCCGCCGCAACGATTGCCGCCACGGTGGGCAACACCCCGATTCTGCATATCACCACCCCGTTCACCGGTGGCGATCGAGGATTCTGGGCCAAACTCGAAGGCTTCAATCCGGGCGGGATCAAGGACCGCCCCGCGCTGCACATGGTGGAGCGGGCCCGCGCCCGCGGAGACCTTGCCCCCGGGTCACGGATCATCGAGTCCAGCAGCGGCACACTGGGTTTGGGCCTGGCCCTGGCCGCCAAGGTGTACGGGCACCCGGTCACCGTGGTCACCGACACCGGGCTGGAGCCGATCGTGGCCCGGATGCTGTCGGCCTACGGCGTCGTGGTCGACCAGGTCAGCGAGCCACACCCCGACGGCGGATGGCAGCAGGCCCGATGCGATCGGGTCGCACAGTTGCTTGCCGAGGACCCCGTCGCCTGGCATCCCGACCAGTACAACAACCCCGACAACGTCGACGCCTACCGCGGACTCGCCCTGGAACTGCAGGCCCAACTGGGCCGCGTCGACGTTCTGGTGTGCTCGGTGGGCACCGGAGGGCACTCGGCGGGGGTGGCGCGGGTGCTGCGGGAGTCCAACCCCGGCATGGAGTTGATCGGGGTGGACACGGTCCGGTCCACGATTTTCGGGCAGCCGGCCGGGCCGCGGTTGATGCGCGGGCTGGGATCGAGCATCTATCCCCAGAATGTGGACTACGAGGCATTCACCGAGGTCCACTGGGTCGCCCCCGGCGAGGCGGTGTGGGCATCGCGGGAACTCGCGGCGGCTCAGTATGCGACCGGCGGGTGGAGTGTGGGCGCGGTCGGCCTGGTGGCCGGATGGGCGGCGCGAACCTACCCGGCCGGGACCACCATCGCCGCGATATTCCCCGACGGTCCGCAGCGCTATTTCGACACCGTCTTCAACGACGACTACTGCCGCGAGCATGGACTGCTGGATCAGCAGCCGCCGCCGTCGGAGCCGCTGACGGTTGCCGATCCCACCGAAACGGTCATCACTTCCTGGACCCGCTGCGCCACGGTGGTCGACCCGACCCGGGCGGTGCGCTGATGGGCGTGGTCGCTTCGTGGCGCAGTTTCGGCTGGCCGAGCCGGTTGCTGATGATCAACCAGTTCGGCATCAACCTCGGCTTCTACATGCTGATGCCCTACCTGGCCGGCTATCTGGCCGGGCCGCTGGGGTTGGCGGCGTGGGCGGTCGGCCTGGTGCTGGGGGTGCGCAACTTCTCCCAGCAGGGCATGTTCATCGTCGGCGGCACCCTGGCCGACCGGCTGGGCTGCAAACCGCTCATCGTGGCGGGCTGCCTGCTGCGCACCGCGGGCTTCGGGCTGCTGGTGTTCGCCCAATCACTACCCATGGTGCTGATCGCCTCGGCTGCAACGGGTTTCGCCGGGGCGCTGTTCAACCCGGCGGTGCGCGCCTACCTGGCCGCCGATTCCGGGGAGCGCCGCGTGGAGGCGTTCGCAGTGTTCAACGTCTTCTACCAGGCCGGCATCCTGGCCGGGCCGCTGGTCGGCCTGGCGTTCATGGCCGTGGACTTCCGGGCGACCGCCGCCGCGGCGGCCGCGGTGTTCGCGCTGCTGACCATCGCCCAGCTCTTCGCGCTGCCCCGCCGCGACCCCGACCCGGTCGAGGACCAGACCTCGATCTGGCAGGACTGGCGCGCCGTGCTGGCCAACCGCTCCTTCCTGCTGTTCGCCGCGGCGATGACCGGCTCCTACGTGCTGTCCTTCCAGGTCTATCTGGCCCTGCCTTTGCACGCCGCGGACCTTGCACCCCAGCACCAGGCGCTGCTGATCGCCGCGCTGTTCGTGGTGTCCGGCGTGGTGGCTGTGGCCGCACAACTGCGGGTCACCCGCTGGTTCTCCTCGCGCTGGGGAACCAGCCGCTCCCTGGTCATCGGCATGACCGTGGTGGCACTGTCCTTCACCCCGCTGATCCTGTTGCCCGACACCCGGTTCGGGACACCTGCTGGGATCGCGGCGCTGCTGCTGAGCACCGCCGTGCTGGCGATCGGTTCGGCCGCGGTGTTCCCCTTCGAAATGGACACCGTGGTGGGCCTGTCCGGCGGCCGACTGGTCGGCACCCATTACGGCTTCTACAGCACCATCGTCGGCGTCGGCATCCTGGCCGGCAACGTCGCCACCGGGGCGCTGATGCAAGCCGCCAGCCAGCACAGCCTGGGAGTACTCGTGTGGACGGCGCTGACCGGCATCGGACTGCTCTGCACCGCCGCACTGCACACCCTCGCCCGCAACGGCCACCTCCGGGAAGCCCACCTGGCAACGGCGAACCCATGACAAACAGCCCCGCACGGAAACGGGGTCCCGACGAGCAGAAACCCGCACGACACCGACTGGAGGAACTCATGTTCACACCCCCGCACCGCACCGCCGGAAAGCTCACCACGGCCCTGCAACAGCTACGGCGCAAAACCCGCGCTGTCGCGGTCATCGCCGCCGCCCCCGCAATCGCCCTGTCATTGCTGGGCAGTGCACCCTTCATCGAGGACGACTCCACAACCAGATGCAGCGTCATGGCTCATCCGCCCGCCGTTCAGACAGACCCTGGCGCCGACAACCCCCTGACCCGACCGGGGCAGGTGGGCGGCCTGAACCAGCTACCGCCACCCAACAGCGACATGCCGATGGACTGCCCATCCATCGGCCACGGATAACCCTCTCAATTTCCGAAACGAGTCGCTCGGCACGCCGAGCGTCCGCGCACCACACCCAACACCCAACACCCAACACAACGGAGGTACCGATGTTCACACCCTTGCGGCGCACAGCCGGAGTCCTATTGGTCAGCGCGGCCGTGGCCCTGATTTTCAGCCCGTCGGCGGCCGCCCACGTCGACGCCACCCTCGATGGCACCGGCCCGGGCGGATTCGGCGTGGTCACCCTGGGGGTTCCCACCGAGGCAGGTAAGCCGCCCACCACCAAGGTCGAAGTCCGCATCCCCGAGGAGACACCGCTGCGGACGGTGCGGGCCGAACCGGTCGCGGGCTGGACGCTGGACATCCAGAAGCGCAAGATCGACCCGCCGCTGCGCAAGGACGACGGAACCCCGGTCAACGAGGTGGTCAGCACAGTGACCTGGACAGCGGCCCCCGGTGGCGGCGTCCCGCAAGGGCAGTTCCAGGAATTCGCCCTCTACCTAGGGCCCATGCCCGACGCCGACACCTTCGCCTTGCCCACCACACAGACCTTCTCCGACGGCACCAGTGAAGCGTGGACCGAGCAGAACACCGGCGGCGACAAGCCCAAGTTCCCCGTCCCCACCGTGACCATCGGGCAGCAGGCCACCGGCGGGCTGCTGCCCGTCATCGCCTGGACCGCGCTGGGGCTCTCGGTCGTCGGATTGGGCCTGGGGGTGTTCGCGATCGACCGGGCCTCCCGCCGGCCCGCCGGCGGCGACCCGTCGTCGGACACCCAGGCACTGACCCCCGACCCCGCGGTGCACTGACGCGATGCGCCGGTCAACACTCGCCGTCTTCGGTGTCGTCGTCGCCCTTGTCGGCTCGGGATGCGGTTCGACGGCGACACCCCCGCTGGAATCATCCGCGTCGGAAAATGCCCCCCCGCTGACGTCCGCGGCCGGCGTTCCGAGCGCCCCGCCACAGGTCGGGACACTCCTCCCTGTGAGCATCGCCGGGGGCACCGTGACCCCCACCAACGCCGAGGCAACGGCGGTTGCGGGGGAGCCGATCACACTCGAGGTCAACAGCGATGCATCCGACAGCATTCACGTGCATTCGATTCCCGAACATGTCTTCGAGGTACAGGCCCGTCCCGGTCAGCGCTTCGAGTTCACCGTCGAGGTTCCCGGTCAGGTGGACGTGGAGTTGCACGATCTGAACAGGACCATCGTCACCATCACGGTCCGGCCCCGATGAGCGAGGCAGGCGAGACCGTCCTCGCCCACGGGGTGGGCGGTTCCACCGATCTGCCGATCCCCCTGAACTATGCCCTCGTCGGCGGTGTGTGGGCACTGATCCTGACCTTCGCCGTCGTCGCGGTTGCCTGGCGCACACCGAAGTTCGACCCGGCCAAACCCGGGCGCGCCTTGCCGGGCTGGGTGACCACCGCCGTGGACTCGCGCCCCGTGCGCAGCATCCTCGCGGCGGCGGCGCTGCTGGTCACGGTGTGGGTTGGCATCGCGGCAATCTGGGGACCGCAGAACGCCGATAACGCCCTGCCGGGCTCGTTCTACGTCCTGCTCTGGGTTGGTCTGGTCGCCGTCTCGGTCCTCCTCGGGCCCGTCTGGCGGGTGATCTCCCCGGTGCGCACCCTCTGGGGACTTCTGGGCGGCAAGCGGACCGGGCATCCACCTCGGGGATACCCGCAACGCTGGGGATACTGGCCGGCGGCGGCAGGCCTGTTCGCGTTCGTGTGGCTGGAACTGGCCAGCCCCGATCCCGGCTCACTGGGGGCGATCAAGCTGTGGATCCTCGCCTACGCCATCGCCATGTTCGCCGGCGCGGCGGTGTTCGGGTCGCGGTGGTTCGCCCGCGCGGATCCCTTCGAGGTGTACAGCATGACCGTGTCCCGGCTGGCGCCGTTGCGGCGCAACACCGCTACCGGACGCATCGTGGTGGGAAACCCGCTCGATCACCTGCCCACCCTGCCGGTGCGGCCCGGCACCGTCGCGGTGATGGCGATGCTTCTCGGCTCCACGGCCTTCGACAGCTTCTCCGGGTTCACAGGCTTCCGCAACTTCGTCGACCGCAACGCCGCCGGCGTACCGCTCGTCGGTGAGGCCGGCGGCGGCTCCGCAATCAGGACCGTTGGCCTGCTGGTCTTCGTCGCCGTTGTGGGCGTGACGTTTTCGGCCGCGGCCCGCGCGACCGGCGGCGTCACCCGCGAGCAGCGCCGCGAGTTGCCCGGCCGGCTGGCGCACTGCCTCATTCCGATCGTCGTGGGCTACATCTTCGCCCACTACCTGTCCTACCTGGTCGAGCGCGGCCAGGAGACGGTGGTCCGTCTGGCCGACCCCTTGGGCGCAGGCTGGCAGCTGTTCGGGCTCGACTCCGGCGACGTGGTCTATGTGCTGTCGCTGAACCCGACGCTGCTGTGGACCATCAAGGTCGCCTGCGTGGTGGCCGGCCACGTCGTGGGTGTCCTCGCCGCCCACGATCAGGCGCTGCGGGTGATACCGGTGGGCCACCAACTGACCGGACAACTCGCCATGATGCTGGTGATGGTCGCCTACACCCTGACCGGGTTGTACCTACTCTTCGGAGGATGAGCGCAGTTGCACACCGGCCGAACTACCGCGATAACCGGACCCAGGCATCTGCGGCGGCGTGCGCTACTGATCGTGCACCTGGCGGTCCTGCTCGCCGTAGTGGTCGCGATGCCCAGCGCGTTGAGCTGCCCGCCGCTGCTGTGTGCCCGTCACGCCGAGTCGGCCCCCGACTCCCACCGCGCCGTGGTGCCACCGGCTCCGGTCACGCTGTCGATGAGCCTTGCACCGAATGCGCAGCACGTCGATCCGCTCGCACCGGTCACCGTCACCGCGACCGCCGGGACCCTGCTGAGCGTGAGGATGGTCAACGACGCCGGCAAGCCCATCGACGCGGTGGTGACCCCGGACAACACGGTGTGGAAACCGACCGTGCCGTTGGGGTACGGCCGCACCTACACCGTGACCGCCACCGGCCGCGGTGAAGACCAGACGACCCGGGCTCTGGTGTCGAGTTTCACCACCCTGATCCCGGGCAATCAGGCCGCGGTGCGGCTGACCACCACCGGCAACCAGAATTTGGTCGACGGCGGCACCTACGGCATCGGAACCGTTGTGGTCGCCCGGTTCGACGAACCCGTCCCCGACCGCGCCGCCGCCCAGCGCACCCTGCGGGTCACTACCGACCCGCCGGTCGAGGGCGCCTGGACGTGGCTCGACGACGCCACCGCGCACTGGCGGCCCCGCCACTACTACACGCCGGGAACCACCGTGTCGGTGGCAGCCAACATCTACGGCGTTCCCCTCGGCGACGGCCTCTACGGGCAGGCCGACACCGCGGTCAGCTTCCGCATCGGCGACGCCCACGTCTCGATCGCCAACGACATCACCAAGCAGGTCAGCGTGTTCAGCAACGGAAAGCTGGTGCGCACCATGCCCACCTCGATGGGCATGGGCGGCAGTGAAACCATCGGCGGGCGCACCATCAGCTTCTGGACCCAGCCCGGCGTCTACACCGTGATGGACAAGGCCAACCCGGTCGTCATGGACTCCTCGACCTACGGGCTGCCGATCAACTCCCGGCTGGGCTACAAGGAAACGATCAACTGGGCGACCCGCATCAGCACCGACGGTATCTACCTGCATGAACTCGAAGACACCGTGTGGGCGCAGGGCAACACCAACGTCTCCCACGGCTGTTTGAACCTCAGCGCCGACAATGCCCGCTGGTTCTACGATTTCTCCCAGCCCGGCGACGTCGTCGAGGTCCGCGACACCGGCGGAGCTCCGCTGGAACTGTGGCAGAACGGGGATTGGAGCGTGCCGTGGCCGCAGTGGCTCGCCGGCGGCACAGCCACCCCCAGCCCGCCGCCACCTGCGGGCAACAACGCGGCGAGCACACCGGACGGACCCGGGGGCCGATGAGCAACCACCACGGTGATCAGCACGGCGGGCGCCGCCGACTCTGGTGGACCGCCGGGCTGGTCGGTGCCGGGGCGGGGGCCGCCGCGATCGCCGTGGGCACCGGTGCGCTGCGACCGGCAGGACCGGGCGAACACGCCCCCACCGCCGCAGAGCTGGCCCAGCAGCGATGCCAGTCCGACGTGCTGCAGCGACTGGTCTCCCCCGCCGCAGCCACCATCACGGAGCTTCGCACCGAGGCGAGCACCCTCGACACCGACGGCCGGGACTTCTCCTCGCTCAACGCCAGCGAACCGCTCACCGGTATCGACGCCTCGCGCATCACCGTGCTCAACGTCTCCGGCGTGACCCACGCGCCCAGCGAAGTCGGCTCCACGATCGAGGACCATTTCGACTGCCGCGCCTATTTCGTCGACGGGGCACTCGCCCACACCCTGGTCGTCTTCGACCACGGCCACTAGCGTTGACACCCTAGGAAGCACCACACAGGCAAGGGGGCCGCCATGGCCACCGCACGATTCCTCACCGCCGCGACGCTGAGCGTGGCCTGCTTGAGCCTGGGCGCCTGTTCGGGACGCCAAAACGCCGCCCCCTCCGCACCGCCACCGGCCGCCGCGACCGGTTCGGTTTGGGTCGCCGACGAAGGCGCCGACAGCCTCAGTGTCATCGACGCGGCCACCCACTCGATAGCCATGACCATGACCGGCATCAACGCCCCCCACAACGTTCAGGCCGTTCGTGACGGCGCAGTGGTGTACGCAACCAGCGGCGCCGACATGGTGGTCGCCATCGACCCGATGAGCTACCGGGTCACCGCCACGGCCCCGACCGGATCCCACCCCGCCCACGTCATCGAGGCACCCAACGGCAAGGTCTACGTCACCAACGCCGGGGACGGCACTGTGTCGGTGTATCAGGGGCAGGGCCTGATCCCGGCCGGCGAGATCACCCTCGGCGGGATGCCGCACGGGATGCGGCCGGCTTCCGGAGGTTCAGTGATCGTGGTGGCGAACATGACGGCCGGCGCCCTGGACCTGATCGACCCGGCCACCGACCGCGCCGTCGGCGCAGTGCCGGTGGGCACATCCCCCGTACAGGTCGCCGTGAGCGCCGACGGCCGATACGCCTACACCGGGATCACCGATCCGCCCAGAGTGGTGAAAGTCGATCTGTCCCAACGCAAAGTGCTCGAAGCCGCGGCCGTGCCCACCCCTGCCGTCCAGCTGTATCTGACCCCCGACGAGAAGACCATCGTGTCCGCCGACCAAGGCAGCCGCGACAAGCCGGGCCGCACCCTGTCGGTCATCGACACCGCCGCGATGACCACCCGGTCAACCGTGCCCACCGGATCCGGCCCACACGGCGTCGCGATCGACACCACCGGACACTTCGCGTGGGTCACCAACAGCTACGACAACACCGTCTCCGCCATCGACCTGACAAGCCTGTCGGTGTCGGCAACCATCCCGGTCGCCGCCGCACCCAACGGCATCAGCTACTCACCCCGCCCACCGGCGCCCGCAGCTGCCGCCACAACCACTCTCGACATCCCAGCACACACCACCGCCGCCCCACAGGAAAGCCCGCCCAACCCGCACAGCGGGCACCACTAACTCACCGGTGCGGCAGCCTCAGTCGTCGTGATGGTGTTGGTGACCGTCAGTCTCGCCACCTGAATCCGACTCCGGCGACTCCGATTCCGGCGGTGCCGTTTTCGCCCCCGGCGCCACCACCGGCGAATCGGCCGGAGCCGAATGGCCCTGATCGGACTGCTGCTGCGCAAAGAGAGGCCCCATCCGGGGGCGCAGCTGCGGTTCACCGACATCGACGGCATGAGGGTGACCGCGTTCATCACCGACACCGCCCCGGGGGCGGTGCCCGGGCAGCTGGCCGGTCTGGAACTGCGCCACCGCCAGCACGCCCGCGTCGAGGACCGCATCCGCCAGGCCAAAGCTGCAGGCCTGGCCAACCTGCCCTGCCACGATTTCCAGTCCAACGCCGCCTGGCTCGAAATCGTCCTGGCCGCCGCGGACCTGGTCGCCTGGGCCAAACTCATCGCCTTCACCGACACCCCCGAGTTGGCCCGCTGCGAGATCGACGCCTTCCGCTACCGAGTCCTGCACGTCGCCGCCCGAATCACCCGCAGCGCCCGACAACTCCGCCTGCGCATCGACGCCACCTGGCGCTGGGCCGCCGCGATCGCCACCGCCTGGCAACGCCTCCGAGCAGCCTTCCCCTGACCAGCCGCAAGCCCGTCCCACCGACCCGAAAGACCCCCGGCCCCAGGAACGCCCGCCCACCCCGGCGACACGGGACGACCAAACACGCCATCAGGCCAAAATCGCTACCGCTCAGCGACTTTCACGGTTCAGCGCCCCCCAACCCCACCGGCACGAAAAATCGAGGCTAATCCGCAGCCCTGGCGTCGATCTCGGTGCTAGGACCAGGGCGCTAGGACCAGGGCGCTAGGACCAGGAGGCGTCGGGCAGGGGTGGCGGGCAGACCCCGCCCGGTTCGGTGGCCAACTCGAAATGCCACAGTTCGTTGGCGTAGGTCTGGCACAACCCGAACCGGCTGCCGTTCGCGATCAGCCAATAGTCGGCGGCCAGATCGCCGATGTCGACCGCCCGGCCGGTCACGTGGTGGGAGTGCTCCGGGGTTTGCACGAACTGCCTGGCTGCGGCGAACGAACCGTAGGTGGCCACCGCGTCGTCGAGCAGTTGCTGCTGGAACTCCGGTGAACGCCACCCCGAGGTGATGGTCATCGTCACCCCGTCGGCGGCGGCCGCGCCCGCCGCCTGCTGAACCGCCGCCAGCAGAGCGGGTTCGAGGTTGCCCACAGCGGGGTTGGTGACGTCGAAGGGGCTCAGGGCCTGGATGTCCGCGTGCGCGGCCGCGGGCCCGGTGAACAGGCTGCCGGATATCGCGGTGAGCGCCAGGCCGGCCGCTGCAAGAGTGCGCATGGTGAGGCCATTCTTGCAGCGCCCGGCCGTAGGACTCGAATCGGCGATCAGGTCAGGGGAACTCGATGTAGCGTCCCGCGCCACTGGCCAGCGCCCGGTCCAGCACCAGCGCGCTCAACGCGACATCGTCCATCGCGATGCCCATGTTGAGGAACGCCCGGCGTCCGGTGGTGGGCACCGGGTACTCCCCCGAGACGACGGCGGCCAGGTGGGTGGCGGGCTTAGGAAGGCCGAAGAAGTAGAGGATGTCGGCCACCGACTCGTACTGCCCCAGATCGTCGACGCAGTAGACGACGGCGTCGTTGAAGGCCTCAGGAGACAGTGCGTCGTCGTAGTCGACCGGTAACAGCAGCGCGTTCGGGTCGGTGTTGGAGCAGTCCAGCTTCGGTTCCAGCGGCACCGTGATGGTGGTGATCACCAGATCGGCGCCGTCGACGGCGTCGGTCGGTGACTCGGCCACCCGCGTCTCGCGGTCACCGGCGCCGGCGAGGAACTCGTTGGCCCGCTCAGTGTTGCGGTCGTACACGGTGACCTTCTTCAACTCGGGGTGCACCTCCAGCGCCACCTCGAGATGCCGGCGTCCCTGCAGACCGCAGCCGACGATGGCCAGATGCTGCGGGTCCCCGGGGACATGGCGCATGGTGACTCCGGATACCCCGGGCGTGCGCATCTCGGTGATCCAACCGCCGTCGAGCATGGCGATCGGCCGACCGGTCTCCGGATCGTTCATGATCATCACGCCGTAGATGTAGGGCAGGCCCTTGGCATTGTTCTGCTCGTAACCGGCCACCCACTTCAGGCCGATACGGTCCGAACCACCGAGGTAGGCAGGCATGGCGTGGATGAAGGCATCTTCGCGCGAGGTGACCTTGGGCTTGGGCGGGTTCTGCACGAGTCCGCGGGCCTTCTGGCCGAAGGCATCCTCGAGGACGTCGATGATCTCGCCCCAGCCGAGGTTCAGGCCCTCCAGGTCGCGACGGTTGAGAACCAGCATTTCATTGGTCATGAGTGAAACTTAGCGGTCGCGGGCCCGGTCATGGGTGAAAGCCCGCGGCGCATCGGGGCGAAAGTCCCCGGCGCACTGGGGCGAAGGCCCCCTACGCACCGGGGCCAAGCCCCCCGGCGCCGCCGGGCTTTCGGCTACCGCCCGGGACCGAGGGGGCCGGGGCCAATCGGGCCTGGGCCGACGGGACCGGGACCAACCGGACCCGGACCAACCGGACCAGGACCAACCGGACCAGGACCGACGGGACCGGGCCCGACCGGGCCGGGACCCACCGCCGGGTAGTACTCGCACTGGTTGGTGGCGACGTTGAAGTACATCGCCGGGCCACAGGCGTCGTCGGCCTGGCTCACCGGTGCCAGGGCCAATCCGAGGGCCGCAGCGGCCAGGACCGTCGTCAGCGTCACTTTCGTCGTGATCATCAGGTTCGCCCTTCCATCGTCAGATCCCGTCGCCAAGGATGGCGTCTGTTCGGTGTGTTATCGGTCACACGGCCGGTTCCGTTACCAGTTAAGGCCACCAGGTGAATCGGCGTGGCCGAATCCCGGCGGAATCCCCTCGAACCCGCCACGGGAAGCGACTCAGGGCGCCTTGTCATTACGATGAGCGCCCATGACAGAGCGTGAGGACGCCCCGTCCGACAGGCTCGTCGCGGGGGAATCCGATGAATGGCCGGTCAGCGAGGAATCGGATCGCGCCGGCGACCTGGAGTCCGACCAGGACCTGCGGCCCGACAGTGGCTGGCAGTGGGGCGACCAGTGGCCGCCCGACGGTGACCCGCAGTCGGATGACGAATGGCCGCCCAATGGGGAGTGGGACTGGACTGAACTGCCCTACGACGACCCGGCCTGGGTCAGCACCACCGGGAGCGGGCCGTCCCATCGGCCAGCCGATCGACCGTGGTACCGCCGGCCCGGTTATCTCGTCGGACTGATCATCACCGCGCTGGTGGCCTTGGTGGTGGCGTCAGTGCTGCTCCTGACAAGGGCCACGTTCAGCGAGCAGGACGAGGTGCCTCTCAAGCCCACCATCCGCACGTCATCGGTGGTGATCCCCTCCAGTGCGACACCCACCTCGACCGCAGCGTCTCCGACGACGAGCGCCACCGAGCCGACCCGGAACAGCACACCGTCGGAAGGGCCCGAGCCTGCACCGGAGCCGCCACCGGCTCCGGCCGGACCGACAGCCGGCGGCGCCATCGGTGAGCAGGATCCGGAGACTCCGCTCGGGCCGCGGACCAACGTCACCCGCACCCCCATGAGCTTCACCCCCGGGAGCCGTTGAGCAGCAACACTATTCGTTGTTCATGCCGAGACCCCGGGCCGGCGGGCACGGGCCCGCCGCAATGCACCGAGAGGGTCGGCGTAGAGCGCGCTCAGCGACACGATCCCGGCACCCGCCTCCTGGACGCGACTTCCGAACCGGGTGGGGCGTATCTCCCGAACCGGAAGCAGCGAGCGCTCCGCGAAGGCTGCCCGCACCTGCCGGAGTGATTCCGGGTAGTCGGTGAACGCCTGCCCACCGACGACGACGTTCTCCGGATTGAGCATGTCGCGCAGCAGTGCGGCCGCCCCACCGAGGACCCTGGCCCGCTCTGCCAGCAGTTCGCGAGCGTCGGCGGCCGGCCCGTCTGCTCCGCGGGCGACCTTCAGCAACGCCGTCATCGTCGACTTGGGCCCCGACTCCGGCAGGACACCGAGCTTACGGGCCGCGGCCAGTACCGCCTCGTCGCTAACGGTGGACTCGAGTTGTCCACTGCCGCCGAGCATTTCGGAGGAGACCGGCAACCCGGCGATCGTTCCCGGGCCGCCGACGGGGGTGAGCACCCGGCCGTCGATCACCTGGGCGAAACCGACCGTCTCACGGGCGTAGAGGTAAAGACTGCTCGCGACGTCGATGTGCTGACCGGCGCCGAACAGCAACTCCGCGCCGGCCATCGCATCCACGTGCGAGGCCACCGAAACCGGCAGTCCCAACGCCCTGGCCAGCACCGGACCCACCGGCGCGGCCGACCAGCCCAGTCGCGGATGGTCGACATGCCCGGCGGTGCTGTCCACCACCCCGCCGGTCGCCACGCCGATCCACAGCGCACGACGGCGGTGCCAGCGACTGCGGTAACGGCGAACGCTGTCGATCAACGCGGCCAATCCCGCGGCCTGCGAACCCGATGCGGTCGGCGTCTCGACCGCGTCGAGGGTGCGACCGAGCAGGTCACTGGCCACGATGCTGGTTGTTCGCGCACCGACGTGTATCCCGAGGGCGAAGTACGGCTCGTGATTGACCTCAACCGGGATGCGCGGCCGGCCGATGGCACCCGGTACCGCGAGATCGGGCCGTTCGCGCACCAGTTGCGCATCGAGCAGCGCGCTGACCTGACGGTTCACTGTGGCGATAGACAGTCCGGTGGCTGCGGTGATGGCGTCCCGGGCCACCGGACCGCGCCGGCGGATGGAGGCGAAGACCGCGGCCGCGGCGGCTTCCGGCTTGGCCAGGGTGGGCGGGATGACGCTGTTCACAACGGCGGTGTTCACAACGGCGGTGTTCACAACGGCGGTGTTCACAACGGCGGTGTTCACGACGGCGGTGTTCACGACGGCGGTGTTCACGACGGCGGTGTTCACGACGGCGGTGTTCACCGCGCCGGAGGCGCGCACAGTCCGGAGGCGATCAAAGTGGGGGGTGGTGCTCACAGGAATCCTTGTGAATGTCGGGGCGGGAAATGGGGAGAGCCGCGCCGGCGACGTCAGAAGGAACGCTTGATCAGGCGCAGCGGAACACGTGACAACAACACGCGCCGCTGGTGACCAGGCTGCTGGTCATGCCGATCCGAACCACGGAGAAAAAGTAGCACGCCGTAGTAGCGACTACAGCATGGCTCTCACACCGGATCGAAGCCGGAGACCAGCCATCGACCGTCGACGTTGTCCAGTGTCACCCGCACCGTTGACGGGATGGGTGTCGGAGCCTCGCGGCCCACGGTGGTGATCTGGTTGATGAACAACAACGCGACGGCATGCTCGGGTGTGGCCGAGACCGATGCTGCTGCAACGACTTCGGCGACCGCTGAGATCTGCCGCTCGCGGGCAGCCGGGATGACCGCCGAGTTGACCAGTTCGGTGTAGGAGTCCAGAAAGGGTCCAGTCAAGTGATCGCGGGCGGCGGTGAGGTCCTGCTCGACGGTGTCCGCCTGGTAGCTCAGGATTCTGGCGGCGGTGCTGCGTGCCGCCTGCACGGAATCGCCGACCGCGGAGGCCGTCTCGCGGTACGAAACGATCTGCCACTGCAGGACACCCGCCACAGCCCCGAGTGCCACAGCGGTGGCCGGCAGCACAGCGAGGGCGAGCATCCGAGTCCTGGATCGTCCGGTCGGCATGGTCAGCGTCTGCCCATCACGTCACGAAGTCCACCCGGGCGACTTTGGCTTCTCCACCCTCCCTGGTCACCGTCAGGCGCATCCGCAAGGACCTCGGCCGGTCATCGCCCTGTCCTGCGACGACGGTGCGAACCGTCACCGCCACCAGCGCAATCCCCTCGTCACCGTTGACCGACTCCAACCCCGCCTCGGTGACCGTGCCCGCCGAGGCGGACTGGGAACGCTTCACAACGTCGATCAGCGATGCGGAACGGCCGTCGAACTCGACCCGGAAGCCGCCCGTCGAGCAGTCCAGGATGCGCCGTACGTCGGACTCCACCTGGGTGTAGTCCAGGCTCGTGAGGTTGGTCGCGCACTGCCTGGCGGCGGTGAGCAACACCTCACGGTTGCGGTCGGCTTCGCGGTCCTGGTAGACCGTGGACCCCAGCCAACCGACCAACCCGCCGAGAACAGCGACGAGCACCACACCGACTGACAGCGCACGGCGCACCCCGTCGCGGTCCTGGTCTGCCATCTGGTGCCCTCATTCGCCCGGGTTGCCCTCGCTGGAGCGCACGACGGTTGCTGTGTGTGGCCTCGCCGTCCGAGGTTTCACTCTCGCTGAGCATAGATATTCCGCTGCATCCCCGACAGCCGACAGTCGCGGTGAAACCAATTTGGGCGTTGCGCAAGGACCCACACCGCGCGGGACCCAATCCGAGGGAAGTGCCAGCACCGGATGTCGCCACCGCGGCACTCGGCGAGCTTGGACGAGCCCGCCCGGTACCCGATTGCATCCCACATTGGTACCATTGTCGGTGTGAGTAAGCAGATCGCGGTTCGCCTGCCCGACGAGGTCGTCGAGTTCATCGACGCCCAGGTTCGGGAACGGCACGTCGCGAGTCGCGCCGCCTTTGTGCACTACGCCCTCGAACGGGAACGGCGGCGACTCATCGCGGCGCGCGACGCGGAGATACTTGCCCGGGATATCACCACCTCAGATGAGTTCGAGTCGCTGGCCGCCTACGCGGCAGATCTGGACACCGACCTCGGATGAGGCCGATCCACCTGGCCAAACTCGACAAGACCAGGCCGGTGCTCATCCTCACCAGGGAACTCGTGCGACCCGTACTGACCCGCGTCACCGTAGCTCCGATCACAAGCACCATCCGCGGACTATCCACTGAGCTTCCCGTCGGACCACACAACGGACTCGACCAGGACTCGGTCGTGAGCCTGGATAACGTAGTGACCATTCCAGTAGCCGCCCTCGGGCATCAGATCGGATTCCTGTTTCCAGATCAGGAGTTCGCGCTGTCCAATGCAATCAGGAACGCCTTCGATCTCGACTGATGTCGATCCGCGTGCCAAGCTCCACGCGAACACCGTTCCGTGGCAGACGATCGCCAGGAAGACCAGCGCGGTGCTGAAGGTGGCTCCCAGTCGACGACGCCGGAAGCCCGTTGCTGCAGCAGTTCGAGGACCAACACCGACCGTGGTGCGGGGCGGCACGGTTGCGGCGGTTGACCAAGGGGAGAATGGGCACATGAGCAGGATCGCCAACGACATCACCGAACTGACCGGCAACACTCCCCTGGTCCGACTCCGGAAAGTCACCGACGGGGCTGGGGCCGAGGTCGTCGCCAAACTGGAGTCCTTCAACCCGTCGGCCAGCGTCAAGGACCGCATCGGGGTGGCGATGATCGACGCCGCCGAGCAGGCAGGACTGATCAGCGCCGACACGATCATCCTGGAGCCGACCAGTGGAAACACCGGTATCGCGCTGGCCATGGTGTGCGCGGCGCGTGGCTACAGGTGCGTACTGACGATGCCCGAGACCATGAGTGTCGAGCGCCGGATCCTGCTGCGCGCCTACGGTGCCGAGTTGATCCTGACCCCCGGCCCGGAAGGGATGGCCGGTGCGATCGCCAAGGCCGAGGAACTGGCCAAGACCGATCAGCGCTACTTCATTCCCCAGCAGTTCGAGAACCCCGCCAACCCGGCGGTTCACCGGGTGACCACCGCCCAGGAGATCTGGAACGACACTGACGGCCAGATCGACATCTTCGTCGGCGGAGTCGGCACCGGGGGCACGATCACCGGTGTCGCCGAAGCGATCAAGGAGCGCAAACCGTCGGTGCACATCGTCGCCGTCGAACCGGCCGCCTCCCCGGTGCTCTCGGGTGGGCAGAAGGGACCTCACCCGATCCAGGGCATTGGGGCCGGCTTCGTACCGCCGGTGCTGGAGACCGAACTGGTCGACGAGATCATCCCGGTGGGCAACGAAGAGGCCTTCACCATGGCCCGGAGGCTGGCCCGTGAGGAGGGTCTGCTGGTGGGCATCTCCTCCGGTGCGGCGACCTGGGCCGCGGTGCAATTGGCCACACGACCGGAGAACGCCGGCAAGCTGATCGTGGTTCTGCTGCCCAGCTTCGGTGAGCGCTACCTGAGTACGGCGCTGTTCGCCGACCTGGTGGACTAGGGGTGTTCGCGGTCATTCGCGGCGACCTGCGCGCCGTGCGGGAACGGGATCCCGCGGCTCGCAGCGCTCTTGAGGTGGCTCTCTGCTATCCGGGCGTACACGCGGTCTGGGGCCACCGCGTGACCCATTGGCTGTGGCAACGCAACGCCAAACTCGCCGCCCGTTTCCTCGCCGAAGTGATCCGCAAGCTAACCGGGGTGGAGATCCACCCCGGCGCCGTGATCGGCTCGCGGGTTTTCATCGACCACGCCACCGGAGTCGTGATCGGCGAGACCGCCGAAGTCGGCGACGACGTGACCATCTACCACGGGGTGACCCTCGGCGGCACCAGCCTGGACCCGGTCAAGCGGCACCCGACCGTCGGCAACAATGTGGTGATCGGTGCCGGCGCAAAAGTCCTGGGCAACATCGTGATCGGCGAGGGCAGTCAGATCGGCGCCAACTCCGTGGTGATCAAACCGGTGCCCCCCGGATCCGTCGTGGTCGGGGTCCCCGGTCAGATCGTCGGGCCCGACGGCACCGCGCCCACTGCTCCCCGCACCCAGTCCGATCTTCCCGACCCGCTGGGTGTGAGCCTCTTCTCATTGCTCACCCGGGTCGCCCGCCTGGAAAGCCGGGACCGAAGCCCCAACGCCGACAAGGTGATCCGGCCGCCGGAGGCCGGCGTGTGGCACGGCGACGACTTCTCGATCTGAGGCGCTCGGGGATACAACCACGCTGAGACAAAGGATTCAGCGGGTCGCCAAAGTCGCTAACGGCGGAGTGGTGCTCGAGCAGGGGCCGCCGGCCGCCATGCTCGGCGCTCCGGAACACCAGCGCACCCGGCAGTTCCTGGATCGGGTGCTCAACCCGCTGTAGGTGGCGGGCAGGTCATCGGGCTGCTACCCGGTGAACTTGCCGCTGCGAATCCGGTCGGCCTCCATCAGAGACATCTCCTGGGCGCCCGAAATGACGATCTCGGGATCGGGCACGAAGTCGATCTCCTCGGAACGGCCTTCATAAGGGACGGCGTCGAGGATCACTTTGATCGCGTTGAGCCGGGCCTTGTGCTTGTTCTCCGAGCGGACGATGGTCCACGGCGCATCGGGGGTGCTGGTCCGCCGCAGCATGCGGTACTTGGCTTCAGTGAAGTCATCCCAGTGCTCTTGGGCCTGGACGTCGATCTCACTGAGCTTCCACTGCCGCAGTGGGTCGTCGCGGCGCCGTTCGAAACGGCGGGCCTGCTCGTCCTTGGTGACGCTGAAGTACAGCTTCACCAGGATGGTGCCCTGACGGACCAGGTCCTTCTCGAAGCCGACCACGCCCTTGAGGAAGTTGCGGTACTCCTCGTCGGTGCAGAAGCCGAAGACCGGCTCCACCATGGCCCGGTTGTACCAGGACCGATCGAACAGCACGATCTCCCCGCCGGTGGGGAACTGCGCGATGTAGCGCTGGAAGTACCACTGGCTGCGCTGCTCCTCGGTGGGCCTGCCCAGAGCCACCACGCGGTAGTGCTTCTCGTTCATGTAACGGGTCACGCGCCGGATGGTGCCGCCCTTGCCCGCGGCGTCGCGCCCCTCGAAAAGCACGATCATGCGGCGGTTCTCCGACTCCAGGTAGCGCTGCAGCTTCAGCAGTTCCGCCTGATACGGCTTGAGCTCATTGTCTTCACGGACGCGACGCGGTACGGACATTCGCCCATTGTGGCCGATGGTCGATTTCAGGTTTGGTTCAGGTCCGGCTATCTCAAGTCGTGTGTGTTGCCGACCGCCCCGGTGCGACTGATCGGTCTCCGACGTGCTATTCCGTTAGCTGCCATGACGCCATCCCGCACCGATACGCTCCCGGTCCCAGCCTGGACGCTGGCGGTGGCAGCGATGTTCTCCGTGCAACTGGGCTCGGCACTGTCGCTACCGCTCATCTCCGAAGTCGGTCCGGCCGGGACAGCGTGGCTGCGACTGAGCGCCGGTGCGCTGATGTTCCTGGTCATCGCCCGCCCGCCGCTGCGTTCGGTGCACCGCGGCGACATTCCCGCGCTGATCGGCCTCGGGGTGACCATCGGGCTGCTGACCACGTTCTTCCTGGCGGCCATCACCCGGATTCCGCTCGGGACGGCGGTGGCGATCGAGTTCCTCGGCCCGCTCGGAGTGGCCGCGCTACGCGCACACACCCGTCGGGCACTGATGTGGCCCGCCCTGGCGCTGGTCGGGGTACTGCTGCTGACCGAACCCTGGCACGGCTCAGTCAACCTGCCCGGAATCGGCTTCGCCGCGGCCGCGGCGGTGGGATGGGCGCTCTACATCCTGCTCACCCAGCACGTCGGGGACCGGTTCACCGGGATCAACGGACTCAGCCTGAGCATCCCGGTAGCCGCCGCCACCGCCGCTGTTGCCGGGATCCCCCAGGCCGCGGGTCACATCACCGCAGAGACCCTGGCGATCGCGGTGGGACTCGCGGTGCTACTGCCCGTGCTGCCCTTCGCCCTGGAGATGGCCGCGCTGCGGCATATGACCCACACCGCCTTCGGCACCCTGATGGCGCTCGAGCCGGCCATCGGCGTGGTGCTGGGGCTGGTGATTCTGCACCAGAAGCCCAGTCCCGTTCAGGTCGTGGGCATCTCGCTGGTCGTGCTTGCCGGCGCACTCGCCCAGCGCGGCGGACGACGACGGCGGGACGTCACGCCGCCGTATCCGCCCTAACCGAACAGGGTGGATCCCCAATAGCCACCGTCACCCACACCGGGTGGGCAGGCGAACACCGCCGACCCGGTATGCGTGATGTATTCGTTGAGCAGGTCGCTGCTGGCGAGTTGGGCCTGCATCGGGACGAACTGGGTCACCGGATTGCGCACGAACGCGATGAAGAACAACCCGGCGTCAAGATGGCCGAAGCCGTCCGACCCGTCGGTGAAGTTGTAACCGCGGCGCAGGATTTCGATACCGCCCAGATGTTCCTTCGACGCCAACCGGACGTGGGCGTCCGGATCGATCAGCGGCCGGCCCCGGTCGGCGACGGCGTCGAAGTCCAACGGCGCGAACTCGTCCTGGTCGGCGAGCGGCGCACCGGACCCCTTGTGCCGGCCGATGACCCGCTCCTGCTCCAGCAGCGAGGTGCGGTCCCAGGGCTCGATTCGCATCCGGATCCGCCGGGCGACCAGATAGCTGCCACCAGTCAGCCAGTCCGGTCCGTCACCGCCGGCCACCCAGACGTGGCGGTTCAGCGCCTCGGTGTCCTCGGCCTTGAGGTTGTTGGTTCCGTCCTTAAAGCCGAACATGTTTCGCGGTGTGGACTGCTCTCGGGTGGTCGACGAGGTGCGTCCGAATCCGAGTTGGGAATAGCGGACCACCACCGTGCCGAATCCCACCCGAGCCAGGTTGCGCACGGCATGCACGGCGACCTGCGGGTCGTTGGCGCAGGCCTGTACGACGATGTCCCCACCGCAGCGGGCCGGATCGAGTGTTTCGTTGGGGAACTTCGGCAGATCGGCCAGCGGTTCGGGCCGCTGACCGGCGAGGCCGAATCGGTCCTTGCCGTCCTTGACGAACAGGCCCGGCCCGAAGCCGATGGTCAACGTCAGCTGCGATGCGGGTAACCCCAAGGCTTCGCCGGTATCGGTCGGTGGCGCATAGGGATTCAACCCGACCGCCCCGTCCGGGGTGGCCTCCTCGCCGGCGGCCATCCGCTCGGCCATCGAGGTCCACTCCTTGAGCATCCGGATCACATCAGCCCTGGACTCGGTCGTGATGTCGAAGGCACAGAAGTGCATCCGGTCCTGGGCCGGGGTGACGATGCCGGCCTGGTGTTCCCCGCGGAACGGCACCGGGCGCTGCAGACCCGCGGTGGCGTCCGCCGCGGTGGCCCGCCCCGCCAGCACGCCGGTCCCGGCCGCGCCGGCCACCGCGGCTCCCACTCCGGCCGCTCCCAGCACCGCCCGGCGCGAGAATCCCCGGCGGGCCTGCGGATCACTGCGGAGCGACGACACCCTGCACCTGACTGACCTCTTTGCTCAGCGCGTCGATGGCATGGGAAAGCTCCTGACGCTGCGGTTCGGTGACGGTGTCGTAGAGCACGAACCCATCGCCGTCGCGGTACTTCGCCAGCAACGCCTCGACCGCGGCGAAGCGCTGATCCACCCGCTTACCCAGTTCCGGGTCACGATCGTCGAGGATCGGCCGGACCGAGGCCACCGCGGTCTGGGAACCCTCCACGTTGGCGTTGAAGTCCCACAGATCGGTGTGGCTGAAGATGTCCTCCTCACCGGTGATCTTGGTGGCGGCGACCTCGTCGAGTAAGCCCTGAGCCCCGCCGGCGATCTGGGTCGGATCGATGGTCCAGTCCGCGGCACGGACACCGGCGTCGAGTTCCTTGACGTCGGCGACGAGTTGGTCGGCGATGGCAGCGGTGTCGGGCTGAATCCCGCTGACCCACAAGTCTTTCTCCAGCCGATGGAATCCGGTCCACTGCTGGCCGGCCTCGACGTCGGCCTCACGCAGGTCGATACGTGGGTCCAGATCGTTGGGAAACGATTCGGCGACCGGTTCGATGCGTTCGAAGTAGGTCCGCGTGGTCGGGAACAACGCCTTCGCCCGGGCAACGTCGCCGGCCTTGATCGCGGCGGCGAATGCCTCGGTGGCCGGGACCAGCGCTTCGGTCTGGCTGGTGACGTAACGCTTGTAGTCCGCGGCGGCCTGAGCGAACTTACCGTCGGTGTCGACGCTCACCGCGGCGCCGGTCACCAGGAAGTCACCGCGGATACCGTCGCCGATCATGCCGGGCTTGCAGGCGGTGCGGTAGGTGCCGGGTTCGGTGAGGTTCACAATCAGCTTGCGCTGCAGGCCCGGCGAGACGTTCTCCACCTCGCCGAGCACCCGATCGCCGGTGCCGTACACGTAGAACTCGGTGGCCTTGCTGCCGTTGTTGGTGATGAGGAACGTGCTGGGCCCGGTGGCGGCCTCGGTCGCCGACAGCGCACAGGCCGTGTCGGAGGCGTCGACGGTGATCGGCTTCCGGGCCCCGTCGGCGGTGGTGGCCTCCTTGGCGGTGCATCCGGCCACCGCGAGGGCGGCCAGAACGGCTGCGGCAGTGCGGGAACGGTTGAAGTACCGGGTCATGCGGCGGTCCTTTCGGGGGTGGGACTCGGGTTTTCATCGGTGCGGGGTGGTGGTGCGCCCGCCGGGCGGAGGAACAACGTCAGCACGACGGCGAGATAGGCCAGCCAGCAGAGCAGTTGCAACACCGTCGGGGTCGGGCTGATGTTGAAGATGCCCTGGACGATCTCGCCGTACCAGGACGACCAGTTCATCCAGGTGCTGATATCGAATGCGCGGGCGGTGGCGCCGGGCAGCCATCCGACGGTCTGCAGCGCACCGACGCCGTAGGAGAGGATGCCCGCGGCGACCAGAATCAGGAAGACGCCGGTGTAGGAGAAGAACTTCGCGAGGTTGATCCGGACGGCACCGGCGTACATCCCCCAGGCGATCGCGGCGGCGATCGCGACGCCGATCAGCAGACCGAGCAGCGGCCAGGCGGTCTCGGCCTCGGCGTAGCCGACCATGAACAGTGCGGTCTCGAAACCTTCACGGCCCACTGCGAGGAAGGCCAGGGCCACCACCGCGCCGGCCCCGGTCTCCAGTGCACGGGACATTCCGGCCCGCAGTTCGCCGGACAGACCGGCCGCCGCCGAACGCATCCACAGCACCATCGATGTCACGATCGCGACGGCCACCAGCGAGGCCACCCCGGCAATCGCCTCGGCGGCCAGGTCCTTGATGGTGTAGGCGCCGAACTGGATGGTCAGGAACACCGCGACGGTCATGGCGATCGCGGCGCCAACCCCCAGCCACACCCACTTCAGGGCGTCGCGCCGGTCCGCCTTGACCAGGAACGCAACCAGGACCATGACGACGATTCCGGCTTCCAGGCCTTCCCGCAGTCCGATCAGGCCGCTGCCGAACAGTTGCGCGGGCACCGTCGGCGCCGCTGCGCTCAAACCGGTCATCGTGTGCTCAGCCCCCTGGCGCGTCGATTCACTTTGCCTTACCTTACTAAGGTAGTCCTTACCTTAGATGGCTGAGGGCGATGCGCGAAATCCGCACTACAGGAGGACATTCGGTGCTGACAACCCCCGGGGAACAGCCTGGACCCACGGCGGCCGAACGGGTCCGCACCGTCTGCGCGCGGGCGGCGGCCGCCCAGGTGGCGGGGTGCGCCGGGGAATCCGTCGCCGACCCGGTGCCGTGCCCGGTTCACCATCTGCTGGAGGACGGGTCGTTCGCGCTGACGGTCCACAACCGGTCGGCACTGGCCGCCGCCGGTGCGGGTTCCCCCGTCGTCGTCGAGTTACTCGACCGCGCCCCGACGGCCGGCGACGAAGCGGTGCGCTCGCTGGTGTGGATTCGCGGACGGGCGCACCGCCCGTCCCCAGCGGGAATACCGCAGGTGCTCGACGCCATCGCCGCCCGCCATCCACACCCGGCCCTGCTCGACGTCGGCCACCGCGACACCCTGCTGGTGGTCAGCGTCGCGTCGATCGTCTTCGCCGACACGACCGGCGCGGAGAACGTCGACCGCCGCGCGGTACTGGCTGCCCACCCGGACCCGTTCTGCCACGCGGAGTTCGCCTGGGTTCATCACCTCCAGCAACACCACCCGGAGATGGTGGAACGACTGCGCCTGCATCTGCCCCGGCGTCAGCGTCAGGGCCGGATCCGGCTACTCGGCCTGGACCGTTACGGCCTGACGGTGAGAACGGAAGGGCCGAAGGGCAATTGGGAAGCCCGGGTTCCCTTTCTCATGCCGGTGAGCGACGACGCGACCCTGAGCCGGGCCCTGCGCGCACTGATGGCCTGTCCGTTCGGCGCCGGCCTGCGGCCTCGGAGCCCCGGTACCGGATGATCAAACGACGACTGAATCAAACGACGACGTGGGCAGCTGGCCACCCGCGCGCAAGCCGCTGGTCCGTCGTGACGAGTACCGACCCGGTCGTATCAGCCAGTTCGACGTAGAGAGCGTCGGCGAAACGGAGGGAGTCGCGCCGCGCCCAGGCTCCCGACACCAGCGATGGAAGCAGGTGCCGGGTCACGGGCGCCGATGCCAACCCATCGAGCGCACCCTCCACCTCCGCGACGGCGAGCAAGCCTGCGCGCTGCATGCGCGCAAGCGCCGACAGCACCTCGACGTCGAAATGAGCCGGCGCGTGCATGACGGTCCCGGCCAACCGTGCCCGCACCGCCTCGAACCGATCCGTGCGGGCGAGCAGATCGACCATCGCACTCGCGTCAACGACCACCGATTCGGGAGGCGACGACAACGGGGCGCTCAACCTCCGAGCTCATCGCGCGCGGCATCGATCGCAGCCAGCACATCGCCATGCCGGGCAGAGGTCGGATTCCCCGACAAACGACTCAGCCATTGGTCTGTGGCGGAACGCTCCAACTCCGCACTGATCGCAGCTTGGGTCAGGGCGGAAACATTGAGACCACGCGCGCGGGCACGCTCGGCGAGGTCGTCCGGCACGTAGACATTCAACCGAGCCATACACACATTTATACACACTTATCGGCGGCCGGCCCGTTCCCGACGCACTGCGCGCCCCCGCCGGGTGTGATGGTATGAGCCCCGTGGGCATCAAGGTGGCGTTGGAACATCGGACCAGCTACAACTTCGACCGACTCGTGACGGTGCACCCGCATGTGGTCCGACTGCGACCGGCGCCGCACACCCGGACGCCGATCGAGGCCTACTCGCTGACGGTCGAACCTGCCGACCACTTCGTGAACTGGCAGCAGGACGCGTTCGGCAATTTCCTGGCCCGCCTGGTGTTCCCCAATCCGACCCGGAAGCTCAGCATCACCGTCGGATTGATTGCCGATATGAAAGTGATCAACCCGTTCGACTTCTTCATCGAGGAGTTCGCCGAGACCTTCCCGTTCGCGTATTCCAAGGCGCTGCGCGAGGACCTGGAGCCCTACCTGCGCCCGGTCGATGACGACGGCGAGGGGTCCGGTCCGGCGGAGTCGGTGCGCGCCTGGGTGCGCGACCACCCCATCGCCCCAGAGATCCGCACCATCGACTTCCTGGTCGGACTCAACAACGCCGTCTACGAGGACGTGAACTACAGCGTCCGGATGGAGCCCGGCGTGCAGACCCCCTGCCACACGCTGCAGACCCGGATCGGGTCCTGCCGGGACTCCGCGTGGCTGCTGGTGTCGATCCTGCGGCAGTTCGGCCTGGCCGCCCGCTTCGTCTCCGGCTATCTGGTGCAACTGACCTCCGACGTCGAAGCCCTCGACGGCCCGTCGGGTCCGGCCGCCGACTTCACCGATCTGCACGCCTGGACCGAGGTCTACATCCCCGGGGCCGGGTGGATCGGCCTGGACCCGACCTCGGGGCTGTTCGCCGGGGAGGGACACATCCCCCTGGCGGCAACCCCGCACCCGTTCTCAGCCGCCCCGATCAGCGGGGCGACCGACCGCTGCGAGACCACCCTCGAGTTCTCCAACACCGTCACCCGCATCCACGAGGATCCCCGCGTCACCCGGCCCTATACCGACACGGCGTGGGCGGCGATCACCGCCGCCGGGGCAAAGGTCGACGAGCGCCTCGCCGCCGGCGACGTCCGGCTCACCATCGGCGGGGAGCCGACATTCGTGTCGATCGACGACCAGGTCTCG
>JAUPLT010000189.1 GCA_030836785.1 Actinomycetota bacterium
CGCGCACCGGATCAACGGCCACCGCAGAGGGATCGGCCATCGGATGGCGCGAACATCCCAGCGAGACATGGTGATAGACGCCATCCCGATCGGGTCCGAAGCGGAGCACGTCCATCCGCTCGACGCCGACGAACGTCACACTCGCCGACTGCGGTTCGGTGTCGATCCCGATCGCACGATAATGACCGCGCAGATGCCCGGTCAGTAGGTCGCTCACCGCGCCGGTAGGGCCGATCCGGTCGCCGCGTCGAAAACGTGCAGCTGGGTGGTGTCCAGCGCGAGGTCCACCGGGTGCCCGGTGGTCGCCGTCGACTCAGCGGAAACCCTTGCCACGAAACGGTTCTCACCCACGCCGGACTCGGCGAGTTCGGTCAGATGGGCGGATCGGGCGGCGGCGCCGGGCATCGAGAAATACACGTACTTGTCGGCGCCCAGGGATTCAACCAGATCCGCGTTCACCCGGAAGGTCAGCGCGCGGGCCCGCTCACCGGCGTCGACGAGTGCGGCGTCCTCGAAATGCTCGGGTCGCACGCCCACCACCACCTCCGCGGAACCGGTTGCCGCCCCGGCGATCTCGCCGAAGGGCAACCGCAGTCCGGTGGCGGTGGCGGTGGCGGGGAAGAAGTTCATCGCCGGCGAGCCGATGAATCCGGCGACGAACAGATTGGCGGGATGGCGGTACAGCTCGTCGGGCGTTCCGATCTGCTGGGCCTGCCCGCCCCGCAGCACCACCACGCGGTCCCCCAACGTCATCGCCTCGGTCTGGTCGTGGGTGACGTAGACGGTGGTGGTACCCAGCCGGTTCTGCAGCCGGGCGATCTCGGCGCGCATCTGAACCCGCAGCTTGGCGTCGAGGTTGCTCAGCGGCTCATCCATCAGGAATGCCTTCGGCTGGCGCACGATGGCACGGCCCATCGCCACGCGCTGACGCTGACCGCCGGAGAGCTGAGAGGGCTTGCGGTCCAACAGTTCGGTGAGATCCAGAATCCGGGCGGTGTCGGCGACCTTGGCCGCGATATCGGTTTTGCTCATCTTGGCGAGCGTCAGAGGGAACGCGATGTTCTGCCGCACCGTCATATGCGGGTACAGCGCGTAGGACTGGAACACCATCGCGATGTCGCGGTCCCGGGGAGACTTCTCGTTGACCCGTTGACTGCCGATCCGCAGCTCACCGGAGGTGATCTCCTCCAGCCCGGCGATCATGTTGAGCGTGGTGGACTTACCGCACCCCGACGGCCCGACCAGAATGACGAACTCGCCGTCTGCGATGGACAAGGACAGATCGTGCACCGGCGTCGCCCCGTCGGGGTACCGCTTGGTGACGTGGTCCAGAACGATCTCGGCCATACGTACCCGCTACCCCTTCACCGCGCCGGAGGTCAGCCCGGCGACAATCCGTCGTTGGAAGATCAGCACGAAGATGATGATCGGAATGGTGATCACCATCGCTCCGGCCGCGATGGAGCCGGTCGGCTCCTCGAACTGGGAGCTGCCGGTGAAGTTCGCGATCGCCACCGGCGCGGTGATGGCCGACTTGGTCGCCGTCAGCGACAGCGCCAGCAGCAGATCGTTCCAGGCGAAGATGAACACCAGGATCGCGGCCGTGACGATGCCCGGCGCGGCCAGCGGGGCGATCACCCGGCGGAAGGCCTGGGCCGGGGTCGCCCCGTCCATTTTGGCGGCCTTCTCAAGATCCCAGGGAATCTCCCGGAAGAACGCCGCCAGCGTGTAGATCGCGAGTGGCAGGGCGAAGGTGATGTACGGAATGATCAAACCCGGCCAGGTGTCGAAGAGCCCGAGTCGCCGTTCGATGTTGAACAGCGGTGTCACTAGCGAGATCTGCGGGAACATCGCGATCAACAGCGCCGCACCGACCAGGAGACGTTTGCCGCGGAAGTCCAGTCGTGCCACCGCGTAGGCGGCCATCCCGCCGACCACCACCGCGATGACCGTGGTGATCAGGCCGATGCCGATCGAGTTGATCAGCGCGGAGGAGAACACGTCGCCGGTGAAGATTCCCCGGTAGTTGGCGAACGTGATCTCCGAGGGAATCAGCTTGCCGTCCTTGACCGTTGACGTCGGCTTCAGCGACAGGCTCAGGATCCACAACACCGGCAGCAGCGCGTACATCACCACAAGAACATTGATCACCGTCCAGCCGGTGACGCGCCTGGCCTGCATCAGCGGGCCTCGCCGTCGGTGCCGGGCGCCGCGGCGCCGAAGAGTTTGACGAAGACGATGGCGATCACGGCGACCGCAAGGAACACCAGCACACTGATCGCCGACCCCAGCCCCAGGTTGAACGCTTTGAAAAGGTTGTCGTAGCCGAGGATCGACACCGACGCGGTGTCATTGGCGCCGCCGGTGAGCACGTAGATGTTGTCGAAGATGCGGAACGCGTCCAGCGTCCGGAACAGCAGGGCGACCAGGATGGCCGGTTTGATCAGCGGGATGATCACCCGGGTCAGCCGCGTCCACGCGCCGGCGCCGTCGATCTGGGCCGCCTTGAGCAGGTCGTCGGACACCAGAGCGAGGCCGGCCAGCAGCAGCAGGGCCATGAACGGGGTCGTCTTCCACACCTCCGCTCCGATGACGACGGCCAGCGACGGAATCTGCTGGGTCAGCGGAGCGGAGCCGTCGGGCAGCAGATTGGCCAGATACCCGGTGCCGGGCGTCCAGGCGTAGTACCAGCTGTAGGAGGCCGCGACGGTGACGATCCCGTACGGGATCAGGATCGCGGTGCGCACCAGGCCCTTGCCGAAGATGGTGCGGTGCATCACCAGAGCGAGCGCCAGGCCGAGGACGAACTCGATCGCCACCGAGATCACCGTGATGATGGTGGTGACGAAAAACGCCGTCCACCAATACTTGTCGGTCAGGATGGTGGCGTAGTTGGCCAGACCGACGAATGCGGTGTCGGCCGGACTGGCCAGGTTGTAACGATGCAGGCTCAGCCATACCGCGTACAGGATCGGATAGGCGGTGACGGCGAGCATCAGCACCACCGCCGGAGCGATCAGCCAGTAGGCGAGCCGCCGTTGGGACCTGAGATCGTCGCTGCGGTTCGCGGCCGGCGTTCCAGCGGCGGCAGGGGCGGTGACCGTCACGGGATCAGCCCCTTACCGTCGATGGCCTTCTGAACCTCGGCGGCCAACTCGTCGGCGGTGCGTTCCGGGTCGATCTTGGTGATCGGCGCCAGGGTGGCCGAGATGCGGGTCGACATGGCCTGGTAGTTGGGTGTGGCCGGACGGACCGCGGCGGTGGTCAGTTGGTCGCGGATGATCGCGTACTGCGGATACTTCTTCTGGAACGCCGGATCGTCGTACAGCGAAGCGCGGACGGCCGGCAGACCGCCCTCGATCGAGGTGTAGCGCTGGTTCGCCTCACTCCGGATACACCGGACGGCCTCGAAGGCCTCGGCCGGCTTCCGGGTGGTGGACGCCACCGCCAGGTTCAGTCCGCCGAGAGTCACCCGGGCCGGCTGGCCGGGAACCACACCCGGGTAGGGGGCGAAGGCGAAGACTTCCCGGCTGGCGTCGAAAGCCATCTGGAACTGCTCGTCGGTGGGGCTGAAGGTCCCGGCGTCGTTGATCGCGCCGGCCAACTCCGGTTTGTCGTTCAACGGCAGGAACCCGACACCGCCCTTGACGGAGTTCTCCAGCATCGAGGCGAACACGAACGGCCAGTTCACCTCGAGGGCCGCGTTGCCCTGTTCGAGGGCCAGCCGGGCGGTGCCCTCGTCGGTCTGGGTGATCGACGGGTCGGCTCCCGGCGCGGTGGCCACCGACTTGATGATCTGCAGGGCCTTAACGGTGGCCGCCCGGTGTTCGGGGGTATCGGTGAGGGTGACGGTCTTCCCGTCCTCGGACAGCACCCGGCCGCCGGCGCTCTCCAGCAGGGTGTTGAACCACACCACCAGCCCCTCGTACTGCTTGGCCTGCACCGCGATCCAACTCGGTTTGCCCTCGGCGTGCAGGCGGGTGGCCTCGCTCACCATCTGGTCCCAGGTCGGCGGCGGCGGTGCGACCAGATCCGGTCGGTACCAGAGCATCTGGGTATTGGTGGTGACCGGGGCGGCGTACAGCTTGCCCTGCCATCTCGCGGTCTCCAGCGGACCGGGCAGCGTGTCGGCGAGGGCGTCGGACTCGGCCAGCCCGGCGGGGTCTGCCGACAACGGCAGCGCCCAACCGGCCTCGGCGAACTCCGCGGTCCAGACCACGTCCATCGCCATGATGTCCAGCGAGTGGTCGTTGCCGGTGATCCGGCGGGCCAACTGCAGTCGCTGATCGTCGGCGCCCTTGGGAAGGCTGACCTGCTCGATGGTGAACCGGCCGCCCAGTTCCTCGTTGCACCGCTTGGCGACCGCGGTGAACGTCGCCGTTTCGCTGGCCGGCGTGTAGAGGCTGATCGCCGTCCCACCGTCGTTCGATCCGCAGGCCGCCAGTGCGGCGACGGTCAGCGCAGACAGCGCAGCAGCGGTCCAGCGCCGAGTGCCTCGACCCACCGCTCGACCGACCTTCTTCACCGGACGTACTTTAGCGATAATCCCCTCATGGCAGTTCAGACGCGCGCAATGGCGACCCGCCAGCGGATCATCGACGCCTCGGTGGATTTGTTCTACCGAAAGGGTTACGCCTCGGTCGTCCTCGCCGACATCGTCTCCGAGGCAAACGTGACCACCGGCGCCTTCTACTACCACTTCGACTCCAAAGAGGAGGTGGGCGCAGAGATCATCCGGCAGGCCTGGCCGCTCTGGTGGGGGACGGTGGAACAGCATTCCGGCCGCCCTCCCGCCCTGGAGAACCTGATCGAGCTGACCTTCGAACTCAGCGATCTGTTGAAACGCAACCGGATGGCCCTGGTGGCGCAACATCTCAACCTCGCGTTCTACCAACACCACGACGAGGTGCGAAACCTCGAGGAGAACTTGACGCGGTCGAGTTTCGCGACGCTGGGAGCGATGGTCCCCACCGCCGTCCTGCTTGACGACATCTCCCCGGAGGACGTCGCGGTCCAGGCGTCGATGAACATCTTCGGCAGCCACGTGCTGGCCGGCCGGATGGGCGACAGCGCCTGCGCGCGGCTGGCACTCAGTTGGCTGATACTGCTGCGTGGAGCGGTCCAAGCGGACGAGTTGCCCCACTTCGAGGAGTTCGTGACGTCGATCGCCGCGCGATACGGCTGAGCGGGCTACAGCGCCAAGCGCGCCAGCATGTCCCGGGCCCGCTCCGCGTTCTGCGGATCGCAGAGAACGTCGTATCGGCCCGCCACCAGTTGCATGGTGGAACTGAAGTCCCGGGTGCCCTTGCTCATGGCGTACGGGATCGAGGACGTGATCAAGCCGAAGCCGACGCCGGCGATGACGCCGGTCACCAGAGCCTGCCCGGGATTCCCGGTCAACAGGCCGAGTACCAGGCCGATGAACACGCCGAGCCAGGCGCCGGTCAGCACACCACCGGCCAGCACCTTGCCCCAGGACAGCCGCCCGGTCACCCGTTCGACCTGCATCAGGTCCACCCCGACGATGGTGACCTGCTGAACCGGGAACTGGTTGTCAGAGAGCAGATCCACCGCCTTCTGCGCTTCGGCGTAGGTGGGATAGGACCCCACCGGCCAGCCCTTGGGCGGCGTAGGCAGGCTCAGCGGGCCCCGGCGGGATGCGCCCGGGCGGCCCACGCCGGGAGTCTGCCCTGGCGGGAACGGACTGGTCATGATGTGGTTCTCCTCGATCTGTCTAACGGTCTCGTCCGCGGTCGCAACCACGGTTTCATCGGCGATCAAACCAACGGTCTGATCAACGACGCACAACCGGGTGCGTCTGCACTACATACGCTAGGTTGACAGCATGACAGCTGCCAGCGGTGACCCCGGCGAAAAGCCTGATAGCGGCGGTCTGATGCCACCGATCGGCGGCAGTGCACAGACACCGACCCCCGGTGGCCGCGAGGCCCCACCGATCGAGCAGATGCCCGCCTATGGCGGCTACCCGCCGCCCCCGCCGCCGGGGTACGGCGGTGACCTCAGTCCCGGTGCACCCGGCTACGGAACACCCGGGGCATTCCCGCAGGAGGCCTCCGGCGGATTCCCGCCACCCAGCCAGGCGCAGGGAGATTTCGGGGGTTACCCGCACCCGCCGCCCGGCTACCAGCCACAGTTCGGTCCCGGCTCCTACCCGCCGCCGGCACCCGGGTATCCGCCTCCGCCGCCGGAGTACGGGGCTCCCTACCTGGGCGGGTACGGCGCACCGACCGCGGAGACCGGAACCAACTCGCTGGCGATCTTCTCGCTGGTCGCCTCGGTGGTCGGTCTGCTCTGCGGTATCGGTTCGGTGATCGGCATCGTCTTGGGCGCGGTCGCACTGAACCAGATCAAACGCACCCGGCAGGGCGGTTACGGCCTTGCCGTCGCGGGCATCGTCGTCGGCGTCGCCTCACTGATCATCAGCCTGGTGTTCATGATCTACGCGCTCAACTGAATCCGCTCAGTCGGGCGGCCCGAACGGCGGCAGCTGCCGGGTCATGCCGGCCGCACGTCCCTTGGCCGCGACCACCAGTGCCATCTTCCGACTGGCCTCGTCGATCATCTCCTCACCCAGCATCACCGCCCCGCGCGCACCGCCCGCCTTCGAGGTGTGCCAGTCATAGGCCTCGAGGATGAGTTCGGCGCGGTCATACTCGTCCTGGCGAGGGCTGAAGATCTCGTTGCCCGCGGCGATCTGGTCGGGGTGCAGCACCCACTTCCCGTCATAGCCCAGCGCCGCACTCCGCCCGGCCACCCGGCGGAACGCCTCGGTGTCGCGCACCTTCAGGTAGGGCCCGTCGATCGCGGCAACGCCGTGAGCGCGGGCGGCCACCAGGATTGTCATCAGCACGTGGTGGTAGGCGTCGCCGACGTCATACCCGTCAGGCTGTTCGCCCACCACCAGGGTTCGCATGTTCAGGCTGGCCATGAGATCGGCCGGGCCGAGTACCAGTGCCTGCACCCGAGGCGCCGACGCGATGGTGTCGATGTTCCTCAGCCCGCGGGCGTCCTCGATCTGGGCGTCGATACCGATGCGACCCGGTTCCAGCCCATGGCTGGTCTCCACCTGCGTCAGCAGCAGATCGAGGGCCCGCACGTGGCTGACGTCGGTCACCTTCGGCAACACGATCACGTCCACGCCGGCACCCGCCGCCGACACCACGTCGATCACGTCCCGGTAGGTCCAGGGTGTCGTCCAGTCGTTGACCCGCACCCCGCGCAGCTGGGATCCCCAGCCATCAGCGGCCAACGCGGCCGCGACCAAGGTGCGGGCGGCGTCCTTGGCCGCCGGGGCGACCGCGTCTTCGAGGTCGAGGAACACCTCGTCGGCGGGCAGCGCCTTGGCCTTCTCGATCATCCGCGGATTGCTGCCCGGAACCGACAGGCACGTTCGTCTGGACCGATAGGCGGGTCGATCGGTTCGGTGCACCCGCAGGCTCCTACCCTCTAGCTATGGCGTCGATGAACAGGGTATATGCGGCGCGGCTGGCCGGAATGGTGGTGCTCGGCCCCGACGGTGAATCGCTGGGCCGGGTCCGCGACGTGGTGATCAGCATCAGCATCGTGCGCCAGCAGCCCCGGGTTCTGGGACTGGTGGTGGAACTGCTCACCCGGCGCCGGATTTTCGTGCCGATCCTGCGGGTGACCGCGATCGAACCCAACGCCGTAACCCTCACTACGGCGAACGTGTCATTACGCAGATTCCTGCAGCGGCCCGGCGAGGTGCTGGTGCTCGGCCAGGTTCTGGACACCCGGGTCCGGGTCAACGACCCCGAACAGGAACAACTGGCCGGGATGGACGTCATCGTCGTCGACCTCGGCATCGAACAGACCCGCACCCGAGACTGGATGGTCACCCGGGTCGCCGTCCGCAGCCAGCGCAGGCTGGGGCGTCGTTCGGCAGTGGTCGTGGTGGATTGGCAGAACGTGGCCGGCCTGACGCCCTCGGGGCTGGCCATGCCCGGGCAGGGGGTTGCCCAGCTGCTGCACCAGTTCGAGGGCCAACGACCGATCGAGGTGGCCGACGCGCTGCGCGACCTGCCGGCCAAACGCCGCACCGAGCTGATCAAGGCCCTCGACGACGAACGGCTGGCCGACATCCTTCAGGAACTTCCCGAGGACGATCAGAACGAACTGCTCAAACAACTCGACACCGAACGGGCCGCCGACGTGTTGGAGGCGATGGACCCCGACGACGCCGCCGACCTGCTGGGCGTGATGAATCCGACCGAGGCCGAGTTGCTGCTGCGCCGGATGGACCCGGAGGAGTCCGAGTCGGTGCGCCGGCTGCTCAGCCACTCCCCCGACACCGCCGGCGGCCTGATGACGTCGGATCCGGTGGTATTAGCCCCGGACACCACCGTCGCCGAGGCGCTGGCCCGGGTGCGCGACCCCGACCTCACGCCGGCGCTGGCATCGCTGGTGTTCGTGGTCCGGCCACCGACGGCCACACCGACCGGCCGCTACCTGGGGTGCGTGCACACCCAGGCTCTGCTGCGCGAACCCCCGGCGAACCTGGTCAGCGGGATCGTCGACAACGACCTGCCCAGGCTGAGCCCCGGCACCCCCCTCGGGGCGGTGACCCGCTACCTGGCCGCCTACAACCTGGTCTGCGGCCCGGTGGTGGACGAGCAGAGTCATCTTCTCGGCGCGGTAACAGTCGACGACGTCCTCGACCATCTGCTGCCCGATGACTGGCGGGAGAGCTTCGAGGATCCCTCGGACCAACCCGCCGAGATCCGGCCGGGTGACTCCGTTGCCCCGCCCGGCGGCAGGGAGTCGCTGCGATGAGCGACGTCTCCCGCCTCGACACCCCACGCACCTCACGCCGCCCATCGCTGAACTTCGACCCCGAAGCCATCGGCCGGATCAGCGAGTCGATCGCCCGGTTCCTCGGGACCGGCCGCTACCTGCTGTGGCAGACCGTGGCCGTGATCGTGTGGATCTGTCTGAACCTGTTCGCGGTAACCCTGCGCTGGGACCCCTACCCGTTCATCCTGCTCAATCTGGCGTTCTCCACCCAGGCCGCCTACGCCGCACCGCTGATCCTGCTGGCCCAGAACAGGCAGGAGAACCGCGACAGGGTGGCACTGGAAGATGACCGCCGCCGCGCCGAACAGACCAAGGCCGACACCGAATTCCTGGCCCGCGAACTGGCCGCGTTGCGCCTCGCCGTCGGTGAGGTCGCCACCCGGGACTACCTGCGCCGCGAACTCGAAGAGGTCCGGGAGATGCTGGCCAAGATGCAGCCCCCCAAGCAGAAGGGCCCCAAAGGGGAGGGGTCAGAGCGCCGGAACAAGAAGAGCGGCCACGAGGGCCGCCCAGAAGAGGGCCGCCCAGAAGATCCCGCCACGAAGATCACCGAGTGATGATGGCCGTTGCGTTCCGGTCCGGCCACGGACTATGTATGGTGACGGGGTTCACTCAATCGGGTGAACTTTTTGTCGACGCGGTAAGGACGGGCCTGTGGGGATGAAGCACCGGGTCAGCCGGGCCATGCGCCCCGCTCTCGGCATCGCGGTCATCACTCCCGTCGTGCTCGCCGGAGCCGTGGCGGCCGCGCCCAGCCGTGCCGGCCTCACCAGCGCCGACGGCGAAGCGGTTCCGGCCGCCGCCACCGAGTCGACCGGTGTCGCGGTGGTCGCCGCAGCCAAGCCGCCCGCCAACTTCCGCTTCGCGGCCGGCAGTTCAGCGCCGCCACCGCCGGCTGCGGTGGTCAACGCCGTCGGCGGGATGCGCATCCCTGCCATGGCACTGTCTGCGTACCGCAAAGCCGAGCAGACGATGGCCCTCACCTCCCCGGGCTGCGGGGTGAGCTGGAACCTGCTGGCCGGCATCGGACGCATCGAGTCCTCGCATGCCAACGGCGGTGCCACCGATGCCCGCGGCAACGCGATCCGGCCGATCTACGGCCCCACTCTGGACGGCACCCTGCCCGGCAACGAGGTCATCGTGCAGGGCAGCCAGAACGGGCGAACCGTGTACGCCCGCGCGCTGGGCCCCATGCAGTTCCTGCCCGGTACCTGGTCGAGGTATGCGTCCGATGGTGACGGCGACGGCCGCGCAGACCCGCAGAATCTGTTCGACGCCACCCTCGCCGCAGCCCGGTACCTGTGCAGCGGTGGGCTGAACCTGCGCAACCAGTCGCAGGCCCTGACCTCGATCCTGCGCTACAACAACTCGATGGCCTACGCCCAGAACGTGCTGGGCTGGGCGGCCGCCTACGCCACCGGGGTGGCACCGGTCGACTTGCCGACGATCGGCGGCGTGCCGCCTGCACTCGGCGATGGACACCTGGAAGCCAACCCGGAGGGCCTCGGCCCCAGCATGCCCGGGATGCACCTCGGCGATCCGATGGCGGATCTGGGTCTGATCAGCCTGGGCAACACCGAGATCGCCGGACAACTCTCGCCCGGGCCGGCCGCCGCCCAGTCAGGCTTGGCCTCCGAACACGGTTGCCAGGTGATCTGCATGGCCTCCCAGTTGCCGCCTTCGGTGACCGAGACCCCGCAGAACCTGCCGCCCTGGATGCTGCCGCCGGGTACCCCGACGGCATGGACGCCCTGGATGACCCCACCGATGCCGGCCGCTGACGTGCCGACACCCCTGGGGCTGCCCCCGGGTCCGGTCGCCCCGGCCCCGGCAGGTCCCCCTGCGGGTCCCCCGGCCGCCGACGCTTCCGTGCCCACCGGTGTCGGCATGCCACCCGGCCCGGCCGCCGCGCAGCCTCCGGCGGCTCCGGTCGTCGCGCAGCCTCCGGCGGCTCCGGGTCCCGCGGAGGCTCCGGTGGCTCCGGGCCCCGTGGTGGCCACGATCGTCCCGGCCGCCCCCGCGGCTCCCGCTGAGGCACCCCAGGGTCCGGGCCCGCTGCCCGGACCGACCGGCTGATCCGCCCAGACTGCCCCGATAGCGGCGTTGGGGCGCACCCGCCCGCCGGCGTCACGCCTGCCCGCGACTAGGCTTCGGAACCGATGTCCACACATAACCATGACCTCGAGAAGGCCGTTCGCGCTGCGCTGACCAAGGTCGTCGACCCCGAACTACGCCGACCGATCACCGAACTCAACATGGTCAAGAGTGTGACCGTCGGTGACGACGGCGCGGTCCACGTCGAGGTCTACCTGACCACCGGTTCCTGCCCGCTGAAAAGCGAGATCATCGAGCGGGTCACCGCGGCGGTGACCGACGTGCCCGGCACCGGCGCGGTCAGCGTGGAGTTGGACGTCATGAGCGATGAACAGCGCACCGCGTTGCGCAAGCAATTGCGCGGCGATGCCGCCGAACCGGTCATCCCGTTCGCCCAGCCCGGCTCGCTGACCCGGGTGTACGCCGTAGCCTCCGGCAAGGGCGGGGTCGGGAAGTCCAGTGTCACCGTCAATCTGGCCGCGGCCCTGGCCGCCCGGGGGCTGTCCGTCGGCGTGGTCGACGCCGATATCTACGGCCACTCGGTGCCCAGGATGATGGGCACCTCCGATCGGCCCACCCAGGTCGAGTCGATGATCCTGCCGCCGATAGCCCACGAGGTGAAGGTCATCTCGATCGCGCAGTTCACCCAGGGGAACACCCCGGTGGTGTGGCGCGGTCCGATGCTGCACCGGGCGCTGCAGCAATTCCTCGCCGACGTCTACTGGGGTGATCTCGACGTCCTGCTGATGGACCTGCCGCCCGGTACCGGCGACGTCGCCATCTCGGTGGCCCAGTTGGTGCCCAACGCCGAAATCCTCGTGGTCACCACTCCGCAGATCGCCGCCGCCGAAGTGGCCGAACGTGCCGGGGCCATCGCGCTGCAAACCCGCCAGCGGATCGTCGGCGTCGTGGAGAACATGTCCGGGCTGCTGCTGCCGGATGGTACGACCATGCAACTGTTCGGTGAGGGCGGCGGTCGGCAGGTCGCGGAGCGGCTCACCCGGGTCGTCGGGGCCGACGTGCCGCTACTCGGTCAGGTCCCGCTGGATCCGGCGCTGGTCGCCGCCGGTGACTCTGGGGTGCCGCTGGTGCTGTCGGCACCGCAGTCGGCCGCCGGCGCCGAACTACGGGCGATCGCCGACAAGCTGGCCACCCGACGACGCGGCTTGACCGGGATGTCGCTGGGCCTGGACCCCGCCGGCCGGTAGCGGCTGCCCCGCGATCAGGTCACCCCGGAATCAGGTCGCGTCCGAATCGAACGGGGCGGGCTGACCGGGCGTCGCGGGTGCAGTCGACGGCTGCGGCGTGGCCGACGGCTGTGGTGGAGCGGCGCTGTGCGGTTTCGGAGCTTTGCCATCGAATTCGCCGGTCAGCCATGACTCGTCGCCGTCCAGCAGATGTTTGGTCAGCGCGGCCCTCGGAGACATGCCACGCAGCTTCTGCAGCTCGCTGATGGGCTGACGGAGATCATCGAACTCGGGGCCGAGTTCATCACGGAGCTGGCTGGTGGCACCGCTGAGATAGTCGCGGGCCTGGCGGATCACCCCGGCCGTCCAGCGGATCGCCCCCGGCAGCCGTTCGGGACCCAGTACGACGAGTCCGACCACAACCAGCAGGAACATCTCGCCCCAGCCCACATTGGCGAACACGGGCTAGTTGTCCGGGGCCGGATTCACCGTCAGGACGACCTTGCGGCCCTCGCGCATGACCTCGATCGGGGCGTCCTTGCCGATGGCCAGGTTGCGCACGGCCACCACGAACTCGTCGGCGTCGGCAACCTTCCGGTCGCCGACTTTGATGACGACATCATTTTCCTTGATGCCGGCCTTCTCGGCGGGGCCGCCGGCCTTGACGTTGGCGACCTGCGCTCCCGAGGCCAGGTCGTTGCTGACCGACCGGGCGGACAGCCCGAGGGTCGGGTGGGCGATCTTCCCGTCCTTGATCAAGGTCTCGACGGTGGCCTTCACCTCGTTGACCGGGATGGCGAAGCCGAGTCCGCTGGCACTGTCGGACAACGACTTTCCGGCCGTGTTGATTCCGATGACCTCAGAGTTCATGTTGATCAGCGGCCCGCCGGAATTACCGTGGTTGATCGCCGCGTCGATCTGCACTGCGTCGATCACCGTATCGGTGTCCGAGCCCTCACCGGACAGCGGCACCGGCCGGTTGAGCGCGCTGATGATCCCGTGGGTGACGGTGCTGCGGAGGCCCAGTGGGGCTCCGGCGGCCACCACCTCCTCGCCCACCCGCAAGTTGTCGGAGTTCCCGAATCGGGCCACGGTGAGATTGTCGACGTTGTCGACCTTGAGCACGGCAAGGTCGGTCTTGGGATCCCGTCCCACCAGGTTGGCGGGCACCTCCTTGCCGTCGTTGAACACGACGGTCATCGCGAACTTGGACGGGCTGGCGGCGGCCTCGGAAATCACGTGGTTGTTGGTGACGATGTAGCCGCGGCCGTCGATCACCACCCCCGAGCCCTGGGAGCCGGAATCGTCGCTCTTGGCCTCGATGGTCACCACCGAGTCGGCAACGGATGCAGCCACAGCGGCGAACCGGCCGGCCGGAACCTCGCCGCCGCCTGACGTCGACAGGGTCACCTTCGATGTGGTGAATGCCTCCACCACCTCGGCGGTCGTGCGGCCGACCCAACCGCCCAGCAGGCCGATCAGCAGCGCGGTGATGCCCAACACGGCCAGCGCCGTGTAGGAAACCCGGCCGCCGAAGAGCACGTCGCGCACGCCGAGCTTGCCGGCCGGCACCACCGGCGCCGCCGGGGCCTGCTTGTGCAGCGCGGGGGTGCCTAACGCCACCCCCGCGGCCGGATCGCGCCACGGGTCGTCAGGCTCATCGGGTCCGTCGGGTTCGCGGTCCAGGGCGCCCGCGTCCGCCGGGTGCCGCTGCAACGAATCGACGCCGGGGAAAGGACGACCGAAGGCCTCCTGCAGCACCGGGTCGGCTGGCTTGTCACCGGGGGTGAACTGGTCGGACCGACGGAACTTGGCAGGCCGTAGCTCCTCGGCCACGAACGAACCGTCGACGCCGCGCGGCCGGCCGAACGTCCTGGTGGAGTGCGGGTCCACCGGCGGACGCGCCACCGGTCGCGGCGCGAGTCGGCGCGCGCCACCGGAGCTGTCCTTGTCGGGACTCACCATCAACCCCTATCCACAGGTTCGGGAAGCTCAGACGCCGAAGCGCCCAGACACGGCCCACTCGCCGGTATTGCCGATCAGCCTACCGGCGCTTGCGACGGCCGCGTTGGGCCCCGTCGGGCGGCTGATCGAAGGGCGGCGGCGACTCCGGCGGTTCCGGCGGAGCGGACTGCGGGATGGCCGAGAGTAATCCCATCAGGGTGCTGGGCATGCTGACCGGCCGCGATTCCCGCAGCGCGGCACGGGCCTGGCACTGGCCATCGACCTCAGCGGCGCATTGCGGGCAGGCCGACAGATGGCTGGCGGCGCGCAGGTGCGCCTTCATCGGCAACTCGCCATCGACGTAGGCGGCGACCGCTTCGGTGGCCAGGTGGTCGGTGGAGCTGAAACGGGGTGGAGCGCAGAGAGCGTCCTGATCGACCGACACGAAATGAGCCGGCAGCCATGACAATGCCCGCCGGAACATCGGACCCGGGTCCGCCATGACCTGCGCTCCTCTCCGGTGCACACCCCCGAGGACAAATCTAGCGCGAAGGTCACGAAAAGACATGGCTGTGGGATTTCGGGCGCGCTGCGTCAGGCTGTCGGCATAGTCAGGCTGGTTGCGGCGTCAGGCCGGTTGCGTCTGAGTACGGCCGTTGGCGGCGAGGTGATCGCGCAGCGCCTGCCGTCCCCGATGAATCCGGCTGCGCACCGTGCCGAGCTTGACCCCGAGGGTGGCGCCGATCTCCTCGTAGGACAAACCCTCGATGTCGCAGAGCACGACGGCGGCGCGGAACTCCGGCGGTAGCGAATCCAGCGCAGCTTGCAGATCGGGACCGAGGCGGGCGTCATGGTAGATCTGCTCCGGAGTGGGCTGGTCGGCCGGCACCCGGTCGTAATCCTCGGGCAGCGCCTCCATCCGGATGCGAGCGCGACGGCGGACCATGTCGAGGAACAAGTTGGTGGTGATTCGATGCAACCAGCCCTCGAAGGTGCCGGGCTGATAGTCGCGCACCGACCGGAAAACCCGAATGAAGGTCTCCTGCGTGAGGTCTTCGGCGTCGTGCTGATTACCCGACAGCCGGTAGGCGAGGCGGTACACCCGGTCGGCGTGCTGGCGTACCAACTCATCCCAGGACGGCATTGCCGCCGGGTCACCAGTCGCGTCGAACGCCGCGGTTCCGCGTAAATCCTCGGCCGCCGCGGTCGGGACGTCAACGTGCGCGCCGGCCTGAGCACTGCCGGCCTGAGCACTGCCGGCCTGAGCACTGCCGGCCTGAGCACTGCCGACCTGAGCACTGCCGGCCTGAGCACTGCCGGCCTGAACACTGCCGGCAGACAGTGCGGTCACCGCACTAGCGGTGTCCGCCAAGGTGGTGGTCGTCGGAGCCTCCTGGTGTGGGTGCACGGTGCAGACCGAGCCGAACTGGCCCTCCGCATCGCGAGCGTCAATCACCGGAACACGTCCCGGTGCCGGGGTATTCCCGCTCCAGTGCGCTACTCGTTGCATGTGGACTACCGTTCCCTACCGCAGTAACAAAGCAATGTGAGCAAACTGTGTGTCGCCTGAGAAGTTATCACTCCGATGCCGTCTAACTGGGCTTTTGTCATAGATCGGTAATTTCTCAGCAATCCCTTAGAGGAACTATTCAGTTCGCTGCGCACGGCTCCGCGCCGGTTGATCTACGCTGCTCAGAATGGCCAACACTGACCAATCGGACGCCGCTGACCGGGCTGAGCGGGTCCTGGCCCACGCGGAGGGCTCCATCTCCGAGGACGCGATCGTTGTTGCTGCCCGCGAGCGGGCGGTGGACGCGGGTGCAGGCGCGGTGACGCCCGCCGTCGGCGCTCTGTTGAGCCTGCTGGCCAGACTTTCCGGCGGCCGCGCGGTCGTGGAGGTCGGTACCGGGGCCGGTGTCAGCGGTCTGTGGCTGCTGTCCGGCATGCGCGATGACGGGGTACTCACCACGATCGACACCGAACCTGAGCACCAGCGGCTGGCCAAACAGGCCTTCGCCGAAGCCGGTGTCGGGCCCGGACGGACCAGGCTGATCGGGGGGCGGGCCCAGGAGGTTCTGACCCGGCTGGCAGACGACTCCTACGATCTGGTGTTCATCGACGCCGCACCCGTGGACCAGCCGCATTTCGTCGGCGAGGCGGTCCGGTTGCTGCGACCCGGCGGCGTCATCGTCGTGCACCGGTCGGCCCTCGATGGTCGGGCCGGGGATCCGGCCGCCCATGACACCGAGGTCACCGCGGTGCGCGAAGCGGCCCGGCTGATCGCCGAGGATGAACGGCTCAGTGCGGTACAGGTGCCGCTCGGTGACGGGATTCTGGTGGCGACGAGGGACGCCGAGTAACCCGCGCCGCAGCCATCGCCGCGGGCCGATCCGGCCCGCCGGGTCGCGTCACCTCGCCTCGTGTGCGATCAGGGCCTTCTTGCACTCGATACCGCCGGCATAGCCGGTCAGTGCGCCCGACGATCCGATCACGCGATGGCAGGCCACGATGATCGGAACGGGATTGCGGCCGAGGGCGACCCCGACCGCACGGCTCGCCCCGGGCGCGCCGATCTGCGCTGCGATCTGGGAGTACGAGCGCGTCTGTCCGTAGGGGATCGCCTGCGCCGCGGCCCACACCCGGCGCTGAAAGTCGGTCCCGTCCAACCGCACGTCGATATCGAACCGCCTCAGACGCCCGTCGAAGTAAGCGTCGAGTTGAGCAACGGCATCCGGGAAGGCGTTCGCGTCGGAGCCGCTGCAGCCCCCGCTGTCGGGTTCTGCGCGCTGCCCGGCGAGTACCAGCCGCACGACAGTGCGGCCGCTGCCGATCAGGGTCACGGGACCGACCGGGCTGTCGATGGTGCGGTAGGTCGGGTTCCGGGCCATGGCCGCGCCCTGGGAGGCGGCCGGTTCCTTGATGACGGGGGTCATGATGCCCTTTCTGCGGGCGGCCACTGATTGACCGGATGATCCAACGTGGCCCACAGGTGTTGGGTCACGTACGAACGCCACGGCCGCCACCGCTCACTGCGCGCGGCCAACTCGGGAGCCCGGGCGGGCAGGCCGGATTGCGCGGCGGCGTGCAGAACACCCAGATCACGGACGGGAAAGGCGTCCGGATCCCCAAGTCCGCGCATCGCGATGATCTCCGCGGTCCACGGCCCCACCCCCGGCAGTGCGAGCAGTTGGCGGCGGGCTTCACGCCAGTCGACTCCGGGATCGAGTCGCAGATCACCGCCGGCCAGAGCGGCCACCATGGTCCGCAGCGACGTTCGGCGCGCCCGCGGCACGGCCAGGTGGACCGGGTCGATGTCGGCCAGTTGCCCGACGGCCGGGAAGAGATGGGTCAGCGATCCGGCGGGATCTGCCAGCGGCGTCCCGTACGCCTCCACCAACCGGCCGGTATGCATCCGGGCAGCGGCGAGAGACACCTGCTGGCCCAACACCGCACGCACCGCGAGTTCCTCGGGGTCGACGGTTCCGGGAATGCGTTGTCCCGGCGCCGTCGCAACGACCGCGCGTAGAGCCTCATCGGCGGACAACGCCTCCACCACCGACTCAGGGTCGGCATCGAGGTCCAGCAGCCGCCGGCACCGCCCGATGGCCGCCGACAGATCCCGAACATCCGCCAGCATCAGTGCGCACCGCACATGGTCGCGCTGCGGGGTCAGGGTGACGATGCCGCTCCCGAACGGCAGCCGCAGGGTGCGGCGGTATCCGCCGTCGATGACCTCCTCGCAGCCCGGCACCGCGCTGGCTGCGAGGTGTCCGAAGACGCCCTCATAGGCAAACGGCTCCCGCACGGCCAAGCGCAGCGACACCATCTGGCCGGTGGACGAATCCACGCGACCGGCGCTGCGGACGGCTCTGCCGCGCAGCATCGTCGGGGTGGTGCCGCAGGCCGCCCGCACCGTGTCGTTGAACTGCCGGATGCTGGCGAAGCCGGCGGCGAAGGCCACGTCACTGAAGGCCATCGACGTCGTCTCGATCAGGATCCGCGCCGTCTGGACCCGCTGGGCACGGGCCAGCGCCAGCGGGCCCGCCCCCACTTCGCTCTGCAGCAGGCGTTCCAGCTGCCGGGTGGTGTACCCGAGGCGGGCGGCGAGGCCGTTCACCCCGTCACGATCGACCGTGCCGTCAGCGATCAACCGCATCGCGCGGGCGACGACGTCCGCTCTGACGTTCCACAGCGGTGAACCCGGCGACGCATCGGGGAGGCAGCGCCTGCAGGCCCGGAATCCGGCGCGTTGCGCCGCCGCTGCAGTTGGGTAGAAGCGCACGTTGCGGGCCAGCGGCAGGCGGACGGGACAGCTTGGGCGGCAATAGATTCCCGTCGTCAGCACGGCTGTCACGAACCAGCCGTCGAACCGGGCATCGCGGGACTGCACCGCCCGGTAGCAACGGTCGAAATCGTCATGCACGGGTTCCAACATGCCACCCTGGACGGACGGGAACTAGCGGAAATGCGACGCCACGGATGCCGGCTCCGTCATCCTGTACTCAGATTCGCAGTGTATTCAGAATCGTCGTGCAGTCAGAATCGTCGTGTATTCAGAATCGTCGTGCAGTCAGAATCGTCGTGCAGTCAGAATCGTCGTTGACGCCGGGAGGCCCGCGTGGAGTTGATGACGGGTTTCGGTCTGGCCAGTGCCGCCGGCCTCAATGCCTACATCCCACTGCTGTCGATGGGTCTGCTGAGCCGCTACACGAATCTGGTGCACCTGCCGTCAGGCTGGTCGTGGCTGGAGAACGGATGGGTCCTGGGACTCGTCGCGATGCTGCTGCTGATCGAGATCGTCGCCGACAAGATCCCGGCACTGGACTCGGTCAACGACGCGGTCCAGACGTTCGTCCGGCCCACCTCCGGCGGAATCGTGTTCGCATCCGGCACGGCCGCTCAGACCGCGGCCGTCAGCGATCCGGGGGAGTTCGCCCGGACCGGCCAGTGGGTGCCGGTGGTCATCGGGATCGTCACCGCCCTCGTCGTGAGTCTGACCAAGACCGCGGTGCGACCTGCGGCCAATGTTGTCACCGGGGGTGTCGCGGCGCCGGTGCTGAGCACCATTGAGGACGCCGCCAGCGTCAGTCTGACGTTCATGGCGATCCTGATTCCGGCACTCGTGGCACTCATCCTGGTCGCGCTGATCTGGGGTGCGGTCCGGCTGCTGCGGCGCCGGCGCAGAGTCCGGGACCGGGGGCCGCAGACAGGCTTGGATCTGTCCTAGATGCGGGATCTGTCCTAGATCCAGACGCCCTTGCCGACCGCGACAACGCCGCCGGCGCTGATCGCGAACCGTTCGCGGTCCTTCTCCAGATCCACACCGACCATCTCACCGGGCCCCACGACCACGTTCTTGTCCAGAATGGCCCGGCGTACCACCGCCCCACGGCCGACCCGGACGCCGGGCATCAGCACGCTGCCCTCGACGATGGCCCCGTCGTCGACCACGACGTTGCTGGAGAGCACCGAACTGCGCACCGACGCCGCCGAGATGATGCTGCCCGCACCCACCACCGACTCCTGCGCCGAGCCCCCGTTGACGAACTTGGCCGGTGCGAGGTTCTCCGACTCTCCCCGGATCGGCCAGCGCTTGTTGTAGAGGTTGAACACCGGGTGCACCGACACCAGATCCAGGTGGGCGTCGTAGAAGGCGTCGAGGGTGCCGACGTCGCGCCAATACCCGTGGTCCCGGTCGGTGGCGCCGGGGACCTCGTTGTCGTTGAAGTCGTAGACCGCGGCCCTCCCGTCCTCGACGAGCCGCGGAATGATGTTTCCGCCCATATCGTGATCGGAGGTGTCATCGTCGGCATCGGCCCGGATGGCGTCGATGAGAACCTTCGTGGTGAAGATGTAGTTACCCATCGAGACGAAGGTCTGGTCCGGATTGTCGGGTGTCGACGGCGGATCCGCCGGCTTTTCCAGGAAGCTGCGGATGCGGCCGGATTCGTCGGCCTCGATACAGCCGAACGCCGTGGCCTCCGCCCGCGGAACCCGAATCCCGGCAACGGTTGCCCCGGCACCACTTTCGACGTGATACTTCACCATCTGCTCGGGATCCATCCGGTACACGTGGTCGGCGCCGAACACCACGATGTAGTCGGGATCCTCGTCGTAGATGAGGTTCAGCGACTGATAGATCGCGTCGGCGGACCCGGTGTACCAACGCGGCCCGAGTCGCTGCTGGGCCGGCACCGGCGTGATGTACTCGCCGGCCAGGCCGGAGAGCCGCCAGTTCTGCGAGATGTGCCGGTCCAGCGAGTGCGACTTGTACTGGGTCAGGACGCAGATCCGCAGGTAACGGGCGTTGACCAGGTTGGACAGCACGAAGTCGATCAGCCGGTAGGCGCCGCCGAAGGGAACCGCGGGCTTGGCCCGGTCCGCCGTCAACGGATACAGCCGCTTGCCCTCCCCACCAGCCAGAACGATGCCCAGCACATGTGGCAGTTCCCTCATAGGCCAAACCTAACCGGCGCCGGTGGCAACGGCTAGCTCATTCGCGCACAACATCCGCACGGGGCGCCCTCCGAAGCACTAGGTTCTGGGGCTATGCGAGGTTCTGGGGGTACGCCAGGTTCTGCCGGTATGCGGGTCGCGATGATGACGCGGGAGTACCCGCCCGACGTCTACGGCGGGGCCGGTGTGCACGTCACCGAACTGGTCGCCCAACTGAGGCGGCTCTGCGACGTCGACGTGCACTGTATGGGTGAGCCGCGGGAGGGCGCGTTCGCCCATCAGCCGGATCCCGCTCTGGCACTTGCCGAGCCGCCGGCCAACCCGGCGCTGTCCACGCTGTCCACCGATCTGCGGATGGTGCACGCCGCCGCCGGTGCGGACGTGGTGCATTCGCACACCTGGTACACGGGAATGGCCGGGCACATCGCCGCACTGCTGCACGGCGTCCCGCACGTGCTGACCGCGCATTCGCTCGAACCCCGCCGACCGTGGAAGGCCGAGCAACTCGGCGGCGGATACCAGGTGTCGCTGTGGGTGGAACGCACCGCGGTCACCGGCGCGGACGGGGTGATCGCGGTCAGCGAGGGGATGCGGGCCGACGTGCTCGACGTCTACCCGACCCTCGATCCGGCGCGCGTGCACGTGATCCGCAACGGGATCGACACCGGCGTCTGGTACCCGGCGGCGCCGGACCCTGCGGAGTCGGTGCTCGCCGAACTCGGCGTCGACCCCGAGCGGCCGATGGTGGCCTTCGTCGGACGGATCACCCGGCAGAAGGGGGTGCCGCACCTGATCGCAGCGGCGCACCGGTTCGCTCCGGAGGTGCAACTCGTGCTGTGCGCGGGCGCCCCGGATACCCCCGAGATCGCCGCCGAGGTCAGTTCCGCGGTCGCCGCACTGGCGGATGTGCGCGACGGGGTGTTCTGGGTGCGCGATTTCCTACCGATCAACGAGATTCGGGAAATCCTCTCGGCGGCAACGGCATTCGTGTGCCCATCGGTCTACGAACCGCTGGGAATCGTCAACCTCGAGGCGATGGCCTGCGGCACCGCCGTGGTGGCATCCGATGTGGGCGGGATTCCGGAGGTGGTCGTGGACGGGGTGACCGGCACCCTGGTGCACTACGACGAAGCCAATGTCACCGACTTCGAAGCGGCACTGGCCGACGCGGTCAACGCACTGGTCGGTGACCCGAAGACCGCGGACCGGTACGGCACCGCCGGACGCCAACGCTGCATCGACGAGTTCTCCTGGGCCCGGATCGCCGAGCAGACCTTGGAGGTTTACCGGAAAGTCTCGGGCTGACGCCCCAGGTTCCGCCGACAACGGCGTCACCGGGCGAACGGGAATTAGCTGGTAACGCCCTTGAGTTCGTCGCCTAGCGCGGCGGCCTCATCCGGGGTCAACTCGACGACAAGCCGGCCGCCGCCCTCCAGTGGCACCCGCATCACGATGCCGCGCCCCTCTTTGGTCGCTTCCAGCGGGCCGTCTCCGGTCCGCGGCTTCATCGCCGCCATCGAGTGCTCCCTCCAGGTCCGTGCAGGGCCATCGGCACTGGCCGGGCCGGTGCCGTCCATGATTCTAGTGATCACCATTGTCCACCATGCGCGGCCCGAGGTGTGAAAAGACCCGGTCAAAGCGCCGCTGGGGCCCCCGGCGCTCCCACTGGCGGCACCCAGCAGCCCTCAATATGGTCATCCACCATCCCGGTGGCCTGCATCAGCGAATAGGCGGTCGTGGGCCCGATGAAACGGAACCCGCGGCGCCGCAGTTCCCGGGCCAGCGCCGCGGACTGCGGACTGTGCGAGGGCAGGTCGGCCACCCCCGCCGGCCGGGGACGCGGTTCCGGCGCAAACGACCACAGCAGATCGGAGAAGTCCACGTCGAGGCCGGCGACCGCTCGGGCATTGGCGATCGTGGCCTCGATCTTCGCCCGGTTCCGGACGATTCCGACATCACCCATCAGCCGTTCGACATCCCGTTCGGTGAAGGTCGCCACGCTCGCCACGTCGAACCCGGCGAAAGCGCGCCGGAAATTCTCCCGCTTGCGCAGGATGATCAGCCAGGACAAGCCGCTCTGAAAGGACTCCAGGGCGAGTCGCTCGAACAGTGCCGTCGTTCCCCGCAGTGTTCGGCCCCACTCGACGTCGTGGTAGTCCCGCAACAGACCGTCGCCGGCCCAGTCGCACCGGCGCCGGCCGTCGGGGCTCATCCGGTGCCCGGCCAGGCTCGGCCCGGCCCGGCCTGTCCCGGTGTGGCCCGTGGCGCATCCGCTTCGGCCCGCAACGCGTCCAATTCGGCCCGCAACGCGTCCAATTCAGTTCCGAGCCGATCGAGTACCCAGTCGACCTCACTGGTCTTGTAGCCGCGGAACACCTGGGTGAACTTCACCGCGTCGACGTCGGCTCCAGTCACGCAGGTGGCGGGCAGCACCGTGGCGGTGGTCCCCACCGGCAGTGGCGGGAGTTGCTCGCCGCGGCCGAACAGCAGGCTGGCGATGCCGAAGAGCAGGACGGCCACCAGGATCAGCACCACCAGATAGAGCAGGATCAGCGTCACGTCGACCATCCTGCCTCAGGCAATCCTGCCTCAGCGATTTCGACGCGGCCTCAGCGCAGGGTGTTCATCGGCGGTCGGTCGTCCAGCGACACCGCCGATGTGGTGCTCGTGAATCCCTCTCCGTCGGCGACGAAGCGGGTCAGCCCGGCCCCCGAGTCCGGCACACCGCAGCGGCTCAGCAACGTGGCCACCACCTGCCGGCTCATCGGTGCCAGTTCGTGCAGCGGACGGTTGCGGTGGGTCCGCACACCCAGGTTCACCTGCGCGATCGCGTCGATGCCGAATGTGTCGTAGGTGTCGATGAGGATGCCGATCTCGACACCGTAGCCGGGCCCGAACGGCACCGATCCGAGCAGTTCGCGGGTTCCGGCGTACTCCCCGCCCAGTGGTTGCAGAACGCAGCCCAGTTCCGGGCGCAGCGCCGCCAGCAGTGGCCGGGCCACCAGTTCGGTGACCCGGCCGCCACCGGTGGCGTCCTCCCCCGCCGCGAGTTTCAGCGGCCGCCGGTAAAACCCACGGACCAGTTGAATTCCGTCGTTGGTGAGCAACGGGCCGACCAGTCGCGGCACGAACAGCGGGTCGGGGTCCAACAGATCGGAGTCGATGAAGACGACGATGTCCCCGGTCGTGGCCGCCAGCGAACGCCACAGCGCCTCGCCCTTGCCGGCACGCACCGGGATCTCGGGTAACGCCTCCTCGCGATGCACGACGCGGGCGCCGGCGGCACGGGCGCGGATCTCGGTGTCGTCGGTGGATCCGGAATCGAGCACGACGAGCTCATCGACCAGACCGCCGACCATCGGGGTGATGGTGTCGATCACCGATCCGATGGTCTCGGCTTCGTTGAGCGCGGGCAGCACGACCGAGACGGTGCGCCCCGCTTTGAGCGGCACCAGTCCCTCGGCGGTCCACGGCGGCCGGTTCCAGCTGCGGCGGGCCAGCCAGCGCTGCACGCCCGATGCCGCCGCGCCGGTCACGCCAACCCCCGCACGGTACGGGCCGGGGTTCGGTCCCCCCGGATCGAGGCGACCATCTCCAGCACCCGCCGGGTTGGTGCGACTTCATGCACGCGGAACATCCGGGCGCCATCGGCGGCGGCCAGCGCGGTCGCGGCCAGCGTGCCCTCGAGGCGTTCGGTCAGCTCCGCCCCGAGCGTCTCCCCGATGAAATCCTTGTTGCTCAGCGCCATCAGGACCGGCCAGCCGGTGGCCACCAGGTCGCCGACGTGCCGGAGCAGGGCCAGTCCGTGGAAGGTGTTCTTGCCGAAGTCGTGGGTCGGATCGACGAGGATGCCGTCGCGTCGCACTCCCACCCGGACCGCATGCTCAGCGGCTGCGGTCACCTCCGCGATGACGTCGTCGACCACCCCGGTGATGGTGGTGCCGTAGTTCACCCGGAACGGCCGGGTACGCGGGATGGCACCGCCGGTGTGCGAGCAGACCAGCCCGGCACCGAACTCCGCGGCGACCTCCGGCAGGTGCGGGTCGTGCCCGGCCCAGGTGTCGTTGATGATGTCGGCGCCGGCCGCACAGGCCTGCTTGGCCACCGCGGAGCGCCAGGTGTCCACGCTGATGCACTGCTGCGGGTAGGTGGCGCGAACCCACTCGATGAACGGCACCACCCGGGCGATCTCCTCATCGGCGTCAACGGTGACACCGGGACCCGCCTTGACCCCACCGATGTCGATGACGTCCGCCCCCTCGGCGACCACACGGTGCACGGCTTCCTGCGCGGCGGCGTCGGTGAATGTCGCGCCGCGGTCGTAGAACGAGTCCGGCGTCCGGTTGACGATCGCCATGATCAACGCGCGATCCCCGGCCACCGGCCGCCCACACAAGGTCGACGTCACCCGCCCAGTATTCATCACGTCGCCGATCCACGACGGTCGGCGAAACCTGGCCGAAACAACCGCCCGAACGGCGTCAGCGGGTATCGGGCACCGGGCCGCAGGCGGCGAGCGCGGCCGCGACGTCCGTGGTCACCACCAGACGGTCCAGCGCAGCCTGCGCGACATAGCCGGCCGGGACCAGTCCGGCGAGCCACTGCCGCAGTCCGTCGTAGTGACCGTCGGGATCCAGCAGCACCAGCGGCTTGGTATGCATGCCGAGATAGCCGGCCGTCCAACTCTCGAAGAGTTCCTCGAGCGTGCCGATGCCGCCCGGCAGCGCCAGGAAGGCGTCGCTGCGATCCTCCATCACCTGTTTGCGTTGACGCATGGTGTCGGTGACGATCAGTTCGTCGGCCTCGATATCGGCGAGTTCCCGGTGCACGAGCGCTTTGGGGATGACGCCGACGGTGTGCCCGCCGCGGGAGCGCGCTCCGGACGCCACCGCGCCCATCGCCGAGACGTTGCCGCCGCCCGAGACCAGCGTCCAGCCCCGCTCGGCGACCTCCTCCCCCACCCGGAAGGCCAGTTCCAGCAGTTCCGGGTGGCGCGGACCGGACGCACAGTAGACGCACAGCGCCCAGTCGTCGCGGCGGTCGGTGTCGTGCACCCACGAAACGTAGACCAAAGAGCTAAGGGGCCAAATAGAGTCCCCGTCATGCCCAACACTTGGCCACTGGTACCGCGCCGCGCTCTCGAGGAGGTCCACGCCGCGCTGGGCCGCAACCCGGCGGGTGTCGCCCTGCTGGGAAACGAGGGCGTCGGCAAGACCACGCTGGCCGCTCAGGCCGCCGCGCTGCTGAATCGGGGTGAACCGGTGTGGGCGGTGGGCACCGCCACCCAGTCCATGATTCCGTTCGGCGCCTTCGGCCCGCTGCTCGATGTGCACGACGTGGGCAAACCAGCGGCGATGATCCGGAGCGCGGCCGATTCGCTGCTGGCCAGGGCTGATTCCGCGCCGATCATCGTCGACAACGCCCGACTGCTGGATCCGCTCTCGGCCAGCTTGGTCTACCACTTGGCGCAGGAGGCGGCGGCCGGGTCGGGCAGCCCGCTCATCGTGACCGTGCGGTCGGTGCTGCGCGTTCCACAGGTGGTGGCCGCGCTGTGGAACGACGGTCTGCTGGAGCGTGTCGACGTCCTTCCCTTCAATGCCGCGGAGTCGTCGGCAGCGATCATCGCCGCCGGTATCGACACCGACCGGGCGGCGATGTTCCGACGCAGCGCCGGGAGCCCCCTGCACCTGCGGATGTTGCTGACCACCGGCGGCAGCGACGAGACCCTGTCCGGCGCGATCGACCGCTACCTGGCCGGACTGCCGGGTGAGGCCCGCGAGGCGCTCGGCCACCTGTGCGTCTACGAGCCGCTGTCCGAGGAGGATCTGGTGGCAGTCGCGGGTGAGTCCGCTGTCGCCGCAGCCCTCGACACCGGTGCGGTGCAGGGCTACGACGGCCGGCGTTACGCCGGGCACCCGCTCTTCCTGGAGCGACTCGCGGCCACTGCAGACAAGGCCGACGTCCGGCGCTGGCGCAATGCGGTCGTCGCCCAGTTCGGCGCCAAACCCAGCCGTACCCCGGGCGACCGGCTGAGCCGCACACTGCTCGCACTGCAGAGCGAGGAGGCCCTGGACTGCGACGCGGTGGTGGCCGCCGCCCAGGAAGCGCTGCGACTCGGCGACCTGGGACTGGCCGAACGGCTGGCCCGCGGGGCGTTGAACCGCGACGAGCGGCCCGGGCAACAGTTCCCGGCCCGCCTGGCGCTGAGCTATGCGCTGGCCTGGCAGGGCCGCGGCCGGGAAGCCGAGTCGGCGCTGGGTGCCATCGACACCGAATCACTCACCGAGGAGGAACTGATGGCGTGGGCGCTGCCGCGCGCCGCCAACCAGTTCTGGATGCTCTCCGAACCGGAGCGCGCCGCGGTCTTCCTGCAGACCGTGCGTAATCGCGTCGGCACCGCGTCGTCGCGCATCACCCTCGACGCGCTGTCGGGGACCTTCGCCATGAACGCCGGCAATGTGCGGCGGGCCATCGACATCGCCGAGGAAGTCCTGGGACACACCGATGCGCCGGATATGGCGGTGGCCTGGGCGGCCAGTGCCGGCGCCCTGTCCTCGGCCCGAATGGGCCGGCTGGACGCGGTCGGCCCACTGGTGGACCGGGCCCTCGGATCGGAGTATCCGGGGTTGCTGCGATTCACCGTCGGGCTGGCCGAGATCACCCATCTGCTCATGAACGCCGAGACCGACGCCGCCTACGAGGCGGCCCGATGCTTCACCGACTTCGCCGAGTCCGCCCAGCCGGGCCGGGCGATCGGGGAGGTGCTGATGGCGCACGTGCTGCTGGCCAAGGGCGAGCCCGCCGCCGCAGCAGCACTGCTGGAGCCGGCGGCCAAGACCCTGGACCGCACCGGCTATTCGTGGGGGCCGCTGGCGCTGAGCTACCTCACCACCGCGCTGGCCATGCAGGGTGAGATCGCCGCCTCGGCGATGGCGCTGAGCCGCGCGCAGTCCCGGCACGGAACCAAGTCGGCGCTGTTCGCGCCGGAACTCGGGATCGCCCGAGCCTGGCGGCTGTTCACCATCGGAGATTGGCCGGCTGCGATCGCGGCCACTCGCGGCGCGGCCAGGATGGCCGCCCGTGGCGGTCAGTACGCGATCGCGGTGCGGGTCTGGCACGAGTCGGCCCGCCTCGGGGACCGCCGGGCCGCCGACGGGATCGCCTCGATCGCCGGGCAGGTCCCGTGCGCCTACACCGATATGGCCCGGGCACACGCCCGAGCGCTCACCGCGGGCGATGCCGCCGGCCTGGCGGACGCTGCGGCACGGCTGGCCGCAGCGGGATTCTCCGGTGCCGCCGCGGATGCCGCCCGGCAGGCCGATGACGCCGCACCACTGCTCCCCTGAACAGCGACGCCGCGCACCGGCACAGGATTATCGACCCGAGAGATAGCGGCGCAGGGTCGCCGTCACCGACGAGATCTGGCTGACTGCCACCCGCTCGTCGCGACGGTGGGCGAGATTGGGATCTCCGGGGCCGAAATTGACCGCCGGTATACCGAGTGCCGCGAACCGGGCCACGTCGGTCCATCCGTACTTCGCCCGCACCAAGCCGTCGGCGGCGGCCACCAGCGCGGCTGCCGCCGGGTGGTGCAGGCCCGGGAGTGCCCCCGCCGCCACGTCGGTCTGCTCGATCGTGACAGGCAGACCGTCGAACACCTGGTGCACGTGGGCAAGCGCATCCGCCGGCGCCCGATCCGGCGCGAAGCGGAAGTTGACCGTCACCGCCGCGGCGTCGGGGATGACGTTGCCGGCCACCCCGCCGTCGATCCGCACCGCCGACAGACCTTCCCGGTAGGTGCAGCCGTCGATGTCCACCAGCCGGCCCTGATGGGCCGACAGCCGCTCCAGCACCTCAGCGAGCTTGTGAATGGCGTTGTCGCCCAACCAGGACCGGGCCGAATGCGCTCGGGTGCCGGTTGCGGAGACGACCACCCGCAGGGTGCCCTGACAGCCCGCCTCGATGTAGCCGCCGGAGGGTTCGCCGAGGATCGCGACGTCAGCGCGCAGCCACTCGGGCAAGTCGCGCTCGATACGGCCAAGGCCGTTCGCGGACGCCTCGATCTCCTCGCAGTCATAGAGAACGAGCGTGACGTCGTGCACCGGTTCGGCGACGGTGGCCAACAGGTGCAGGAACACCGCATCGCCGGACTTCATGTCCGACGTGCCGCAGCCGTAGATGTGATCGGCATCGCGGTGCGATGGCACGTTATCGGCGATCGGCACGGTGTCCAGGTGCCCGGCCAGGATCACCCGGGAGGACCGACCGAAGTCCGTCCGCGCCAGCACCGCGTTGCCGTTTCGGATCACCTCGCAGCGGGTCTGCTCGCGCAGTGCGGCTTCCACCACGTCGGCGATCCGCGTTTCGTCGCGCGACACACTGGGGATGTCGACCAGCGCGACGGTGAGGTCGATCGGGTCCGCACTCAGGTCCAGCACAACTCGGTCCAGCACGACTCCGAAGGCTAGTACGGTTGCCCCCGTGACTTCTGCTGCCGGATTAGGACTTGCCACCATCGCCGCCGACGGCACCGTGCTCGACGCCTGGTTTCCCGAACCGGAACTGGGCGCCTACAGCCCGGCCGGCACCACCCGGATCGCCGCCGACGACACGCCCGCGGAGTTCGCCGCGCTCGCCGGACCGGATGCCGACCGTGGCGTCGAGGTGGTCACGATCCGCACCGTCATCGCCGACCTCGCCGACAAACCGGCTGACACGGCCGACGCCTATCTGCGTCTGCATCTGATCTCCCACCGACTGGTGGAGCCCCACGGGCTGAACCTGGACGGCGTATTCGGGGCGCTGCCCAATGTCGTCTGGACCAACTACGGGCCGTGCCCCATCGACGGTTTCGAGGAGGTGCGGCTACGGTTGCGGCGGCGAGGTCCGGTCACGGTGTACGGGGTGGACAAGTTCCCCAGGATGGTCGACTACGTGGTGCCCACCGGGGTCCGCATCGCCGACGCGGACCGGGTGCGTCTCGGGGCACATCTGGCGCCCGGTACCACGGTGATGCACGAGGGCTTCGTCAACTTCAACGCCGGCACGCTGGGCGCCTCGATGGTGGAGGGCCGCATCTCGGCCGGGGTGGTGGTCGGCGACGGATCCGATGTCGGCGGCGGCGCGTCGATCATGGGCACGCTGTCCGGGGGTGGCACCGAGGTGATCTCGGTGGGGCGGCGTTGCCTGTTGGGCGCCAACTCCGGGCTGGGCATCTCCCTCGGCGACGACTGCGTCGTCGAGGCGGGGCTGTACGTCACGGCGGGCACCAAGGTCACCCTGGCCGACGGCAGCACGGTCAAGGCCCGCGAGTTGTCCGGGGCGGACAACCTGTTGTTCCGGCGCAACTCGGTGACCGGTGCGGTGGAGGTGGTGTCCCGCGACGGCACCGGCATCACGCTGAACGAGGCTCTGCACGCAAACTGAGGACCTTGTCAACCCCGGGAGACTCAACCCCGGGAGAGCAGTTCCCTCTTGAGGACCTTGCCCATCGCATTGCGGGGCAACGACTCCACCCGACGCACTTCACGTGGCCGCTTGTGCACCGAAAGCTGTTCGGCGACAAAGGAAATGAGCTCATTCGGGTCCGCATCACCGACGACGAACGCGACGATCCGCTGACCGAGGTCGGCGTCGGGCAGGCCGACGACGGCCACCTCGGCCACCCCGGGGTGACCGAGCAGGGCCACTTCGATCTCGCCGGCACCCACCCGGTATCCGCCGGACTTGATCAGGTCCACCGACTCCCGCCCGACGATGCGGTGCATACCGGCCTCGTCGAGGACCGCCACGTCACCGGTGCGGTACCAGCCGTCGGGATCGAATGCCTCCGCGGTGGCGTCCGGCCGGTTCAGGTAGCCCGTGAAGATCGTCGGCGTCCGGACCTGAAGACGCCCGATGCTCGCCCCGTCGTGCGGGGCGGGCGAGCCGTCCTCGAGAACCAGTCTGGTGTGCATGCCCTGCAGCGGCAACCCCACCCAACCGGGACGACGCTCGCCGTCGGCGCGGGTGCTGACGGTGATCAATGTCTCGGTGCAGCCGTAGCGCTCGACCGGAGCGTTACCGGTGAGATCGGCCAGGTCGGTGAACACCGGAACCGGCAGTGCCGCGCTCCCCGACACCAGCAGCCGAGCCGGCCGCAGAGCCCGCGCACAGTCCGGTTCGGCCACGATCCTCGACCACACCGTCGGCACCCCGAAATACAGGGTGCCGCCGGCTTCGGCATAGGCCCGGGGGGTGGGTCGGCCGGTGTGCACGAACCGGTTGCCCACCCGCAGTGAGCCCAGCAATCCGAGGACCAGACCGTGCACGTGGAACAGCGGCAGCCCGTGGACCAGGACGTCGTCGGCAGTCCACTGCCAGGCGTCGGCCAGCGCGTCGATATCGGCGGCCAGTGCGGCGCGGCTGAGCACCGCTCCCTTGGGCGCACCGGTGGTGCCGGAGGTGTAGATCACCATCGCGGTGGACTCCGGCGCCGGCTCGGGGTAGCGGTGCCAGGACCGGGCGTGCAGTCGCACCGGCACATGCGGCAGCCCGGCGGGGTCCTCGGGCCGCTCCCCCAGCCACGCCTGGGCCCCGGAATCGGTCAGGATGTGCGCCCGTTCGGCGACCCCGACATCGGCGGGCACCGGCACGAACGGAACCCCGGCGATCAGGCAGCCCGCCACCGCCAGCACGGTGGCGGGTGTCGGGGTGGCCAGCACGGCCACCAGTCCGGCCCCGCCGACCCGTTCGGCCACCGAGGTCGCCGCACCGACCAGGTCGCTGCGGGACAACGTCGTCCCGTCGATGCGCACCGCATCGGCAAGGTCCGGACCAGCGGCCGCCGCAGCGGCATTCAGCGAGGTCAGCAGCACTCCTGGAGGCTACCGTGTGCGGCGCGCCACGTTACAGATGCGACGCCTGAGGTTAGGCCGCCGCTAGGGTGGAAGCATGCGGGTGCGCCTGAGGACGCCGGTGGCGCTGGGCGCCGCCGTAATGACCGCTACCGTCACGGCGATCACGGTGACGGCCCCGCCGCCCTCGGCCGACGCCGCCCCGCAAGCACCGAAAGCCCTGAACGGCCGCTATCAGATGGTCACCTACGCCTCGCAGAAGGCGGGCACCAGTCCGGCCGCCCGGCAGCGCGAGAGCGATTTCGGCGCGGTGTTCACCTTGGCCACCACCTGTTCGGGCAGTCGGTGCGTGGCCACCGTCGTGGACGGCCCGGCGCCGGGGAACCCCAGCATCCCGTTGCCGATCCGCTACACCTGGAACGGCTCGGACTGGACGAACAGCTACGACTGGCTCTGGGACTGCTTCCTGGGCGAGGGCCAGTCGAAGCAGTGGGCCCGAGCCACGTCGTGGACCAACTACACCCCGCAGGCGGACGGCACACTGCGCGGAACGTGGCACACCGACATCGCCGAAGGTGCCTGCCGCGGCAGTGTCGTGATGCCGGTGGCGGCCGCCCCGGCCTGACATCGGCTCGCGCCCGCGGGAAATCGGCTCCCGCCCGCCGCAAATTTCTCTGCGTGATGCCGGTAACACTGTGAACAGTGTTACCGATGAGAAAGCTGTTGGGCCGACTGGCAGCAGTTCAACCTAGAGGGCAGGCAGCATGAAGGTTATCGGTCGTGGTCTGGTGGCGATGGTTCTCGCCTTCCTGGGGGCGATTGCCGGGTTGGTAGCCGGTTCGCCGGTGTCGCAGGCGGCGTTGGACAATCAGATGAGTCTGGTTGACGGTGGTGGCCG
>JAUPLT010000190.1 GCA_030836785.1 Actinomycetota bacterium
GCCACCTCCTCCGCCGCCGCCGGCCCCTGAGCCGCCACCGCCGCCGACGCCGGAACCGCCGCCGGCGCTGGAGCCGCCGCCGCTACCTCCCCCGCCTGAGTTGCCACCACCCCCGCCGGCGTGACGCCATCCTCGGCGAAGCCCGCTATTCGGACGCAGTGACTGCGCCTCAGCGCGGCCAACGGGTCCGTATCGGGGCGTTCACAACTCGACGTCCAGGCTCGCCATGCCGCGCAGCGTGACATGCGGTTTGTACACCGGCTCGGCGGCGAAGTGTGCCCGGGGGAATCTCCGGGTCATCGCCGTCAGGGCCACCGCCGCTTCCAACCGGGCCAGGGGGGCACCGAGACAGAAGTGCGGACCGAGTCCGAAGGCCAGGTGGCGAACCGCAGATCGGCCGGGGTCGAACACGTTGGGCCGTTCCGTGACGGCGGGATCGCGATGGGCCGCCGCCAGTAGCAGCATCATGGTGTCGCCCTGGGCGACGTCGACCCCACCGATGGTCATGTCGGCCCCGGCCACCCGGCCGACGAGTTGCACCGGTGGGTCGTACCGCAGGGTCTCTTCGGTGATCGCTCCGGCCAGAGAAGGATCGGCGCTCAGCGCGGTCCAGTGCTGCGGGTGACGCAGCATCGCCAGCGTCGCGTTGGCGATCAGGTTGACCGTCGTCTCGTGCCCGGCGATCAACAAGAGGTTGCAGGTCGCCACGATCTCGTCCTCGGTCAACTGATCCCCGGACTCCTCGACGGCGATCAGGCCCGACATCAGGTCGTCACCCGGCTCGGCCCGGCGCCGTTCCAGCAGTCCGCGCAGGTACTGCCGCAACCAGAGACCGGCCTCGAGGCGATCTTCGAATCCGGGTGCCGCCCCGGTGAATGCGATGAAGGGGTCCAAACCCTGGGCCAGAAGTGCCGAAGCCCGGCTGAACTGCGGCTCGTCCGCCAGTGGTACGCCGAGCAGCCGGCAGATCACCGCGACCGGCAGCGGATAGGCCAGGTCGGCGATCACCTCGAAGCGTCCCGACTGTTCGACGGCGTCGAGCAGATCGCCGACCAGGGTTGCAATCTCGGGCTCGAGCGACTTGACCACCCGGGGTGAGAATGCCTTGCTGACCAGACGGCGCAACCGGGTGTGGTCCGGCGGATCAAGAAAGAGGAAGCCCGGCGTCCCGAACGGTCGGGCGGGTTGCCCCTTGGCAATCGCCTGCTGGGCGATGGTCGACTTGAGCCGGTCGCTGCACGACGACGGATGCCGCAACACCTCATCGCAGTCCGAGAACGAGGAGAACACCACCAGATGCGAGTCCGGCAGCTGTAGTGGACCGTACGACCGGATCTGCTCAAAGACCGGGTAGGGATCGGCGCGATGGTCGGTGTCGAGCAGCTTGAGCAGCAGCCCCTGGGGATCGTCGGTCACCGGTCCAGTCTGCCCTGCGATCAGGGCACCTGTCCCCGCCCACACCCGGGTGGCACGACGGGACCGGTGGCGAGCGCGTCGCGCAGCGACACCGGATTCGTGTCCGCGCGCAGTGCGGCGACCGTCGGCAGCGACAGTCGGACCTCGTAGACCAGGGGCTCGCTACCGCCGCTGTCCCGGCAGCTCAACGTCACCCGCTGGCCGGCACCTGCGCCGAATCCAGCGTCGAACGCGTCGCGCACAGCGCGTGCGGAGATCTGCCGACCGGAGGCACGGCTGAACAACGGGTCGAGGACGGTACTGGCCTGGTCCGTCAGGGCCGCGGCGATCCGAAAGTACTCGGGCGCGGTGACCCCGGAGCAGGTGCCGTGGGCGTACCACTCATGCGTTGCCATCACCGCCGCGTCAGACATCTTCGCCTGCAGCGTCGCGCGCAGGTCATCCGGCAGCGTCACCGGCGGCTTGGTGCCACCCGATCTGCGCGGCACATCGCAGTACTGCTCCGTGGCGGGTTGTGGCCACAGGCCGTGCAACACGAAGACCTGCCCCAGTTGGCCGACATGACCGGATCGGCAGCCCGCGTTGGACCGTTCGACGGTGCACAGGCTCGGACCCCAGGTCAGGGTGAGAAGGCTCGACGTGCTCATGCCCGGCTGGGCCGACTGGCGGCGGGGCTCCCGGTCGAGGACGAGCACGCTGAACGCGACGCCGGCCACGGCTACCGCCGCGAGCATGACCGATACCCAGATCACGGTCGCGTCGCCTCGCCTCATGGTGAGCTTCACGGAACCTCCCAACGATGGATTCAGCCTTCAACGATGGATTCAACCCCCACCGATGGCCTGATAGCACCGGGTTGGCCCGGTCCGACCCAATACCCGGTCTGACCCAATACAGTGAGCCCCCGGGGGCCAAGGCCACAGTGGGAGAGACGCCGGTGAACGACGTCGACCGCTGGTTCGGCCGGGTGGGCCGTCGGCAGACATCCCCGGTGTCGTTGTACGCCTGCTTTCTCACCGGTCGGCTCAACGGCTACTTCCGCTATCGGCTGCGCTTTCCGTTCCTGATCGCGGCCGTGCGGTTCGCCGTCCACGTCGCGGAGTTCTTCCTCGTACTGTCCAGTCTCGGTGGGGTCGCGGCCTTCATCGTGATGGTGCTGCGGGCGGGGAGTCTGGTGGTGGCCGGCGGCTGGTGGGGACTGCTCGAAATCATGCGGGACCGGTTGCGGACGTTCGCCCGACTCGGGGAGCGCGAGGCCGGCGAGTACGAGATCGGCCGTTGGCTGGTGCTGGCGGGGCTTGTCGGCGCTCTGGTGGCCATCGGCGGTGGCCTTGCGTTGGCAGTGGTGCAGCCCGCGGGTGACGACGCGGTAACGCACCTGTACGCATTCCTGATCATCGTCGAGGTAGCGATCGGATTCGTTGTCCGGGTCCTGCACTCTGGGATCTACGCGACCCGCCGGGTCTACAAGCCGGTCTGGTCGATGTTCGCCCCGACCGTCGTTCAGTTGGCGATCATCGGACTGGGGTTCTCCCTCTATCCGGCGGTGACGATCGTCGTCGCGATCATTGCCTCGAACGCCCTCAGCATCGCGATCACCGTGCACTTCTCCCTGGAGGCCTACCGACTGACCGGGCTGCGCCCGAGGTGGAACTCATCGGGGCGCGGAGTCCGCCAGCACCTTCCCAGCATCCCGGGATGGCTCGGTCTGAGGACCACGATGTCGGGACTCAGCCTACGGCTGGACGCGCTGCTCGTCCTCGCGCTGATCGGCTTCTACGGGACCGATACCCGGACTTTCGATCTGACAGCGGCGATGACGAGTTGGCAGAACATCGACGCGTTCCAGTTCTTCTACCTGATACTGCCGCTGTTCAGGGGCAGTTACGAGAGTGCCGGCATCTTCTATTTCGACTTCGTCCGCCTCCGCACCGAACCCGCACTGCGGGAACTGCAATGGGTGTTCTTCCGGAGACTGCTCCGGGTGGCGCCGGTGATCGGACTGTTCTTCTGGACTTTGGCCGCGGCGCTGGGGATCCTCGTCCTGCGCGATGTCCCGGTCGGGTTCCTGCTCGCGCTGCTGCCGATGTTCGTCCTGCGCAGTTTCATCGGCATCTACCAGATCCGCCTGTTCGCCGAGGGCCGGTTCCGGACGCATCTGGGCACATTGGCACTGCTGATCGTGTTGCTGTGGCTGGTGTGGCTCAATCCCAACCCCGCCGGCGACCTGGTCCAGATCACCGCAGCGATGATCGTCCAACTCATCGCCCTGATGAACATCCAGCACCTCCGTGATCGGCGGCATCCTCCGGTGCCGACTTTGGTCTCCCTGCCGGAGTGGCTGAGAATCCTCGCCGCCGAACCGGGGCCGGTGCTGGTGGCGGTGGTGCGAATTCCGCCGTCGCTCAACGACAGGCAGCGCTCGGCCGCCTTGAGGCTGGTCATTCAGAGGCTGACGGGCCGCGGGCATCTCAGCTTCCGTTCGCCGTCAACGCTCGTCTACTTCGAACGTCGCCCAGGCGAAACACCGGGCGCGCACGACTACGCGGACATGCAGGCGGCGACCGGCTTCGCCATCGGGCGCGGCAGAGTCGTCGGCGACCAGATCGATGGCCGGCAAGCCCTCGGACGACTCGCCGGCGGGAAGTGGATCGTGCCGCCCGAAGGCGGTGACCGGGTGGCCATCAGTGTTCAGTTCCGTGCGTTGTTCCCCGACGGAATCACCTTCCGCGTCGCGACCCAGTCCGGCGCGAAAGAGATGCGCACAGTGGACCCGGCGTTCCTGGCGCAGGCGGTGGCGATGGCGGTCGCGAGCCAGGAAGCGGGCACCGATCTGGTTGTGGTCGGTGGCCGGTTGTTCACCCCGGTATTCCGCCGCGGAACCCTGCGTCGACTCCTCGTGCTGCCGGCGAATGCCGCCCCGGCGGATGTTCGCGAGTGGCGGCGCCTGGTGAGGATCTGGAATGCCGGCCCCGCAGCGGTGGTGAGTGATGCTTGAGCCGATCGACCTCGACCGCAGACTGGCCGACCCGAAGACCTACGAGACCGTGATCCTGGGCATCTTCGTCAAGCGTCGGCAGCGGGGTTTGGCTTTCGCCGAGGCTGCGCGCGGCGTGACCTACTTCGACACCGCCGCCAAGCGCCGAGCACTGTCCCGGGCCATCGCCCGCAGTGTCGCCGCGGGTGACTACCGGCCCCAGCCCGTCGATCTGTGGACGCTGGAAACCCGCGGTAAGCAGCGCGATGCGCACATGTCCGGCTTCACCGACCAGGTGCTGGGATCCGCTCTGTACCAAGTAATTTCGCACAATGCCAGATGCTATGGCCTGCCCGGTGTGTACTCCTACCTGCCGGGTCTGACGAATGTCACGGCGATGCGGGCGTTCGGGGATTTCGTCCGGCAGCATCGTTCGCAGACCGCACCGAACTGCCCCCCGTTGTACGTCCTGCAATCCGACTTCGACCACTACGGGGACGATCTGCCACTGGGTCCCGATGCCCCGCTGTGGCCGATCCTGCGGGAGGTGGTCTCGCTGGGCAGCCCCGGCGGGAACATCAGTTCGGCGACCTGGGAGCTCATCACGGCGCTGGCCAGGCCCACGGTCCGCGACTCCGATGGCACCGAATTCACCCGACGGCACGGTGTTGCGATGGGAACGCCACTGGTGCCGGTGCTGTCGAATCTCGCTGTGACGCCGATGGATCGGGCCATCCTGCAGACCGAGGGAATCTTCTACGCGCGCTACAACGACGACTTCGTCCTCGCCCATCCCGACCTGACCGTGCTGCGCGACACCGATCACCGACTGGACTCGGTGATCGGCGGACTGGGAGTGCGCCGCAAACTGGGGAAGGAGGTGCGCACTGTCCTCAGCGGAAGGGGGCTGCCCTGTCCGCGGGACCCCGCCTATCGGGGCGGCAATCGGATCGACTTCCTCGGCTTGTCCCTCAGCCACACCGGCGCCATCGCCGTTGGCCCGCATCGGCAACGGAGATTCGTCAGCAGGGTGGCGCGGCGGATCGACGCCGCGGCGGTGTCGCTGCCGTCGATGCCGATCGCGGACCGGGCACGCCACCTCGTCGCGGGCGTCAACGTGATGCTCGATGTCTCGAGTCCGTTTGCGGTTCCAGGTTTGTCGGCTCTGCTGGACACGACCACCGATCGCGGCGTGCTCAAGGACCTCGACGCCCGTATCGCCCGCAAGGTGGTCCAGGCCGCAACCGGTCGCGCCGGGGTGCGGGGCTTTCGCCTGCTGCCACCCGCCGTGTTGTACGGCGAGATCGGGTTGGTGTCGCTGGTGCGGTTGCGCAACGCGCGCTGAGCGCGGTTCAATTCCGGTGAGGGCGCGGATCCCGCCTGAGCGCGGCTGCACCGACCGGCCACAGAGGCTGCGGCTTTCGGCCAGTCAATTTTTCGGTTTTTGCCCGCGCCCTCGCATGCCTCGCGGTCCGGATCAGCCTGTGGGTGGCTTCATGTCGCGTAGTAGCGGCCCAGCACCTCGTCGCGCAATGCGGCGAAGTCCCCGGTGCTGATGGCTTCCCGGATCCGATCTACCAACCTGATGATGAAGCGTTCATTGTGGATCGTGCACAGCGTCGCGGACAGGATCTCCTTGGCCTTGAACAGGTGGTGGATGTAGGCGCGGGTGTAGTTTCCGCAGGTGTAGCAGTCACACTCCGAGTCGATGGGGGAGAAGTCGCGCCGGTAGCGCGCGCCGGTGATGTTGAAACGGCCGCCCGGGGTGTAGACCGCAGCGTTGCGGGCCACCCGCGACGGGGATACGCAGTCGAAGGTGTCCGCCCCCGCGCCGATCGCGGCGAAGAGGTCATCGGGTTCGCTGATGCCCAGCAGGTGCCGGGGCTTGGAGTCGGGAAGTTCGTCGGTGCACCAGCCGATGATGGTGGCCAGGTTCTGCTTCTCCAACGCGCCGCCGATGCCGTAACCGTCGAATCCGCGCCCCTCGTCGTCGACGATGGTCTCCAGCCCCCGGCAGGCCTGCCGGCGCAGGTCCTCGTAGTTCGCGCCCTGAACCACACCGAACAGAGCCTGGGGTGGGCTCGAGGGTTGCTTCAGCCCGCTCAGTCTCCGGTGCTCGACCAGGCAGCGCCGGGCCCAGGCGTGGGTGCGCTCGACCGACTCCTCCTGATAGGCACGGGTGTTCACCAGGGTGGTCAGTTCGTCGAAGGCGAAGATGATGTCCGCGCCGAGTTGATGCTGAATTCCGATGGACACCTCCGGGGTGAACCGGTGGGCCGATCCGTCCAGGTGGCTGATGAAAGTCACCCCGTCGTCGTCGACGTGGGCGAGTTTCTGTTTCCCGTGCGCCACCGCGGCGTCGGACTGGGCTCGGTTGGGGTCCTCCATCAGCACCTTGCGGAAGCCCGCCCCCAGAGACATGATCTGGAATCCGCCGCTGTCGGTGAAGGTCGGGCCGGGCCAGTTCATGAACGCCCCCAGGCCGCCGGCGGCGGCGACGATGTCCGGCCCGGGTTGCAGATAGAGGTGATAGGCGTTGGCAAGCACCGCCTGGGCGCCGAGGGCGGACATGGTTTCGGGCAGGACGGCCTTCACCGTCGCCTTGGTGCCGACCGCGATGAACGCCGGGGTGCGGATATCGCCGTGCGGGGTGTGGATGACGCCGGCACGGCCGCGACCGTCGGGAAGTTCCGCTTCGACGGTGAA
>JAUPLT010000191.1 GCA_030836785.1 Actinomycetota bacterium
CGAATTGATGCCACAACCCGCATTGTGCGGACGGGTGTTGACGAGACAGTTGACGAAATCCGGCGACTCGGGCCGAATATGGCACTGAACTGCACTTTCAAGAGTGGAGCTAAGGGGAATCGAACCCCTGACCTTCTCGATGCGAACGAGACGCGCTACCAACTGCGCTATAGCCCCATGGACGGTGAAAGGTTACCAGCACGCCCGACGGCGCACCTACCCGGCAACCGGTGTCCTGCTACTGGCCGGCCGCCCGCGGCAGGTCGTAGCGCCGACTGAACCGGACCTCGTCGAGGTGCTCGAAGATCGGGTCCTCGTCGTCGATGTCCAGCACCACCGCGCCGGGCCGGCGAAGCCGTGCCCCGACATCCCCGGCGTCGCGGCCGCCTCGCCGCTCAGCGAGGGAATCACCGCCCTCGCCCTCCTCGCCGGACGCCCCGGACCGTGCCATCCGCCGGAGCCGACGCCGCCGGACCTGCTCTTCGATCCGGGTCTGCCGGCGCAGGTAGGCCAGGTAGAGGATCGTCACCGTCGCGGTCGTGCCGCAGGCCCACCACAGGCCGCTGCTGACGGTGAAGGACAGCACGGCGGTGAGCACCATGACCGCCGCCAGGGCGGTCAGCACCCGCTTGCGGAAGCGGTACTTGCGGGCGCTGACGGCAGCCGCGGTGGCACTGGACTCCATCCGGCGCCGCCTGCTGGAGTGCGGGGTCACCACAGACTGCGCGTCGTCGGCGTCGTCCGCGGCATCCAGACCCGAGGTGTCGTCGACGTACTCGTATTCGTCGTCCGCGGCAGGCTCTTCGACAACCTGCTCCTGCTCGATCTCCGACGGCATATCAACATCGGCATCATCTGCGACCGGCGCCGACTCGGGCACGAACGCCACGACCGGAACCTCCTCGGCGGGCGAGTCGAACAGGCCCTCCTGCACAGCACCGCCGACCGGCAGCGCTCCGGAGTCCTCCTCCACCACGTCGACGTCGAGGTAGACCGGTGCGGTGTTGGCCTCGTCCGCAGACGACGTGGTGGATTCGGTCACCGTGGCGACGACCGTCACCGTGCGGGTGTGACTGCGGACGCGCGCCTCCTGGACCGCCTCACGAACCGCCTCTTCGTAGTCCTCGGTCTCGTGGTCGTTGTAGTCGTCGAGATCGGATCCGTCGCCGCTCCACAGCGGGTCGTGTCGGTGACCCGCCGCCGGACCGCTGCGGCGGCGCAACCGTGCCCTGACCCCGCCGTTGAGCACGCGGGTGGCCAGCGCGACGTCACTGGTGCGGCGCACCGTGTCGCGCTTGTTGATGAGCATCGGGACCAACACGAAGAGCCAAAGCACCACGAGTGAGATCCAGAGCAATGACTGGGGGATGCTTGGCATGAGGCCTGCTCCTTTCCTGACCAGGCTAGGTCCGTGACGTCCGCAAACAGTGACGGCGCGCCGTGCCAATTACACACGTGTAATTCCTTGATTACAAGCACCAACAGTCACATTTGCAACTTTGGTCACAGGCGTTGCGCTCAGCAGTACTGCGCCTGACCCCGTTGAACCAGTCGGCTGACCACCGACCCGCCGGTTTCCTCGACCGTCATCGCCACCAGCAGGTGGTCGCGCCACGCCCCGTCGACGTCCAGGTAGCGCTTGAGCAGGCCTTCCTCCCGGAAGCCGACCTTGCTCAACACCCGTCGGCTCGCCGCGTTCTCCGGCCGCACGGTTGCCTCCACCCGGTGCAGCATGACCGGCCCGAAGCAGTGGTCCAGGCCCAGCGCGAGCGCGCCGGTGGCCACCCCGCCGCCGGTCACCTGCCTGGACACCCAGTAGCCGATCCATGCCGACCGCAACGCGCCGTGCGTGACGTTGCCGATCGTGAGCTGGCCCCGCAACCGGCCGTCGAGTTCGATGACATACGGCAGCATCCGGCCCCGGCGCGCCTCGGCGCGCAGTCCCGAGAGCATCGCCGGCCATGCCGACACGGAATGGCGCGCACTCCACTCGAATTCGGTACTGGGCTCCCACGGCTCCAACTCGGCACGCTCCGCCAGCCGAATCCGGCTCCACTGCGCGCCATCGCGCAGACGTGCCGGACGCAACCGGATCACCCCCGCCGGCACCCGCAGCGGTCCCACCGAACCAGGCCAGCCGGGGTGGGCGGCACCGCCACCCCACAGATTCACGTCACGGCCCCGCTGGTATCGCGAGCCTCAGCCGCGCTGGGCCAGGAAGGCGACGTCGACGCGTTCACCGACCTTCACCTCGGCGACCTCGTCGGGCACGATCACCAGACAATTGGCCTCGGCCAGCGACGCCAGCAGGTGCGACGGGCCGTTGGCCGCCTCCCCGATCGCCTCGACCAGGTAGTCCCCGGTGTCCTCGTCGCGCAGCAGTTGACCCCGCAGGAAACCGGTCCGACCGGCCACCGACTGAATGGGCGCCAGCGCGCGGGCCGGCACCACCCGGCGCATCGGCTGCTTCTTGCCCAGGGAGAGCCGGATCAGCGGCCGCACCATCACCTCAAATACCACCAGAGCGCTGACCGGGTTGGCCGGCAGCAGGAAGGTGGGCACCCCTTCCGGACCCAGTTGCCCGAAGCCCTGGACCGAACCGGGGTGCATGGCGATCCGGGTGACCTCCATCTGGCCGAAGCTGGACAGCACCGTCCGCAGGTTCTCCGCCGCCGCCCCGCCGACCGGCCCGGAGATGACGATCACCTCGGACCGGTTGAGCTGACCCTCCATCACCTCACGGAGTTCCTTGGGGTCGGCGCTGACGATCCCCAATCGGGTCACCTCGGCCCCCGCGTCCCGGGCCGCCGCGGCCAGCGCGTAGGAGTTCACGTCGTACACCTGGCCGTTGCCCGGAGTCCGGGATATGTCCACCAGTTCCCCGCCGATGCTCAGCACCGCCACCCGGGGCCGCGGATGAACCAGCACGCGTTCGCGTCCCACCGCCGCCAGCAGACCCACCTGCGCCGCGCCGATGATCGCCCCGGCGCGCACCGCCACATCGCCGGGTTGCACATCGTCGCCGGCCCGTCGGACATAGGCACCCGAACGCACCCCGCGCAACACCCGCACCCGCACCTCGCCGCCGTCGCTCCACCGCAACGGCAGCACCGCGTCGGCGAGGGTGGGCATCGGCGCGCCGGTCTGCACCCGCGCCGCCTGTTTGGGCTGCAACCGACTGGGGGTCCGGGCGCCGGCCTCGATCACCCCCATCACCGGCAGCACCACATCGCTCTCGCCGTCACCGCCGAGGTCCACGCTGCGCACCGCGTACCCGTCGATGGCCGCCTGGTCGAAACCGGGCATCGGATTCTCGGCGACGACGTCCTCGGCACACATCAAACCTTGGGACTCGGCGATCGGGACGCGCACCGGCCTCGGCGCCACCGCGGCGGCCGCCACCCTGGCCTGCTGTTCCTCCACCGACCGCACAGTGCGCGCCTTTCTGCCCTGGACCCTGCGGGAACCCGTCGCAGCAGGCTATCCGTCTGCCTTCTCCGCCAGACCCAGTCGCTTCACCAGCCACCGTCGCAGATCGGGGCCATAGTCGTCACGATCCAAGGCAAAGTCAACCGAAGCCTTGAGATAACCGCCGGGATTTCCCAGGTCGTGTCGAGAACCGTGGTGCACGACCACGTGAACCGGATGACCCTCGGCGATCAGCAGCGCGACGGCGTCGGTGAGCTGGATCTCCCCGCCCGCGCCCCGCTCCACCCTGCGCAGCGCGTCGAAGATGGCGCGGTCGAGGATGTAGCGCCCGGCAGCGGCGTAGTGCGATGGCTCCGTGCCGCGGGGCGGCTTCTCCACCATGCCTTTCACTTTCAGCACGTCCGGCCCGGCGCCGGGCACCTCCTCGACGTCGAAAACGCCGTAGGCGCTGATCTCCTCGGGGGACACCTCGATGGCGCACAGCACGGTGCCGCCACGCTCGGCGCGGACTTCGGCCATCCGCACCAGCACACCGGTCGGCAGCACCAGATCGTCGGGCAGCAGCACCGCGACCGCGTCCTCATCCGGGGCCAGCACCGGCTCCACGCAGGACACCGCGTGCCCGAGCCCGAGCGGCTCATGCTGGATCACCGACTCGACCTTGATCAGCCCCGGTGCTCGACGGACCTTCTTCAGCATCGCCTTTTTGCCGCGGGCCTCCAGCGTGCCCTCCAGCACCAGGTCCTCGACGAAATGCCCGACGACGCCGTCCTTGCCCTCGGCGGTGACGATCACCAGTCGCTCGGCACCGGCCTCGGCCGCCTCGGCGGCCACCAGTTCGATGCCGGGGGTGTCCACCACCGGCAGAAGTTCCTTGGGCACCGTCTTGGTCGCGGGCAGAAAGCGGGTCCCCAGACCGGCCGCCGGCACGATGGCGGTATGGGGGAATGGCACGTGGGGATCAGACACACCTGACACCGATACACCGGACACATTCATCCGGGACACGATAGTCGGTGCTCTGACCACTTTGCTGGGCAACGTCGTCGATGACTGTGGCGCCGCCGGCGACCCCTTCCGTGACACAGTTGGACCCATGACCGGCACGTCAAAAGCCCAGCGCAGGGCCGACTTGCTGGCCGCCCGCCGCGCCGTACCGGCGTCCGTGCACCGTGCCGAGGCAGCCGCTCTGCTCGAGCACCTCGCCGCCGCGACCGCGGGGGCCTGCACGGTGTGCGCCTACCTGCCGGTGGGCACGGAACCGGGCTCCCCCGCGCTGGTCGACCGACTGCGGGATCTGTGCGACGAGGTGTTGCTGCCGGTGGTGCGCGACGGTGACCATCAGGCCCTGCTCTGGGGTCGCTACGTTCCGGGTGAACTTGCTCCCGGCCGGTTCGGCCTCAGCGAACCCGCAGGCCCGTGGCTACCTCCGGAGGCGGTGGCCCGCGCCGGCGCCGTCCTGGTCCCGGCACTGGCGGTCGACCGCACCGGCGTCCGACTGGGCCGCGGCGGCGGCTTCTACGATCGCACCCTGCCGCTGTGCCGGCCGGGCACCAGGCTGCTGGCCGTGGTCCGCGACTGCGAGGTGTTCGACGCGCTGCCCGCCGAGGAGCACGACATCCGGATGACGCACGCGCTGACCCCGGGCGCCGGGCTGATCGCGCTCGGCGAATCCCCGGCCCACGGAATTGGCACTTGACGCGGTAGAGTGCTAACAGCCGAGTCTTCCGGAGGTTTCCTGTGCCGACCTACAGCTACGCGTGCACCGCATGCGACCACAAGTTCGACGCCGTGCAGGCATTCACTGACGACGCGCTGACCACCTGCCCGGAGTGCTCGGGCCGACTGCGCAAACTGTTCAACTCGGTCGGGGTGGTGTTCAAGGGCAGCGGCTTCTACCGCACCGACAGCCGCGAGGCGCAGAAGAGTTCCTCCTCGGGGTCGAGCGGATCGGGGTCAGAGACGGCCTCGGAGAAATCGGCCCCGGAGAAATCGGCCCCGGCCGCCAAGTCCTCGGATTCCAGCGGATCCTCGAGTTCGTCCGGGTCCTCGGCACCAAGCACCGCCCCGAGCACCTCGAAGTCCAGCACGCCCGCGGCCGCCGCCAGCACCAGCTAACGGTCCATCCACAGCCAACCCGTTCACCGAAGCCCGCGGCGGGATTCGCGGCGTTAGCGTGCCCACATGGGCGATTCACTGAATCCCACTCTGCGCGAACGCATCTCCCGGGCGGTCCGGCCCGACTTCGCACGTACGTTGCTGGCCCGGCGGCTGGCGGCAGGCGTTCTGGTGCTGCTGGCAGCGGCGATGGCCCTGCGGCCGGACCCGGCCGACGTCTACACCGATGTCGTGGTCGTGACCGCGGATCTGCGGCCTGGAGTGACCCTGGGGGCCGACGACATCCGCCTGCAGAGTTACCCGGCGGTAGCGCTTCCCGACGGCGCGCTCACCGATATCGACCGACTAACCGGCGCGACACTGGCCGGGCCGGTCCGCCGCGGTGAGGTGCTGACCGACGCGCGGGTACTGGGGCCCCGACTGGCCGGCCTGAACGCGGGCCCGGACGCCCGGGTGGTTCCCCTGCGCCTGTCCGACAGCGCCGTGCTGGATGTCATTCGCACCGGCGATGTGGTGGACGTCCTCGGCGTGGCCGAGTCGGACCGCGAGGCGCAGCCCCGGGTGCTGGCGGTCGGTGCCGTCGTCGTGCTGGTCTCCGAGGAGAGCACCCGGCCCGGCGCCGCCGGGGAACGGGTGGTGTTGGTGGCATTGCCCCGGTCCGCGGCCACCGCCGTGGCGGGCGCGGGACTGGTACAGGAGGTGACTCTGACAATTCACTGACGGGACAATTCACTGACGGCGGACCGTTGCCGGGCAAACGTCTCCCGAACCGGCAAATGGCCTGCGCTACGCTTTCGACGCCCGATCGGGAAATCAGCAAAGAAAGGCGTCACACGTGTTAAAGGGTTTCCGGGAGTTCCTCGCCAAGGGGAACATCATCGATCTGTCGGTCGCCGTCGTCATCGGCACGGCCTTCACCGGTTTGGTCACGAAGTTCACCGACAGCATCATCACCCCGCTGATCAACCGCATCGGCGCCGGCAAGGACTCGGACTACGGGATCCTCAAGATCGGCATCGGTGGCGGGCAAAGTATCGACCTGAACATCCTGCTGTCGGCACTCATCAACTTCACGCTGATCGCCGCGGTGGTCTACTTCCTGATTGTGCTCCCCTACGGCAAGATCCGCAGGGCCCAAGATGCCGAAGAGACCGCCGAGGACAAGCAGATCGCGCTGCTGACCGAGATCCGCGACTCGCTGCAAGCCCACTCACCGAAGGACAAGTAACCCCCAGACAAGAGCAGCCCCCGGCTCGCGCCGGGGGCTGCTCTTTATTGCCCGCGAGATCGCTTACTTCATGTCCCAGGGTGCGCCGTAGGTGGTCACCGAGTCCCCGGCCTTCGAGATCAGCCGGGCGAACGGACGCAACAGCACCCCACCGGCCGCACCGGTCACCGTGCCGTGCGCATTGGCCACCGCCAC
>JAUPLT010000192.1 GCA_030836785.1 Actinomycetota bacterium
CTGGAGGCTTTCGCGATCTGGACGCAGTCTCGACGCGGACTGCTGGCCTCACAGGTATGGATCTGCCCACGCGCTGATGATCCGGGCCGCCCGCGCGGCCTGGTTCTTTCCAGTCAGGAGGTGGTCAGCCCCTTCCAGCGAAATGAAGCTGCGGGGATGACGTGCGGTGCGGAAAATGTCGCTCGCATTGGCGATACCCACGGTGTTGTCGGTCGGTGAATGCATGACGAGCAGCGCTCGGCGCAAGGTCCGGATTCGCTCGCGCAAGTCGGCCTCTCGAACATCCTCGATGAAGTGCCGCTTGAGCGTGAGCGCCTTACCACCGGCGAAGAACGCGGCTTCGCCATCCTCCTCGATTCGCTCAACCAGGGCGTCGTAGTTGCGCTCGACGTGCGCGGGTTCGAAGGGAGCGCCGATGCTGGCCACCGCCGCCACCCCCGGGCAGTGATGGGCCGCCGCGATGACGGCCGAGCCGCCGAAGGAATGCCCGACCAGCAGTCGCACCTCCCGACCCGAGGCGTTCATGAACTCCACGGCCCGAACCGTGTCGTCGACCTTGCAGGAGAACGACCCGTCACCCCAGTCACCCTCGGAATCACCGAGCCCGAGGTTGTCGAAGCGCAGCATTCCGATGCCGTCGCTGGCGAGTTGCTTGCAGATCCGGCTCGCGGCGGGACAGTCCTTGCCGAGGGTGAAGCCGTGCGCGAACACACCCCACCCGCGGACCTCGTTGGGGGGAACGTCGACGATGCCGGCCAACATCGGCCCCGTCGCGCTCGCGAAACTGACGCGTTCAGACATATTCCTCGCCACCCGATCGACGGGATAGATCAGTGCTGGTAGCCGGGTCGATTCCGGTTAGGCAGCCGGTAACGAGCACTGATGCCATGGCCACACCCTATTGCGACGGCGCGGCCGTAGATAAGACTGGGCAGATGAGCGAACCCAACGCCGACCGTGTCGCGGTGTACCTCGACTTCGACAACATCGTCATATCGCGCTACGACCAGGTCAATGGCCGCAACTCCTTTCAACGCGATAAAGCCAAGGGCCTGGAGACGTCCCGCCTGGCTCGGGCCCGGGTTGACGTGGGTGCGATCCTTGACTTCTCGTCGTCGTTCGGCACCGTGGTGCTGACGAGGGCGTACGCGGATTGGTCGGCCGGGGTCAACGCCGAGTACCGCGAGCAGTTGGTCGGCCGGGCCGTGGACCTGGTGCAACTTTTCCCGGCGGCGGCCTATGGCAAGAACGGTGCCGATATCCGGCTGGCGGTGGACACCGTGGAGGACATGTTCCGGCTGCCCGACCTCACCCATGTGGTGATCGTGGCCGGCGATTCCGACTACATCCCGCTGGCGCAGCGGTGCAAGCGGCTGGGCCGGTACGTCGTGGGCATCGGGGTGGCCGGGTCCTCCAGTCGGGCGCTGGCGGCAGCCTGCGATGACTTCGTCATCTACGACGCGCTGCCCGGGGTGCCGGAGTTCGAGCCGGCCGCCGCCGCGGTCGATCAGCCGGCGGCGGCGCAGCCGAAGCGGACGCGGAAGTCCGCGGAGCCGGCCGCACCGGATCCGCAAACCGCAGCCACGGCTCTGCTCACGCGTGCACTGCAGATCGGCCTGGACAAGGACGACGACGAGTGGCTGCACAACTCGGCGGTCAAGGCGCAGATGAAACGGATGGACCCGTCCTTCTCGGAGAAGGCGCTGGGCTTCAAGTCGTTCAGCGACTTCCTGCGCTCACGCGCCGACATCGTGGAACTCGATGAGAGCTCGACCACCCGGCTGGTGAAACTGCGCTGAGGCCGCCTCAGAGCCGAGGTCACTAACCGAACCTTCAGCGACACCGTCGCTGATCTGATGCGCTGCGGTCTGCGCTCCGACGCGGCCGCGGTGCTGTCACACAGCCCCAAGACCGGTCTGCCGGTCGTCACACTCGGAACCGTGGTGACCTCCGAGGACGTCCGTTCCCTGGACGATCGGGAGTGACCACACTGCTGGACGCGAACGTGTTGATCGCACTGGTCGTGTCGGACCACGTTCATCACGGTCCCGCGGAGGACTGGTTCGCCCGCCTCGACGGCTCATTCGCCACGTGTCCGATCACCCAAGGCAGTCTTCTTCGCCTTCTCATCAGACAGGGTCAGGGAGCCGAGGACGCCCGAGCGGTCGTGATCGCCCTGACCCATAACCCACGGCACGAATTCTGGCCGGACAGCGTCTCATTCGCAGACTGTGCGCTCCCGGGCGTCATCGGGCACCGGCAGGTTACCGACGGCTATCTCGCCGAACTGGCGAGGGTCAACCAGGGCCGGGTTGCGACCTTCGACCGCGGCCTGGCCTCGTCGCGTCCGGACGTCGCCGAACTGATCCCCACACAAGCGTCCCCGGCGTAGCCACCTGAATCACCCATTCGGCGCAAGCTCAACGCGACATGCGATTCCGGCCGCTCCGGCCAGCCGCCGATCCACGGTGATCAACGGCGCGTCGAGGATCTCGGCAAGGGCGACGTATGCCGCGTCGTAGCTGGTGAGGTTTCGCCTCAGCTGCCAAACCCTTTGCGCAAGAGGCTCATACGGAAAGAGGTCGATGGGCAGGTCTACCAGGTCGTTGTGAGCCTGGGCTGCTTGGTCGGAGCTGATCAAGCCGCCGACTTCATGACGGCGGATGACGTTCGAGCACTCGAAGGGAAGCAGCGCGGGGGCAGCCAAGTCGGCCGAGGCCAGACGGCGGGCCAGCCAGTCCCCGGCATTCCCGGAGTCGAGTAGGACCGTCACGAGCGCTGATGCGTCGCACACCAGTCGGGAGTCGCTCACCTTCGATCGGCATCCTTCGCCAGAACCGTCGCCACCGGATCGACGATCACACCTGTGGCCGCAACCCGGGCGCGCGCACGGGACAACACATCCCCGATGGTCGGCTTCGCTGCGACGTTCATCAAGAGGCAACGCAGATACTCCTGGAGCGACTGACCCTCCCGCGCCGCCCGGACTGCCAGTTCGTCACGAACCTTCTCGGGCACATCCCGAATGGTTACCGCCACCATACCTGCAAATTAGCAGCATTGCTGTCAAATTGCATGCAGCGATCGGCCTCGTGACATGGACCGCCGGCCCACGCAGATCAGCTACGAGATCAGTTCCCGGATGTCCGCGGCGGTGAGGGTCGACCCGAACGCGTTGCCGTCGTCGATCACGCTGGCGAAGAGTTTCGCCTTCTGTGCGTTGAGGGCCAGCACCTTGTCCTCGATGGTGTCGCGGGCGATCAGCCGGTAGACCATCACGGTGCGGGTCTGCCCGATCCGGTGGGTGCGGTCGACGGCCTGCGCCTCGACCGCAGGGTTCCACCACGGGTCGAGCAGGAAGCAATAGTCGGCCTCGGTCAGGTTCAGCCCGAACCCGCCGGCTTTGAGGCTGATCAGGAAGACCGGGGCGTCGCCCTCCTTGAACCGCTGGATCGCCTTCGGCCGGTCGCGGGTTCGGCCGTCGAGGTAGCAGTAGTCGATGCCCTCGGCCTCGAGCCGGTCGCGAACCTTGCCCAGGAATCGGGTGAACTGGCTGAACACCAGTGCGCGGTGGCCGCCGGCGGCGACCTCCTGCAGGTGTTCGGCGAGCACGTCGATCTTGGCGCTGGGTAAGCCGCCGTGCGCCGGGTCGACCAGACCCGGGTGCAGCGCAAGTTGCCGCATGACGGTCAGCGATTTCAGGATGGTGAACCGGTTGCGCTGCATATCGTCGAGCAGGCCCAGCACCTTCTGTCGTTCACGCTGCAACCGGGTCTCGTAGAGCTTTCGGTGCCGCGGGGTGAGTTCGACGTCGAGGATCTGGTCCTGCTTGGCGGGTAACTCCGGGGCGACGAGGTCCTTGGTCCGGCGCTTGACGAGCGGTTTGATGCGACGGCGGAACAGTTGCAGCAGTTCGGTCTCACCGGACTTCTCGATCGGTTTGGCGTAGAAGTCGGCGAAACTGGCTGCGTCGGGGAACAATCCGGGCGCGGTGATCGCCAGCAACGACCACAGCTCCATCAGGTTGTTCTCCATCGGCGTTCCGGTGATGGCGAGCTTGAAGGGCGTGCTGAGCTTGCGCGCGCAGTGATGGGTTTTGGCCTGACGGTTCTTGACGTACTGGGCCTCGTCGAGGATCAGTCCCGACCACACCTGCTCGGCGTGCGCGTCGTAGTCGAGCCGGAACAGTGTGTAGGACGTGACGATGATGTCGGCGCCGGCGGCCACCTCACTGAGGTCCATACCGGAGCGACGCAGGGTGTCGGCGAGCATGACGACCCGCAGCCCCGGGGCGAACCGCGCCGCCTCGGCCACCCAGTTCGACAGCACACTGGCGGGCGCCACCACCAGGAAGGGGGGACCTGAACTGCGTTGGCGGGCATGGCAGATCAGCGCCAATGTCTGCACCGTCTTGCCCAGGCCCATATCGTCGGCGAGGATTCCGCCGAGACCGTGGTCGTACATCGCGGCCAGCCAGCCGAACCCCTCCTGCTGATACGGCCGAAGTTCGGCGTCCAGGGTGCTGGGCACCGGAACCGGGTCGAGGTTCTGCAACGCCCGCAGCCCGGCGACCTGACGCTTCCACTCCTTGGCCTGACGAACGACGGTGGCCATCGACGCCAGGTCTTCGAACAATCCCGACTGGTACCGGCTGATCCGCGGCGGGCCGTCCTCATCGTTGAGCGCACGAGCCTCCTCGATCAACGCGCGCAAACTCACCAGTTCGGGCTTGTCGAGGGCGATGTAGGCGCCGTCGTCGAGGAGCAGGTAATCGTGACCGGCGGTGAGGGCGGCCAGCACTCGGGGCAATGGGATCTTCGTGCCCTCGACGCTGATGGTGATGCGAAGGTCAAACCAGTCGGACTCCCCCGCCACGGCGGCAGTGCTGAGACCGATCTGCAGTGACTCGCCGGCTTCCCGGTAGTCGGCGGGCTCACCGACGATCTCGACGGTGACCCCGTCCGCCTCGGCCAGCAGGGGTTGGAGTTCGGTGGCGAAGCGCATCGTGTGGGTGCCGCCCAGGATCGTCCCGGTCAGCGCTCCCCCCGCGTCGCGCAGTCCGAACCACTCCAGGGGTGCGTCGATACCGGCGGCCAGGTCACGTTCGGCGTCCGAGTCGCGCACACCGCCGGTGTCGCCACCGTCGGCGGGGATGCGGAACTGCCTGTCCCCCAGGCGATACGACCAGAACCAGCTGAGCACCAGGTGGTGTCCGGCGCGGTAGTCCGCCTGCAGCACCGCCTCGGGCCCGGTGATTTCGGGCGGTGCGAAGGAGCCGTCCGACGACGTCACCTCGGCCACGGCACGCAGCCGCGGGTAGAACTCCAACGCGAACTGGTCTGCCGCCGCGGCGGGTATCTCCAGCACTTCATCGCTCATGACGAGCCGCTGCAGCGCCGTCGGAGCGGCGGCGTCCAGCGGCGCGAGCCGCAGCCCCCCGTCGACGTAGGCGACCCCGTGGGCGGGAGATCCGATGAACGCCGCAGCCGTGACAGACGCGCCGTCGACCTCCACCACCGGACGTACCACCAAGACGTCAGCGACCTCGGTGACATCCAGGCTGATGTGGCCCGATGAACCCAGGGGAACCTCGTACCCGGTCCTGGCCTGCACCAGCGCCACCCCGGACCGTCGGGCTTCGCTCAACAGCGGCCACAGCTGCGCGGAGTTCAGCGCGATCAGGTCGATCGTCTTCTCGTTCCCGTAATGGGTATACGAGTAGCTCAGGTACCCGCCGGAGCCCGAGGCCTGCGACAGCGCGTAGATGATGCGCAGCGCCTCGATGTGTTCGCGCGCATAGCCGTAGTGCGCCAGCCTGAACAGAACCGACCAGTTGACATCGCCAGACACCCAACCGCCGCGCTTGCCGGGCCGGACGACACGTGCCTCGAGCCGCGACGGCCCGGGCCCCGTGGTCAGGTCCAGTTCGATGCCCAGCGGTGTGGCGGCCGTAGTCGCACCTGCCCGCCCGGAGGATGCGGCATCCGGGAGCAGCGCCTCCAACGACTGCTGCCATGTGACGGGCCGAGGCGCATTCAGCCGGGCGTGAGCCGCCACCACCAGGGCGGCGACGTGTTTGCAGTCAATACGCATCGGGCACGTGCACGACCCACCCCCGATCGCCCAGGTGTCCGCCGGGCGGCGGACGAGCAGCACAGTGGTGATGTAGGGCCGGGCGTGATTCCCCCGGACAGTGCCGACCAGCGTCGCGGCCTCCGGACTCCACTGGCACTGCAGGACCCGGCCTTCCCGGGCGTACGCGGTACCGCGACGGTAGGCATCCCAGCCCAGCCGCACTGCCGCCTGATCAAGCGCGATACTCGGGAAAGTGCCCTGCATGGCATGCACGTTAGGCCAGTACTCCGACACTGTCGCCGAGCACGACGGCGCGCCGGTCCAAAGTGGTACGGGTGAGCCTGGTGTGGTCAGAAAGGATGGTCGCGACTGAGCAGGACTCCCGACCCTGCCGGTTTAGACCGGGTAGCAGGGCATGTTTGCCGGGGTGTAGTACGGCTGCCCGGTAGCGGTGTAGCAGGACATCTCACCGGGGAACGACGGGAACGCCAGGTAGCCGGGGGGCAGCGGGGGCCAGCCCTCGACCGGCGGCGGGGGCGGGTAACCATATCCGTACGGGCGATCAACCGCGGCACCGATCACGGCGGCATCGACAGCATCGCCGGCGAGCCCCGGCGTGCACCCGCCGACACTGACGTGGCGTCCGCCGACATCACCGCAGACGTCGGCCTGGGCGACCGGCGCGCCGATGAACAGGGCGGCCGTGGTGGCCACAGCACCGAGAAGTGGGGCTGCAAGTTTGTGGGTCATGCGCCCATTATCCCCTCCCGCGGCCATCGCGTTACACCAAAGAGTCCGGCGTTACGTCCAAGCGTTGGGACGTGACGTTACGACGCGGCGGCCACGCCGGTATGTTTGCCTGACGATGACGGCGATCGCCTCGCAGTACCTGGGCCGACGCAGATGAGCGACTCCCCCGCCCTTCTCGATGATCCTGGCGATCTGGGCGGACTGCGCGCAAAGGCGGCCGACCCCGACGCGTTGTTCGACTCCTTCAGCGCCTGGGCCGAGGAGTGTGGCACCCCCCTCTACCCGGCGCAGCAGGAAGCGCTCATCGAACTGCTCAGCGGTGCCAACGTCATCCTGGCCACCCCGACCGGCTCCGGTAAGTCGCTGGTCGCCACCGGCGCGCAGTACGCCACGCTGGCCGCCGGGGCACGCAGCTACTACACCGCACCGATCAAGGCGTTGGTCAGCGAGAAGTTCTTCGCCCTCTGCGCGATCTTCGGGGCGGCGAACGTCGGCATGCTGACCGGTGACGCCGCGGTCAATGCCGGCGCTCCGATCATCGCCTGCACCGCCGAGGTGCTGGCCAATATCGCGCTGCGGGAAGGCGCACAGGCCGATATCGGCCTTGTGGTGATGGACGAGTTCCACTTCTACGGCGATCCCGAGCGCGGCTGGGCGTGGCAGGTGCCACTGCTGGAATTGGCCCGAGCCCAGTTCCTGCTGATGTCGGCGACCCTCGGCGACGTCACCTTCCTGCGCGAGGACCTCACCCGTCGCACCGGACGATCCACCGCGCTGGTCGCCTCCGCAGATCGTCCTGTGCCGCTGTACTACTCGTACGCGACGACGCCGATGCACGAGACCATCTCCGAACTTCTCGACACCCGCCAAGCCCCGATCTACGTCGTGCACTTCACCCAGCAGTCCGCGCTGGAACGCGCGCAGGCGTTGATGAGTGTCAACGTCTGCAGCAAGGAGGAGAAGGCGGCGATCGCCGAACTCATTGGGGCGTTTCGCTTCTCGACCGCCTTCGGGGCGACCCTGTCCCGGCTGGTGCGCCACGGCATCGGGGTCCACCACGCCGGGATGCTGCCCAAGTACCGGCGGCTGGTCGAACAACTCGCCCAGGCGGGGCTGCTGAAAGTCATCTGCGGCACCGACACCCTCGGTGTGGGCATCAACGTGCCGATCCGCACCGTCGTCTTCTCGGCGCTGTCCAAGTACGACGGCACCCGCAGCCGGCTGCTCAACGCCCGCGAGTTCCACCAGATCGCCGGCCGGGCCGGCCGGGCCGGCTTCGACACCGCGGGCACCGTGGTCGTGCAGGCACCCGACCACGAGGTGGAGAACCTCAAACAGTTCGCCAAGGTCGCCGACGATCCCAAGAAGCGCCGGAAGCTGGTGCGCCGCAAAGTCCCCGAGGGCATGGTGCCGTGGAGCGAGTCAACCATGACCCGGCTGGTCGACGCCGTCCCGGAACCGTTGATCTCCACCATGCGGGTCTCCACGGCGATGATCCTCGACGTCGTCGACCGCCCCGGTGACCCGTTCGTCGCGATGCGCCGGCTGCTCACCGACAACCACGAGCCCCGAAAACGCCAGCTAAGGCACATCCGCCAGGCGGTCGGTATCGCACGCTCACTGCTGCAGGCCGGTGTGCTGGAGCGTCTCGACGAACCCCAGGAAGACGGGCGCAGGTACCGGCTGACGATGGATCTGCCGTACGACTTCGCCCTCAATCAGCCGCTGTCGACGTTCGCCCTGGCCGCCATCGAGGCCTTGGACCCAGACTCGGAAACCTTTGCCCTCGATGTGGTTTCGGTGATCGAGGCAACGCTGGAAGACCCCCGCCAGATCCTGGCGGCGCAACTGAAGAAGGCCCGCAGCGAGGCGGTGGCGCAGATGAAGGCCGAGGGAATCGAGTACGACGAGCGGATCGCGCTACTCGATGACGTCAGCTACCCCAAGCCGCTCGAGGAGCTGCTACGGCACACCTTCGAGGTGTACCTGCAGAGCAACCCGTGGGCCGCCGACGGGCGGCTGTCGCCGAAGTCGGTGGTGCGCGAGATGTGGGAACGGGCGATGACCTTCCGGGAGTACGTCAGCGTCTACGGCCTGGTCCGCTCGGAGGGGGCGGTGCTGCGCTACCTCTCCGATGCGTTCAAGGCCTTGCGTTCGGGGGTGCCCGCGGCCGCACGGACCGAGGAGCTCACCGATCTTGTCGAGTGGCTCGGCGAACTGGTGCGCCAGGTGGACTCCAGCCTGCTCGACGAATGGGAGCAGCTCACCAGCCCCGATCAGCCCCTGACCGGGCCGGTTTCAGTGCCAGCCCGCCCACGCCCGCTCACCGGTAACGAGCGGGCATTCACCGCGATGGTCCGCAACGCACTGTTCCACCGGGTCCAGCTGTTCGCCCGGCGGCGCTGGGATGCGTTGGGCGAGTTGGACAGCCAGTCAAGCGGGGCGTCCGGGTGGACGGCGCAGCGGTGGCAGGAGGTGATCGAGGACTACTTCGCCGAGCATGACGACGTCGGCACCGGAGCCGACGCCCGCGGACCCGCCCTGCTCATCATCGACCGCCAGCCCGGGGTGTGGCGGTTGCGCCAGATCCTCGACGACCCCGCCCATGACCACGACTGGGGCATCGAAGTGGAGGTGGACTTGGCGGCCTCCGACGACGAGGGCGCGGCGGTGCTGCGGGTGGTCGACGCGGGACGGCTGGACTGACCTGTCCGATGCCCCCGATAGCGTGCACCCTGGAATCAACTAGTGAAAGGTGCAGAGAATGACTGAGCCGAAGACAGGCACGTACGACCCCAAACAGGGCGGCAAGTTCGAGCCGACGACAAAGGCGACGCCGCCGCCGCCGCGTCAACCGGGGCGGAAGAAAAAGGACAGGTAGCCCGTCACTTGAACGGAGCACCGGAGTGAACGAAGGTGACAGATGACTCGGCTTGACGATGTTGGGGAGGCCGACGGCTGGCGGTGTTGGCTGTGCGATGAGGCGGTCGACCCTGACATGTCGGTCAACGACGACCGCGGTCCGAGCATCGACAGCATGACCACCAGGAGCAAAGCCAAAGCAAAGGGCACGGAATCGTTGTTCGGCAACGAAAGGCTCGCTCATCGAGGATGCAACACCAAGAAGGGGGCCGTTGCTCCAATAGTGCCGTGGCCCAATGAGCTTTTCGTTGCGGACCCGGCGCCAATCATCACCAGCACCGAGCGGCTGGCGCGTAAGCGTGGCAGTGAGGCAATGGGTCGATGCCCGACCGAAGCCGATGCAGTCGCGGCGGCGGAGTGGTTGGTGGATCGGTTGAGTCGACTGGCTCCAAGCCTGCACGTCGAATCCCGGATCCAGGCCGGTGGCGGGCAGTTCCTGGTCGTGCTGACGTCGTAGGCCGGTTCCGCATCCTGACGGACAGCCCCTACCAGTTGAACCTCAAGTGACCTGTCGGTGACGGGCCAGCGCGAGGGTCCAAATCCCCTAGGGGTCGCTGGTCCCAACTTGCTACGGTCCGCCTAGCCAGGTCTGCAATTCATGGCCGGCGGCAGAGTCGAGGATGGGCGGCGGATCGTGAGTTGGATGCGCGCGCGACTGGCCATGGTCACCGTGGCCGCGGTGGGGATCTACATCCCGACCCTGGGCATCCCGTTTCCCGGCTCATGCATGCAGCAAGGGCCCATCGCGTCCGCAGGTCCCTCTCCGACCTGCGGCGGCGATCTGCGTGAGTGCCTACGCCAGAGCGCAGACATGCGGCAGACCACCTTCGGCGGCAGGTACGTCACCGCCGAGGATGTCGCCCGATGCATGGAGGCCTTCAACGCCTGCATCCACGGCGGCGCCGGCGGAGACGGGAGTGACGGTTCACCGCCATCAACATCTGCCGGGGGCGGCCGGACCGGACTGCCCAGCCGATTTCGAATGTCTGTCGGCAGCGCCATCAGTGACTGTCGGATCGCTGGCAACACCGTCACTTGTACGTCGCGACTGGAGCCACGGCCGGCGGGTGTCAATGCGTGGATGGCAACGATCGCCGGCACGATATCTGGACTCTCCGTGACAGCAATGAAAACGGCACACGTCGAGAGCGATGGGGCCGATTGCGCTACCACATCCGCGGGGTCGGGACCCTTCACCTACGACTTCACCACCAACGGAACCGTGTCCGTACACGAGGGACCGATCCGATGGCAGACGACGCACTGTACGGCCTCGAATTCAAGCACAGAACCAGTTAGAAATCTGACCGGTACGTGGTCGGTGACCACATAGCCACGCGCGCACCGATCACCGGGGCGGTAACTCTTGCCGCCGGAAACTCTCGGGAATGACCGTCACGGGCAACTCGGTTGCGCACGCCGGGCGATGTACTAATCAACGGCCGGCGGGGCGGGCGTAGCCTGCTGCCATGGCTGACATCGGCGCCGAGCAGGCTCAGAAGATGGCGGGCGGCAACATCTCGACGTTGCTCCCCCAGGACCGCACCACCGAGCAGGAGCGATTGCACCGCAAGCAGAACCTCGCCGCCGCGTTCCGCCTGTTCAGCAAGTTCGGATTCGACGAAGGTGTCGCCGGGCACATCACCGCGCGAGATCCTGAGTTCACCGACCACTTCTGGGTGAACCCGTTCGGCATGCACTTCGGCCACATCCGGGTCAGCGACCTGCTGTTGGTGCGCCACGACGGCACCGTGGTCGAAGGTGAGTTGCCGGTGAACCAGGCGGCGTTCGCCATCCACTCCCAGGTGCACGCGGCCCGCCCCGACGTCGTGGGGGCGGCTCACGCCCACTCTGTGTACGGCAAGACGTGGTCCACCCTGGGGCGCACGCTCGACCCGATCACCCAGGACGCTTGCGCCTTCTACGAGGACCACGCGCTTTTCGACGACTATTCCGGGGTGGTCCTCGATATCGAGGAGGGCAAGCGCATCGCCCACGCCCTCGGCGACGGCAAGGCCGCGATCCTGCGCAACCACGGACTGCTCACCGTCGGCCATTCGGTCGAGGAGGCCGCGTGGTGGTTCATCACCATGGAGCGCAGTTGTCACGCCCAGTTGATGGCCGAGGCCGCCGGCACGCCGATCCTGATCGAACCGGAGATGGCCAAGCTCACCAGCACCCAGGTCGGCAGCCACTTCGCCGGCTGGTTCAGCTTCCAACCGCTGTTCGCCCGGATCACCCGTGAGCAGCCCGACCTGTTCGACTGAGAATCGACGAGTGACGGGTTCTACCGATAGACGTTCCGTCGATGCGCGATGTGGATAACGCGGATGATGATCCTGTCTTCGACAATCTGATAGATCACGCGGAATTCGCCTCTGCGAGCAGAGAATCGGCCCTCAAGGTGATGACGGAGGGGTTTACCGACGCGGTAGGGATCCTCCGCCAGCGGACCCTGGATGAACTGCCAGCACGCTGCAGCAACCGCCTCAGGAAGGTGATCGGTCAGCGCCCTCTTGGCAGACCACGTCAGTTCAACGCGATAGGTCACCGCGGCAGGCGCCCAACGGCGCGCATCTCCTCAGCCACATCATCGAGTGTGAAAACTTGGCCTTCGGCGGCTTCGGACTCCGCTGCCCGCAGGTCACGCATCAGTTCCGGGTCGCTGAGAATCTCCAGCGTCTCCATGATCGCGTCGTAGTCCTCGGCGCTCAGGATCACCGCGGCCCGTCGCCCCTTCTTGGTGACCTCAATCCGTTGATGGGTGCGAACGGCGTCATCCACCAGTTTGGAGAGATTCGCACGCACCTCAGCCAGCGGAAGCGCCGTCATGCACAGAATTCCAGCGTTGAGCTCACTCTCCCGGCGAAGGGTTCGCTTCCTGCCAGGCCGTCCAGATCTCCGGGCGCAGCCTCCCACGGTCGGGCACCGACAACCCGGCGTCCCGGGCCCAGGCCCGAACCTCAGCGGTGGTCGGCCCCGCCGCGGCTCGGGTGTCATCCGGCTTGGGGAGATCGACCGTAGTCGGTGAAATGCGTTGCAGAACAGCGTCTTCGGTGGCCGACCACGCCTGCGCGGCAGCCAGGAACCGGTAGGTCCACTCTTCGGCGAGCTTGCGGGTTTCGCAGAACACGACGGGCACGTTGGGCCAGCAGACCTGCAGTTCGGCCAGTCCGTCGGCGACCATCGCCGGCCGGACGCGATCGAGCTTGAACAGCTGCGAGTAGCGGTCCTCCACCACGACCGCCGCGCGCGGTAGCACCGCCAGGTCGGCGACCTGATAGCGCAGCTTCCCGCCGATCAGGCTGCCGACCAGATCGGCCAGCGACTTGCGCTCGACGCTGGCGATCAGCCGGCCGTCGTCGACGATCCCGTAGTCCCCGCACGGCAGGGCCCGCTTGACCGTCACGACCTGCTGGCCGGAAAAGCGATAGGCGTACTGCTCGTGGCTGTCGACGACGATCTGCAGGCCGTCGATGCCCTGCGCACGGGCGGTCGGCGTCCGCACGTTCGGCCGCGCCTGTTTGCGGGTTCGCGGCGACTGCCAGAACACCACATCGCGGCCGCGCGCCTGAGTGAACACCAGTTGGGAACGGTTGTGCTGAGCCCGGTTGGCGATGACGTCGATCGCCGCGCCACGCCGGTGACAGGACCGCAGATGCACCTGTTCGACGATCACCGGTTCGGTGGGCCAGTCGGCAAGCGGTACCGGGTAGGCGAACAACGACTTCTCCCGCGGCCACGTTCCGGCAGTGCGGAACAGCAGGTCACCGCCGGTGAGAGTAACGCGCAGCAGGTAGGGCAACCGGGAATCCTCGTCCGGATTCGCAGCGATCAACAGGTGCGCCACGGGGGATTAGTCTGCCCCGTCGCGGGGGCTGTTTACCAGCAGCGGCGCGCCGGTCGCCGAGTCACCCCGCACGCAGCGAGGCCTGGTCCAGTTCAATTCCGATCGCCTCGGCGATGCCGCCATGGGTATGCTCAGGAGATTCTTCGACTTTCATCAGGTTTCCCAGACCAGACCTGACTGTCGCTCACTATGTCGTCTGAACAGTCTGAATAGAAACTCGGACAAACAGATAGAAACTCGGACAAGGGGAGAACACGGATGGGTACGCACACCGCTGGCAAGTCGGCGTTCACCGGAGCGTTGGCGCTGAGCGCACTGACTGTCGGCGCGATCGCCGCTGCGGGCTTGGGATCGGCGCCGACTGCGAATGCGACGTGCGCGTCGTTCTTCGGGATCAGCACGAGCGCCGAATGCAGCAGCACGCCGCTGAGTATTGCCATCGCCATCGGCACCGGCGCCCAGGCCAAGGCCGACGGCCTGTTCGGGTCGGCTTTCGCGTTGGGTACCAATGCGCTCGCTTACACCAATGAGGCCTTCAACTTTGCGACCGCCGCAGGCGACAACTCGCTCGCCGTCGGTAGTGGTCTGTTCGGGATCACCGCCGCGCTGGGACCGTCCACCCAAGCGCAGACCACCGGCAATCCGTCGCTGGGCAATCTCGGTGCCAACATCGCCTTGAACATCTCGCCGGGGAACGAAACGCCGTATTTGACCGCGGCCAACGGCACGGGCAACGTCGCTCTGAATCTGTTCGGCACCAATAACGGGGGCATCAACGGGACCCTGGCAACCGGGGTCGCGACCACCGCCACCAACATCGGGGGACGCAACACCCTCGTCAGCGCCGATGGCGGCTTCCTGAATTCGGCCTTCACCGTCCTCGGCAGCGGTAACTCGGTATTTGCCGGTCCCGGCCCCCTCGCCACGGCGGGATCGATGTTCCAAACCAGTTCGACGGTCACCAAGCAGCAGCTCGGCTTCAACATCAACGGAGTGCGGATTCCGAACACGGCTGCGGTGGAGGACAACAAGAAGCCGAAACCGGCAGCCGCAACCGGCAGCGCCGCCGCCGCAAGCGAACGCGGTACCGCCGCGATGACCGCAGACGCCGGTAAGCGTTCGAACGACCGGCACACGGGCCGCAAGCGCGGATAGGCGATGCGGAACACCACCGCAGCACTCGGCGCATCGGCGAACTGGTGAGTCCGCCGCTTCGCGGGGGTCGCCCTGATCGAAAGCGGCTACCGAAGTGAGCGCGACTTAGCTCTCGACTTGGGGGCTCTCGACGTGGGGCTCGGGCCTTCGACCGCCGACGACGGGGCCGGATCAGCCGCCGTGACCGGCACTGCCGCCTCGCCGTCGTTGACTTCCCGGCGCGAGTCGCCGGCCACGCGCTCCTCCGTGACGGGCGAGGCGCCCGTTGCTTGGGTGGCTGCGGCCCGCGGCTCAGCACCAATCTGGCGCTCCACCAACCGAACGCGACTGCGCTTCTCCGTTGACTCCGACTCGTTGCGCACCGGAGCCGAACCGAAGTCGTCCTCGGCCACGGCAGCCTTCGCCGACGGCGCGCTCCCCGTCTGATTCGGCGCTTCCCCGGCCAGCCCCGATCGGCCCGTCCCCGGGGCCTCAGCAGCGGCGGCAGATGCCGGGTTCTGCACGAAGGGCGCGAGCAAGCTGATCGGACCGGAAATGAACCCCAGTCCGGTGGCGATCAGAAACTGCAGCGTCCCGAAGGGACCGTCCATCGTCACCTGCGGAGCCGCGAAGAACATCGACAGCGGCAACGTGAACGGGGTGGCCAGAAACCACAGCGGCATCAGCAGAAAGTTGACCCCGAGCAGCACCGTCCCCAAGGGGGTGTCCCAGAAGTTGTCCTCGGCCTCCGCTGCCGCCGGGAGGATCGCCCGTCCCTCATCGTGAACCGGCGCCGAGGCCGGCGCCGAGACCTGCGCTGAGACCTGCGCTGACACCGGAGCAAGGGAGGCCTCGTTAGCACCGAGCACGGAACTGTTGTCAACAGCGGTCACGACCACGGCAGCCAACTGCACCTGGTGAGTTTCGATCGACACCTGGGAACGTTCCGGTGGAGCGACCGCAAGACCCACGGCGACAACGACCGCCAATGCGGCCGAGCCCCCGACACGAACGCCCCGAGCATTCAGACACGAAAAAGTCACTTCATCCCCCGTTTCGAAACCGCTTAGGGCGCGAACGCTACATCAAGGCTGTGACTGATTCCGAATCTCGAGATCGACTGCTGTGCAATGTCATTCGTACTGAACAATGCAATAGTCAACTGAACTATTCAGGCAGCGCACCGCTCATGCAAAGCTCGGCGCCATCGACGGTTCCGGCAGTGGGGGCGCGTTGCGCGGCCACCAGGTACAGCGCACCTGCACGTCGTTGGCGTAGGGCCCCGCCGCGGCGATCGCCCCGCGAGCGGCGGCTTCCGGCCCTCCCCCGGAGCCCGCGTAGATCTGATTCAGCGGCTCGCTGACATCCCAGGCGGTGGCCACGCAGTCGGTGCTCACCGCGAGGATCCGGCAGTCGTTGGCCCGCTGCAACACCGTGCACTGCGCCAACGCGTTGGCCTCGGCGCTGGCCTGGTCGGGCCCGTAGCCGAAGTCCTGCTGCTCATGATTCGGCGAATTGGCCACCGCCACCCAACCGTCATCGGCGTAGGCATCCGGCGCAGCCAGCACCGCCGCGGCGGTCAGCGTCCCGGCTACAGCACCGAGCGTTCGAAGGTCCCGCCCCATAACTCCCCCTTCAACAACTCACCCTGTTGTCGAGGATATGAGGACGTTATGACAATTTCTGGCTTACTGACTGGTCCGCCTCATTGGCCTTCATGATCTGCTGGCTTATTGCGAGCAGCAGTTTCTTCGGTGCGATCCGATAACCATTGGCCAGCAGGGCATTCCGTAGCCCGGAGATGACAGTCGGCGTCGACTTGTCGATGGCGGCCATCGCGGTGGCGACCACCTCCTGCGACGTCTGACGGCCGCTGGTCAGGAACTCCTCACCGGTGCGTGCGAAGAACTCCGTCTCAGTGGCACCCGGGCAGAGCGCGAAAACACGCACGCCGGAGGCTTTCGTCTCCTGCCACAGCGCCTCGGTGAAGGACAGGACGAATGCCTTGGTGGCCCCGTACACCGCCATCCCGGGCGTGGGCTGAAAGGCCGCGGTGGAGGCGACGTTGATGACCAGTCCGCGCCCCTTCCGGGTCATGGCCGGCATGAACAAACCTGCGAGTTCGACCAGTGTGACGCAGTTCAATTGGATCTGCGCCGCGTTCTCCGCGACCCCCTGCTTCACGAAGTCGCCATGCAGGCCGACGCCTGCGTTGTTGACGAGGATGTCGATCTCGCGGCCGAGGTCGCCGATCTTGGCGGCCAGTTCGGCAGCCGAGCCGGGGACCGACAGATCCGCGGCGACGACGTCGATGGTCAGCCCAGGGCTCTGTTCAAGCAGTCGGGCGCGCAATTGAGCGAGTTTGTCCTCGCGCCGCGCGACGAGGACCAGATTGACCTTTCGCTTGGCGAACTCGACGGCGAAATCCTCGCCGATTCCGCCGCTGGATCCGGTGATCAGCGCGGTGTGGTTCTCAAGGTTCATTGGCACTCCTTACCAAAGACGACGTCGGCCTTGTCAATGGGCAGGCCACTGTGCCTGGATCGCAATCCTAGAGGCTGTGCGAAAGCGAGAAGCAGGCACGATCCGCTTCGGTGTCTGCGGGTTCGGCTTCGTCATTCCTGGTTGCGATGGCGGTGCAGCGGCCTGACAGCAAGCATCGACATCAATCACACTCGCCCGGGTGAACACGATGGCAACGCGCACAGGGCGCCTCCCGCAAAGCAGCGCGCGGACGCGCGATCTTGTACTGGTGGCCGCGGGTCCGTAACGGCTCCATCGTGATCTCGGGGTTAATCCCGATCAGCTGCCGCAGCCGCTGCTGCACATAACTGAGTAGTCCGGGCGAGAGCGGATGGTTGAGCAACTCCTTGTAGACAAATGCATTCGTGCGTGCCGCCGACCCAGTGTCGGGCACGGTTCCCTCGAACAAGTGCGTCAGGCTGCGCATGAAGCTCCGCACGTTGGCCACGCTGCTGCCGTGCCGGGCGGAGATCTCGTCCACGTCGAGACCCTGCTCGAGGTAACGGAACACTTCGCCGTGGGTGAGACCAGGGCTGCTGGCGCGCAAGATCTGCTCAACCTCCGCGCGATGCTCATCGCTCAGCCCGCCCGCTGTCGGTACCCGCGTCATGGGAGCCGGCTGGGCGCGGACCCTAGGCGCGAGGGAACTCTCCGACACGACAGTTACGGGCGCCGCAGCCGCGACCGACGGGTGCACCGTCACCGGATAGCCGTGCCGAAGGGCCCGCAGGGACAGTGCCGGGGTGATCACGGTTGCCTGCGCGATGCCGCAGTCGGCCACAGTGATCGGTTCGGCGTAACCGTCCGGCGACCACCTGTAGAGAGAGCCCTCCCATACGAGACGGAAGTCCTCTCCCCCAAGGCTGATGAACGCTCCGTCGGGCAGCGAGTCGACCGGGGCGCTGGTGCGTTGCGACCGGCGGGACACCCTGAGTCGCCGGTCGAGGTCCCCCGATCCGGCAATGGGGGTGTCGCTGTCGACGTTGGCCGCGTCGATGTAGGCGCGGTAGTACTTGCGGCGGCACTCCCCGCACGGCCGGTGGCCCGCGGCCAGGGCCACCGCCTCGTCGAGGAAGAACAACTGGGTGTAACGCTTGGGATGCATGATTTCCTGCTGACGGCCGTTGAACTGCAGTTGGCAGATCAGCCACATATCGCTGCGGGACTGCCGGACGATCCGCTTGTTCTCGTCATGCAGGATGCCGCGGTTGCCCAGGAAGGTCCCCCGTGCGCTCGTCGTGATGATCTCACCGTCGGGTCGGACCCGGTTCTGTAAAGGCATGGGCCGACTGTAGATTCACCCACCGACACGGCCAGGTCTCGGCCAACTGCGCGTCAGTCGGCGAACATCTCCCGTATGCGGTCGCGGATCACCGCCTGGGCGGCGACATCGGACTCGTTGTAGTCCAGGCACCACTGCCGCGCCTCGACTGCCTCCGGGCCGCCGCCGCGGGCGATCTCGACCTTGGCCATCGAGAGCCGGCCGCCGGGATCGTCCACCGCCCAGCTGAATCCGATAGCCTGCGCGACGGCTTTGATGGAGGCTTTCCCACGGACGTGGAACGTCCTCATGAACCACGCCAGCAGATCGACGGTGAGCCCGTCCAGAGCGGCTGCGATGCAGGCGAACTTGCGAGTCATGCTCACCTCGGGGTGTGACCAGTGGTACACCGCAATGGTGCGGCCCGAGGAGTCGGCTTCGGCCCGCAGGCGGCCGATGGCGGCGGCGGCGCGCTCGGCGAGGGCGATTTCCCCCTCGTCATCGAGCGGTTCGAAGGACACGATCGGCTGATAGCGGGCCGTGGTGTCGTCCTGGCCCTCGCGGACCCGGAGCCCCCACTGGTAGATCCGGCGGGCGGTGTCCCACTCGATGTCGAAGTCGATCTCGACATCCGCCGACGGCACCTCGACCGTGACGCCGGAGATGGGCTGGAAGTCGGCGCCATCGCAGATCATCCGGGCCTGCCGCACCGCGGCCTGTAGCCGTTTGCGGGCCTGCGCCCGGCTGTAATGGGTTACCTCCGAGTGGTATTCGTCGAAGAACGCCGGATCGTCGGGTTCCAGTTCGGCCAGCGCGCCCGTGGTCCCGATCCCCATCCGGCGCAGTGTCCGCCACTCGCGGGTGTCGAGCCGAGCGCGGGTGATCGCCGCTGAGGGGTCCTCGGGGCCCATCTGGTCGGCGCACCACAGCTCGTACGGGCATTGTCCGCACTCCTTCTGGCCGATCGGAATCACCAGCGGCTCAGGATCATCCGCGGCTCCGGTGATCCGCGCCGCGGTCGCGGCGACCTTCACCCGGAAGTCGTGTTCGTGGTCATAGCGTTCCAGCATCGACCGCAGGACCTTGCCGCGGCTGCGGGAGAAGGTGGGCCGCGTCGGCCTGGACAGGTCATGCCAGACGAAGACCCGTTCGGGGTCGGGACCCGACAGCGCCACGGTGCTGGTGCCGATGATCGCGCCGAACAGCTGATCCGGCCCCGGATGGAACCCGCAGGCCTGCAGCATCCGCGTGTAGTGCGCCAACTGCAGGCCGTCCTGGTAGTGATGCGCGCTCGCCGTCAACGCCGGCACGTCGCGCCAGCGGTCCGGATGGCTGAGCGGCGAGATCCGTCTGGTCGTCGTCTTGGCGGTATCAAGGGTCTTGTGGTGCTTGACGTCGGCGGGCAGGTAGCCGCCGTCGACCTTCACCAAGATGTCGGGGCGCCCGGTGCGTCCGCCCCGCTCGTCGTCGGGCAGCCACCCGCCGAGGATGAGGGGTGCGCCGGCGTGCATCGCCGCCAGCGTCGCCCCGACCGCCTCGGCCTTGCGCAGCCGTGGATCGACGAGCGTCGCAGCGTTTCCGTGGATGCCGAGCAGGCCGGCGAAGATCTCGTCCTCGAAAGCCCGACCGGCATCCAGGTCGGCCTGGATCTCCGCCGGGGGCTCCCAGATCAGGGTGGGCACCAGCGGCGCGAAGTCGTTGTGGGTGCGCACCGGGCACTGTTTGGCCGCGTAGCCGCCGAGCAGGATCACCCGGTACGGCTCCGTCGGAGGGATTGTCATACGGAATCGACACTCCCCCTGATCGTGTCCCTCTTGATCGTCACCAGAGGTCAGTTCAGTCCCAGTGCCTGCCGGATTCGCGCGGGGCTCATGGTTCCGGGCGCGCCGGTGTCCGGGAAGCTGTCGAGCAGCCGGATCAGGTCGGGCCTGCGGGTCGGGTCGGCGGCGCACTCGCGGGGGGTGTGCCCGGACAGCGCCGGGATCTCCTCGTCGAGCCAGGACTCCTCGAAGTTGCGGACCATCTCCTGCAGTGCTGCGGCCAACTCGGGGCTGTCACCGGGGTCCAGCACCCCCGGCGGCGGGGAGCCGGACAGGGTCTCGAGATCGGCGATCTCGTCGATGGTCTGGCGGGTTTCGGAGAGCACCGCCGCCGACGGGTCCAGCGCACGGATCACCGTTAGCACCCGCTCGAAACGATTCTCGCTGTTGGCGTGAATGTGCAGCTGGTCGCCCCGCAGGTCCAGCTGGGCGCGGATGCGTTGTATACCGTCGGTGACGACGTGTTCCAGCCAGACCCGGGCGACGTCGTCGTCCTCGGCGCGCTCGTAGGTTTCGTCGAGCTCGGCGGCGAGGGCCTCCGGGTCGGTGACCCGCAGGGTGGCGTCGCACAGCAGCATCGGCTCGCCCTCGGTGTTGTTCAGCACCGGCGGAGCGAACCGCCGCGACAGGACGGCGACCAGTTCGATGGGGTCGGGTTCGTCGTCGAGAATGGCCACCAGCTGGTCTCGCTCGACCAGTGACAGCGGCTCCAGGCCGCCGAAGATCTGCATGGTGTCACCGGCCGGAACCACTCGCCCGCAATAGAATTCGCCCACCCGGACCATCGAGCTGGCGGAGCGCTCGCGGACCTCGTGGACGTCGCCGGTGCGCACGTCGCGCATCGTCATACCCTCGCCGGGCCGCACCGCGACGACTTCGTGCACCGAACGCTCCACCAGCAGCCACTGCTCGGCCAGGGTCCGTTCGTCGTCGGGCAACAGGTGGCCGCGCAGCGCGAGGAACTCCTCGAAGGCCCCGCCCTCGAACAGCACCACGTCGAAGGTCAGCGGGTCGCCGTAGAGGGCCCGCTCCAGAGCCTCCGGGCTGTCCGCGTATGCGGCCCGCTCCCGCGCGCAGGCCAGCGCAAGCGAGCCGAACTCACCGTCCATCACGTCGGTGGTGGCCTTCTGGTAGAGCCAGGCGGCCCGTTCCTCCAGCGGCACCTGCTCACGGTTGAGGTGGCAGACCTTGTACTTGCGGCCCGACCCGCACCAGCACCGCTCGTTGCGGCCTAGGCCAGTCCGGGGCGTGGGCCGGAAGCGCTGCAGGTGGGTGACGATCTCGTGATCGTCGGGCATCCCGGCCCGGCGCAGCAGGCTCAGTGCGCGTTCGGCGTCGCTGCGGTCCTCGGCGTAGCGGGCCAGCGCCAGCAGGGTCAACGGCCAGGACGGGTCCAGCGACTCGGCCTCCTCGAGGACCCTCTCGGCGGCCTCGAAATCACCGAGGCGCTCATGGGCCTTGGCCCGCAGCCAGCGCAGGGCCGGCCGGGCGGATCGCGGCGCCCTCGACTCAGCCGACTCGGCCAATACCCCCAAGGCCGCCGCCGCGCGCCGGTCCCCGGCCGGGATCTCGTCGTGCACGGCGGCGGCGACCATCGGTTCGGCGAGGAACTCCAGGGTGCTGTGCACCAGCGTTGGTGGGGGTTCCGCGGGCTGATCCAGCGGACCGACGGCCTGCTCGACGGCACCGGCGACGGCACCGGCGATGTCGCCGACGGCGTCCACGAGAGCGTCGTCGTCAGCGTCGTCGTCAGCGTCATCGCCATCGCCTTCGGCGATGCCCAGCAGGTTCAGTGCGTGCTCGTGGAGCCGTTTGATCACCAGCACGGCGAGCGCCTCGTCTTCATCGAGGCTGTAGCGGGCGGCGATGGCGGCAGTCCGGCGCGCGGCGAGCCAGCTGTCGAAGTCGAATCCCGGCAGCGCCACCCATGCGCGTTCGCAGGCAAAACCGGCACCGGCCACCTGCTCGCCCAGTGGCACCGCCGGATGGCGGAAGGCGGTGTCGTCGGCGGCGCAGGCCGTCCACACCGCGGTGTCGAGCATCAGCGGCGCGTTGGGGGACTCCTCCAGTACCGGCGTCAGCAGCGCCGCCAGATCGCCGGACGATGCCTCGGCGACAGCGGTGATGTCAAGCCCTGCGGGGGTGACCCGGATCCCGATCAGGTCACCGCTGCCGGCGCCCAGGGCGGCCAGCCGGCCCGGAGGCAGCAGCAGGATCCCGTCACCGACGTCGACCGTCGCGGGTACCCCGCGTTGGGCGAGGACGTCGTCGTCCATACCGACGAACGCTTCGACGAGCGGGGATCCGTCGGAAAACCGCTGATAGTCAGGGCTTTCGGTCAGAAATGAGACCGGGGACAGGTC
>JAUPLT010000193.1 GCA_030836785.1 Actinomycetota bacterium
CAGTCGGAACTGCTGCTCGTCCTCGCCGGCCGCCCGGGCGGCGTCCCAGACACAGGCGACGGCGGATTCCGCGGCCACCAGCATGTTGGCGCAGTGGTGCTTGACGGCCTGGAAGGTGGCGATGGTGCGGCCGAACTGTTCGCGCACCTTCGCGTACTCCACCGCGGCGTCCACACAGTCCGAGGCGCCTCCGACCGCTTCCGCCCCGAACAGCGTGCGGGCGCGGGCCAGTGCCGCGTCCCGGGCGCCGGGCAGCACCTCGACGTTGGCGTCGGACAGCGTCACCCGACCGGATCGCCGGGTCCGGTCGAGGCTTCCGGGGGCGTCCACGCCGACCCCGTCCGCCGTGCGCTCAACGATCAGCACGTCGTCACCGGCAATGACCAGCAGCAGGTCGGCCAGTGCCGCACCGATGAGCACGCCGGCCTGACCCGTGGCCCGAGCCCCGGAATGGGTGACGTTGCCACCGAATCCGATTGCGGCGGTGAGCGTTCCGTCGACCAGGCCGGGGAGCAACCGCGCCTTCTGCTCGTCACTCCCCACAGCGTCGATCACCGCCGAGGCGACCACGGTGGGGACGAACGGCCCGGGCGCCACCGCGCGGCCGAGTTCGTCGATGACGACGACGAGCTCCGGCAGCCCGAATCCCGAACCGCCGTAACGCTCGTCGATGTGCAGACCCAGCCAGCCGAGATCTGCAAGCTCACCCCAGAACGGGGGCCTGGACTCGGCGTCCGCGTCGAGCCGATCCCGCGCCGCACCGCGGGCCTTCTGGGCGGTCAGGAAGGACCGGGCAACATCCCCCAGTTCACGGTGGTCATCGGTCAGGGCGATAGGCATGGAGTTCTCCTGGAGGGCATGGCACCGGAACGATCGCGCCGCGGCCCTGACGTTACCGCCCGCCGATCAGCCTGCCAGGGGCCGGTCGGTTCCCCGCCGTCCCCACTAGATCCGCCCGGATCACTCCAGGGCGGCGATCAGCTCACCGACGCTGTGGTGGGCCTCCAGGGGATGACGCAACCGGCCCCGGCGGTTGACGGTGTAGACGTTGCGCCGGCCCTCCTTGCGCTTCACCAGATAGGCGCCCCGAGTGAGATCGGCCAGGATGACCTGCACGGCCCGCTCGGTGATCCCGATCTGCAGGCCGAGTTCGCGCGCGGTCAGCGGCTCGCCGCGAGCCAGGCACAGCAGTACGTGGCCGTGGTTCGTCAGGAATGTCCAGCCCCGCTCGGGGGTCTCGTCGGCATCACTCTCCGAACCGCCCTCCGAGCGGCTCCGGGCGACCCGTCCCGCAGTTGCCATGTGCACTGTTGTACCACTGCGACCATTCGGGTTTACGGTTTCGTGAAAGCCGCCTTGCCCGTCCGGCAAACACCTCAGGCGATTTTCCGCGGGGGATCTCCCCCGCTGGGGCGCCGGGGTGCGAGGATCGCCCCATGTCCTCACCCGCTGCCGCCCCGGACCGCATCGAGGAGACCCGCGGCGAAATCACCTACGTCCGGACCTATCCCGACCTGCCACCGGTGGCCGTCATCGACCGGCGGCCGATGGGGGTCCGGGCGAAGCTGGTGTTTGCGGCCATCGCCCTGCTCGGGGCGGTCGCCTGGGCGGTCATCGCGTTTGTCCGCGGCGAGAACGTCAACGCGGTGTGGTTCGTGATCGCCGCGGTCTGCACCTACGTCATCGGCTTCCGGTTCTACGCCCGGTTGATCGAGATGAAGATCGTCAAACCCCGCGACGACCACGCCACCCCGGCCGAGATCCATGACAACGGCACCGACTACATGCCCACCGACCGGCGGGTGCTGTTCGGCCACCATTTCGCGGCGATCGCCGGGGCCGGACCGCTTGTCGGGCCGGTGCTGGCCACCCAGATGGGCTACCTGCCGGGCACCATCTGGATCCTGGTCGGGGCCGTGCTGGCCGGTTGCGTCCAGGACTATCTCGTGCTGTCCATCTCGACCCGGCGGCGCGGCCGTTCACTGGGGCAGATGGCCCGCGACGAACTCGGCACGATCGGCGGGGCGGCGGCGATCATCGGCGTCCTGGTGATCATGGTGATCCTGCTCGCGGTGCTGGCTCTGGTCGTGGTCAACGCGCTCGCCGAGAGCCCGTGGGGCGTGTTCTCCATCGCGATGACGATCCCGATCGCGATATTCATGGGCCTCTACCTGCGGGTGCTGCGTCCGGGCCGGGTGTCCGAGGTGTCGTTGATCGGGGTGGCTCTGCTGCTGCTGGCGGTGGTCGCCGGCGGCTGGATCGCCGAAACCGACTGGGGCGCACAGTGGTTCACCCTGTCGAAGGTCACCCTGTCGTGGTGCATCATCATTTACGGCCTGGCCGCGTCGGTGCTGCCGGTCTGGCTCCTGCTCGCCCCCCGCGATTACCTGTCGACGTTCATGAAAGTCGGCACCATCGCACTGCTGGCCGTCGGGATTCTGCTGGCCCGGCCGGTCATGCAAGCCCCGGCGATCTCGCAGTTCGCCTCCTCCGGCGCCGGGCCGGTGTTCGCCGGTTCGCTGTTCCCGTTCCTGTTCATCACCATCGCCTGCGGCGCCCTGTCGGGTTTCCACTCGCTGATCTCCTCGGGCACCACGCCCAAACTGCTGGAGAAGGAAAGCCAGATGCGGGTCATCGGTTACGGCGGCATGCTCACCGAGTCGTTCGTGGCCATCATGGCGCTGATCACCGCCTCCATCCTCGATCAGCACCTCTACTTCGCCATCAACGCGCCCGCGGCGGCCACCGGCGGCACCGCCGAGACCGCTGCCACCTACGTCAACGGCCTGGGCCTGACCGGACCGCCGGCCACCGCGCAGGAAATCGCCGACGCCGCGGCCAGCGTGGAGGAGAAATCCATCGTGTCCCGCACCGGTGGGGCGCCGACGCTGGCGTTCGGAATGTCCGAAGTGCTCTCGACAGCCTTCGGGGGCGCAGCGCTGAAGGCCTTCTGGTACCACTTCGCGATCATGTTCGAGGCGCTGTTCATCCTCACCACCGTCGACGCCGGAACCCGGGTGGCCCGGTTCATGTTCTCCGACGGGCTGGCGAACCTGGGCGGTCCGCTGCACCGGCTGCGTGACCCGAGTTGGCGGGTCGGCGCGTGGGTGTCCAGCCTCATCGTGGTCGCCGGCTGGGGCAGCATCCTGCTGATGGGGGTGACCGACCCCCTCGGCGGGATCAACACCCTGTTCCCGCTCTTCGGCATCGCCAATCAACTGCTCGCGGCGATCGCGCTGACCGTGGTCACCGTCGTGGTGATCAAGAAGGGCCTGCTGCGCTGGGCCTGGATCCCCGGGCTGCCGCTGGCGTGGGACTTGACGGTGACGCTCACCGCGTCCTGGCAGAAGATCTTCTCCGGCGACCCGAAGCTGGGCTACTGGACCCAGCACTTCCAGTACCTGGAGGCACGCGAGGCGGGCAAGACCTCCTTCGGTGCGGCCAAGAACGCCGACCAACTCGATGCGGTCATCCGCAACACGTTCATCCAGGGCACCCTCTCGATCGTCTTCGCTCTGGTGGTGATCGTCGTGGTCGCGGCGGGGGTGATCGTGTCGGTGCGTGCGATCCGGGGGAAGGGGCACCCACTGGCCGAGGAGAACCCCGTCCCGTCCCGAATCTTCGGCCCGTCGAGCCTGGTCGCGACGGGCCCGGAACGCGAGGTGCAGAAGCAATGGGACGAGCTATCCGTTCGCTAGCCCGGCCGGCCGGCCGGATCCGGTGGTACGTCGCCTCGCTGATGGGCGACAACCACTATCAGCGCTACCGGGACAACCGGCGACGCACCCACCCGGGAGAACCGATCCTGTCGGAGGCGGAGTACTGGCGGATGCGCCACCGGCGGTCCGAGAGCGACCCGGCCGCCCGCTGCTGCTGAGCCCGCCACTCGAGGTCCGACGGCACCGAGCCTTACAGCGCCGCCGACCCCACCCTGACGAAAGACCCGGCCCCTTGACACAGGGACCGGGCCTCTCCGGATCAAGCCGATGACCGTCATTGCGGGTCTTACCCGTCGTGTTCCCCGCACCCGGCGGTGTCAAACCCCCGCGTCATGAACGGCCCGCATCCGGGGTTACCGTCTGAGGTGATTCCGAAGTGATCACGCCGATACTCAGATGCGCTCGCGCGGATTGGGGACCCGATGGACCTGACCTGGTCGGAGCAGGACCTCGCATTCCGTGACGAGGTCCGGACGTTCCTCGACGAGAAACTCACCCCTGATCTGAGGCAGGCCGGGCGCCTGATGACCAGCGTCTATGCCGACCACGAGGCGAGCATGGCATGGCAGGCAATCCTGCATGAGCGTGGCTGGGCGGCCCCGGCGTGGCCGGTCGAACACGGCGGCTGCGATTGGACGCTGACCCAGCACTACATCTTCAGCAGGGAGTGCGCACTGGCCGGCACGCCGTCACTGTCCCCCATGGGGATCAGCATGGTGGCGCACGCCATCATCGCTTTCGGCACGCCGGACCAGAAGGACTACTTCCTGCCCCGCATCCTGACCGGGGAGGTGTTCTTCTGCCAGGGCTACTCCGAGCCGGAGTCCGGATCCGACCTGGCATCGCTGTCGATGGCCGCCGTTCGCGACGGTGACGACCTGGTGTGCACCGGGTCGAAGATCTGGACCACCCATGCCGCGGAGGCCAACTGGATCTTCGCCCTGGTGCGAACCGATCGAACCGGCCGCAAACAGCAGGGCATCACCTTCCTGCTGATCGACATGCGCAGCCCCGGTATCGAGATCCGGCCGCTGGTGATGACCTCCGGCGAGGAGGTGCAGACCCAGATCTTCTTCGACTCCGTCCGGGTGCCGGTATCGAACGTCATCGGCGTGATCGACGACGGCTGGACGGTGGCCAAGTACCTGCTGGAGTTCGAGCGGGGCGGCGGCGCCGCCGCGCCGGCCCTGCAGGTGATGACCGAGCGGATCGCCGCCGAGGCCGGCGACCTGCTCGACAACCCGGGCTTCGCCGCGAAGCTGGCCGATGTCCGGATTCGCACCGAGGTGCTGGAAATCCTGGAATACCGAGTACTGACAACGGTGACCGAGGGCGGTAATCCCGGGACGGCCTCGTCGATGCTGAAGGTCCTGTCCACCGAACTCAGCCAGGCCATCACCGAATTGGCGATGGAGGCCGCCGGGCCCGCCCGGCGGGTCTACCAACCGCACGCCACCCGGCCCGGCGGTCCGGTGGCGGACTATCAGCCGCCGGCCGACGGTTACGTCAGCGGACTGCCGTGGCAGGCCGTCGCACCGTTGCGGTACTTCAACGACCGCGCCGGGTCGATCTACGCCGGCAGCAACGAGATTCAGCGCAACATCCTGGCCAAAGCGACCCTGGGTCTGTAGATGCCGGGCCCTTAGCAGTACTGACAAGCACCGAGGAGCAACGTGGACTTCCGCCTGACCGAGGAGCAGGAACTGCTGCGCGACGGGCTCGGCAAGTTCCTGGCAGCCCGCTACGGCCTGGCCTCCAGCCGCGCGGCGGCCAAGACCCGCCCAGGCTGGCAGCCCGCGATCTGGCGTGCCTTCGCCGAAGAACTGGGCATTCTCGCCGCGCCACTGCCCGAGTCGGCGGGCGGGATCGGCGGCGGACCCGTCGAGGTGATGGTCATCGCCGAGGAACTGGGTCGAGCGCTGGTGATCGAGCCCTATATCGACGTGGTGGTGGTGGCCGGCGGTCTGTTGCGGCGGTCACCCTCCGCCCGGGCGGCCGCGGTCCTGGCGGACTTGGGTGAAGGCGACGCGATCGTCGCACTGGCCGCCGGTGAACCGGCCGATGGGGACCGCTGGAATGCTTTGTCCACCAACGCGGTTCGCGACGGCGGGGATTGGGTGATCACCGGCACCAAGACGGTCGTGATGGCCGCGCCGCTGGCCACCCATCTGCTGATCACCGCGCGGACAGCCGGCACCCCGGGCGAGACCACCGGGATAGCACTGTTCCTCACCGAGTTCGACGCGGCCGCTCCCCCGGCCGGCGTCGAGGTGCACACCTACCGCACCATCGACGACCGGCAGGCGGCCGACCTCGTTTTCACCGAACTGCGACTTCCGGCTGAGGCGCTGATCGCCGAGGACGCCTGGCCGTCCCTGGAACTGGCACGCGACCAGGGTGCTGCCGCAGTGTGCGCCGAGGCCGTCGGGGCCATCCGCACCGTGCTGGCCGACACCGTCGCCTACTGCAAGCAACGTCAGCAGTTCGGACAACCGATCGGCGGGTTCCAGGTGCTTCAGCACCGCATGGTGGACATGTACCTGGAACTCGAGCAGGCGGTGGCGGCGGCCTACCTGGCAACCCTGAAACTCGACGCCGAACCGGCGGTACGGGCCCGTGCGGTGTCCGCGGCCAAGGTGACCGTCGGCACGGCGGCACGGTTCGTCGGCCAGAACGCGGTGCAACTGCACGGCGGTATGGGTATGACCGAGGAACTGGCCGTCGGGCACTACTTCAAGCGGCTGACCGCACTGCAGTACGAGTTCGGCCCCACCGACGCCCACCGGGCCCGGTACGCGCACCTCACACGCGGCTGAGTTCGGCCCGGCCGGCAGCCGCCGCGCGCCGGTAGATTGGTGCGATGTTCACCAAGATCGCCGGGGCGCTGGGCCAGGCCGCGTCCCAGGTCGCCGAGGCGGGCGGCACCATCGTGGGAATCCGGACCGGCACCAAGGAACCGCCGTTCACCGTTCAGCGCCGGGTCGGCGCGGTCGAGATTCGCCGCTACGGCGCGCGGATCGCAGCCGAGACCTCGGTGGAGGCCGACGAGGAACCGGCCCGCAACGAAGGCTTCCGCCGGCTGGCGCGCTACATCTTCGGCGGCAACACGGCGAAGGCCACGATCGCGATGACGGCGCCGGTCGCCCAGCAGCAGGGCCAGAAGATTGCCATGACCGCGCCGGTCGCGACCCAGCGTGGCGAGTCCGGCGACTGGGTGATCCGGTTCTTCATGCCCTCCGAGCACACCATGGACACGCTTCCCATCCCGAACGACGATCGGGTGCGACTCGTCGCGGTGCCGGCGGAAAGTGTTGCGGTGCTGCGGTTCTCGGGCGTCGCCAGCCCGGACGCGGTGGCCGCAAGGACGACCGAGTTACTCGATTCGCTACGCGGTGCCGGAATTGAGACCACCGGCGAGCCATTGACCTGGTTCTACGACCCGCCGTGGACGTTGCCCTTCCGGCGGCGCAATGAGGTGGTCGTCGCGGTGACCGTCTGACTGAAGGTTTGAGTGCTGGCTTCAGGGCCGGTTACGAGGCCGGCGGCGCCGGAACTTCCGCGAGGATGGGCGCCTCCGCCGCCGGCGGTGCCGCCGGGTCCGGAACGAGGATCGGTTCGCTGCGCGGTGACATCGCGTCCAGTGGCGTGTCGGCGTCCATCGGGCGCTGGGTGAACAGCAGCACGGCGTCGCTCATGGTCACATCCTGGGTGCGCACCGCGTGCCAGAGATCACGGATATAACCGAGTTTGCTTCCCTCGCTGGGAGCCTGGGTGGTTCCGGGCGGCAGGTTTTCCGGGGTGGGCAGGTGCGGCACGCCCTCCGTCGGTGTCGTCGCCAGTGGCGTGGCGGCCGATGCGGTGGCGGCCGGCGCGGCGGCAGCCGACGCCGCGGCTTGGACCACCTCACCCGGCAGCACCGGCGCGGGGGCCACGATCGCCAGCGGTGGGGGCGGATCGGCGGGCGCAACCTCAGGTTCAGCGGCGGCGTGCGGGGCCATCAGCACCGCCAACCCGACCCCGAATCCCAGTCCACCGAGTCCGGCACGGGCCGCCCGGGTACGCATGGTCACCGCAAAGGCCATCGCGTTCTCCACTCCCGCCAAGTCCGCTCGCGCGGACGTCTCCTACAGACTGCATCCGATCATGCCCGGCTTTTGTTACAGCCGCCAGTTCGCCCGCCCCGCGGCATCGACTCCCGGTGCCCGGGATTTGGAACCGAAAACGGCGCGGGTGTACAACGAACCTGCCCGAAGCGCACCGGGACAAGGGAGTTTCAGATGACTTTCCCGACGAGCGGCCCGACCATCGGCGGTTCCGCCGGGGCGTCCACGTCAGCCCGGGATCCGCAGGTCGGATGGTTCCGGTTCCATTTCGCCGACGAACGCTGGGAGTGGTCGGCAGAGGTGGAGGTGATGCACGGCTACTCCCCCGGCACCGCCGTCCCGACCACTGAGTTGGTCTTGTCGCACAAGCACCCCGAGGACCGGCAGCAGGTGGCCACCACCCTCGATGAGGTCCGCCGTCACCGCCAGTCATTCAGCACCCGCCACCGCATCGTCGACACCGCCGGACGGGTCCACCACGTCATCGTGGTCGCCGACAAGCTGGCCGACGGCACCGGCGCGGTGGTGGGAACGCAGGGCTTCTACGTCGACGTCAGCCCCGCAGCGGACCAGGAGCAGGAACGTGTCAGCGCTGCGATCGCCGAGATCGCCGAGAGCCGGGCGATCATCGAACAGGCCAAGGGCATGCTGATGGTGGTCTACGGCATCAACGCCGAGGCCGCCTTCGACCTGCTGCGGTGGCGCTCGCAGGAGGGGAACGTCAAGCTGCGTTTGCTGGCCGAGCAGGTGGTCGCCGACTTCGTGGACCTGGCGCAACGGCAGCAGTCCCCGTCCCGGGCGGCCTACGACAACCTGCTGCTGACCGCCGACCACCGCGCCAGCGAGGCTCCGTGATCCGACTGCTGCGCGGGTACCCCCTGACCGCGTTCTTCGTCCTGGCCTACGCCGTCACCTGGATCCTGTGGGCGCCGGTGGTGATCGCCGGCGTCCCGGCGTTCTCCGAGACCAGCCATGTCCCGTCCTGGTACGCGCTGCCCGCCGTCGCGGTGGGCGTCACCGGGACGGCTTTCGCCCTGACCGCGGTGACCGGCGGCCGTGCGGGGGTGCGCCGCCTACTGCAGCGGTTGACCTGCTGGCGGGTCGGTGCGCGGTGGTATCTGGTGGCGCTGTTGACGATCCCGCTCGCCGAACTCGCCATCACCGCCGCAGCGACCGGCACCGACGTCCTGCGCGCGCTGTCACCAGCCGCGCTGGCGCTGTACCCGGCCGCCTTCGCGGCGCATTTCGTCTTCGGGCCGCTGTTCGAGGAGTCCGGCTGGCGGGGCTTCGCCCTGCCGCGACTGCAGGAGCGCTTCGGACCCATGCGCGGCACCCTGCTGCTCGGTGGCCTGTGGGCGGGCTGGCATTTCTTCCTGTACGCGCCAGGCTGGATCTCCGGCGGCACCGTCGGATTGGTCGGCCTGGCGGTCTTCGTGGCGTTCACAGTGAGCATCAGCGTGCTGTTCACCTGGCTGTCGAACAACACCGGGGCCAGTCTGCTGCTGGTGATGCTGTTGCACGGGTCGATCAACGGCACCGCGACCTGGGTGCTGATCCTGGCCGACCGGGGCGTCATCCCCTCCGACGCCGCGCAGTTCTGTGCCGGCCTGGGCGCACTCGGCGCCGCCGTGCTGACCGCCGGAGTGCTCACGGTCACCACCCGACGGCTGTTGTCCTATCCGCGGTACCGCTCCCAGTCCGAGCACCCGGACCTGGGCCGGGCGCCCACGACTGACGGGCGGGAGAATTCCTGGTATGCGGTTGACTCTGAACCTCGCCCTGCCGGCAGCGGCGCTGATGGCGGTGATCGCGGTCGCACCGGCTTTCGCGGCGCCCGGTGACGGGGTGCCGCCGGTCAGCCCGCAGGTCCGGGCCGTCGGTCTGGTCGATGTTCGTTCGGTGGTGCCCGACGCCGTCATCGACCTGCGCTACGCCACCGCCAACAACTTCGTGGGTGTTCCGCTCTACCCGGCCAGCGCCCGCTGCCTGGTGCACGAGTCGCTGACGCCGGGATTGGCGACCGCGGCCGCCGCCCTGCGCGCCGACGGGCTGAACCTGGTGTTCTGGGATTGTTACCGCCCGCACAGTGTCCAGGTCCGGATGTTCCAGGCGGTGCCAGACCCGGCCTGGGTGGCCCAGCCCGGACCCTATTCACGCAGCCACGAGACGGGCCGCTCAGTGGATGTCACGCTGGCCCGAGATGGACGGCTGCTGGACATGGGTACCGACTTCGACGATTTCACCCCCCGCGCAACGGCTTTCGCGACCGACGGGGTCACCGCGGCACAACAGGCCAACCGGGCGCGGCTTCGTGAGGCGATGGCCGCGGGCGGGCTGACGGTCTACGCAGGCGAATGGTGGCACTTCGACGGGCCCGGGGCGGGCGTACAGCGTCCCATCGTCGATGTTCCGGTGAGCTGATGCCGATGACCCGCCGCCTGTGGCACGCCGTTCTGATACCGATCCGGGCCCTGATACCGATCTGGCTCGGCCTCACTACCGTGCTGGCGACCCTCGCCGCCACCGTCTCCCCGCCGATCGCACTGGCCGGAACCGCCCTCTACATGGGTGGAACCGGACACACATTGACCATTCCGGGCCCGGACCCGCCGTCCTACATCGAAAGTTACGTGGACTGGGCCCACGACAACTTCGTCGGCCCCTCGCAGTTGTGCGGACCGTCGTGCACACCGGCGGCGGTCTACACTCCGGCCGAGTTCTGGCCGGCCGAGTTCTGGCCGGACACCGGGCTGGATTCGATGACCTTCGACGAATCCGTGGCGGTGGGACTGGCGAACCTGGATAACTGCCTGCGGCAACGGCCCTGCGCCGTGACCGATCCGCCGTACACCTCCAGCGAGATCAGGGTCGTCGGCGGCACCGACTTCACGGTCTTCGGCTACTCCGACAGCGCGACAATCGCCACCATCGCTAAGAGCAACCTGATCGCTCACCCGCCGGCCGGTTCGGTCACCTTCGTCCTGGTCGCGAGCGGCAACCGGCCCAACGGCGGAATCCTGGAGCGCTTCGTGGGGGTGCACCTCCCGATCCTCGGGGTGACGTTCAACGGCGCGACGGTGACCAACTCACCGCAGCCGACACCGTTGACCACTGTTGACGTCGTGCACCAGTACGACCTCGTCGCGGACTTCCCCACCAACCCGCTCAATCTGCTCGCCGACCTCAACGCGCTGATCGCGTTTCCGTACGACCACCCGGAGTTCGGCACCGGGACACCTCTGCTGCAGGGGCAGTACCAGGATTCGACGTACTACCTGTTCCCTGCCGAGGTGCTGCCTCTGGTGCGTCCGCTGACCGTGGTGCCGTACCTGGGCCCGCTACTGGCGACGGTGCTCGACCCGCCACTGCGGGTCCTGGTGGAGACGGGTTACGACCGCACCATCAATCCCGGCACACCGACGCCGGCGAAGTACCTCTACTTCCCCAACCCGATCGCCACGACGGTGAACTTCCTGACGGCGATCCCCACGGGCTGGGACAACGGGATCTCCTACCTCACCGGGGACCCGGCGAATCGGCCCTTCCACACCACGCCACCGGGCCCGTACGGAGTCGGGGGTCCGCCGGTGAACGCCGGTGCCGTCGATCCCTACGGTCCGCCTACTCCACTGTTGACAATCACGCCGACCCCGGCAGCCTTGTCAGCGCGCAGCATCGACCCCTTCCCCACATCGAGTGAGGACTCACGCAGAAGAAATGCGAGTAACCCCCTGCGTACTTCCTCACTCGACGCGAGGAACCGGGGTCAGCGCGCCGCGCCCGATCCGACTGCGGCGCGATCCACCGCGCTGAAGCGCAGTGCCGCGTCATCGACCGAACCCGCGCGCAAGCGGGCGTGGTCGGCCCAGTAGTCCATCTCGATGGTCCACGGACCGCTGTCGCCCTGCCGGGGGAGGCCGTCGGCGGCCCGCAGGATGTAGCCGGCCGCGAAGTCGAGCATCGGCCGGGTCTGCATACCTGGGTCGTCGGCGACCGGCATGACCGTGGTGTAGCCGTGCTGATCCATGTAGGCGAGCATCCGGCACAGGTGATCGCAGACCAGGCCGACCTTGAGCGTCCACGACGAGTTGGTGTAGCCGAACATGAAGGCCAGGTTCGGGATACCGGACAGCATGAATGCCTTGTAGACCAGGCTTTCGCTGGGGTCCTTGACCTCGCCGTCCACCGAGACCTCGATACCGCCGAACAGCTTCACGTTCAGACCGGTGGCGGTGACGATGATGTCGGCATTCAGTTCGCGGCCGCTCTCCAGCAGAATTCCGGTCTTGGTGAACCGGACGATCTTGTCAGTCACCACTGAGGCGCGGCCGCTGCCGATGGCGCGGAAGAGGTCAGCGTCGGGCACCGCGCACAGGCGCTGGTCCCACGGGTTGTAGCTGGGAGTGAAGTGGGTGGCGACATCGAAGTCCTCGGGCAGGAACTTTACGTTGGCGGAGCGGATGATGCGCTTGGCGACGTTGGGGTGACGCTGGCAGAGGTTGTAGATGAACCGCCCCTTGCCGATGTTGAACCGCCGGGTGGCGGCGTAGGCCGCCTTCTCCGGCAGCACTTTGCGCAGCGTATTGGCGATCGGGTCCTTCCGCGGCAGCGGCATCACATAGGACGGCGAACGCTGCAGCATGGTGATGTGGCCGGCGTCGTCGGCCATCGCCGGGATCAGCGTCACCGCGGTGGCGCCGCTACCGATCACGACGACCTCCTTGCCGCGGTAGTCGAGATCCTCCGGCCAGGACTGCGGGTGCACGATCACACCGCCGAAGTCCTCCTGGCCCTCGAAATGCGGGGTGTAGCCGCTGGCGTAGTCGTAGTACCCGGTGGCGCCGAACAGGAAGGCGCAGGTGACCTCCCACTGCTGGCCGTCGCGCTCCACGGTGACCGTCCAGCGTGCCGTCTCGCTGGAGAAGTCGGCCTTGACGATCTTGTGCTGCAGATAGATCCGCCGGCCCAGATCGTCCTCCTCGATGACCTCATGGAGGTAGTCGAGGATCTCGTGGGCGTCGGCGATGGCGTTGTCGGAGGTCCACGGCTTGAACTCATAGCCGAAGGTGTGCAGGTCGGAGTCCGAGCGGATGCCCGGATAGCGGAACAGGTCCCAGGTTCCGCCGATGGCGTCGCGGCCGTCCAGGATCGCGAAGCTCTTCCCCGGCAGCGTCGTCGCCAAGTAGTGCCCCATGCCGAGCCCGGAGATGCCGGCCCCGACGATCAGGACATCGACATGACCGGTGAACGAATCCTTCGGGCGGGTCTGGTTGAACGTGGCGACGGACATCGGGTCTCCCGGATCGGCGTGATGGAGCAAGCTGGAGTAAACGCTAACAATGTTATAGTTTTGTGGATGGCTGTCAAGGGAATCGACCAAAAGGGGCCGACTGTGACGATCGCCAGCGCGGCCCGCCGGGCGCCGGTGCAGGAGCGCAGCCGCCAGACGGTGATCAGGATTCTGGACGCGGCCGCCGCGATCGCCGACGAGGAAGGCGTCGACGCCGCCACCACCCGGGCGATTGCCGACCGGGCCGGGGTGTCCTACCCGTCGCTGTACCGGTTCTTCCCCGACCGCGAGGCGATCCTGGGCGAACTACTCGAACGGCAGTGCGCCGAACTGGACACGCGATGTGTGGAGGCCGAACGCACCTGGCGGATCGAGTCGGTCGCCGACCTGCTCGACAACGAAATGGCCCTGCACGTGCAGTACTACCGCCAGCACCCGAGCACCGCGCGGATGTGGATGGGCGGGCGCACCTCCCCCGCCGTCACGGGCTACGTCCGGACCCGGATGCAGACCCTGGCCGACCGGATGCACGGAATCGTTTTGGCAGCCGGGCTGATCCCCGCCGACACCGACCCGCGCACGATGCTGGTGGCCGTCGAGATGGCGGACCGGGTGCTGGAACTGTCCTACCGCGGCGGTGATTTCGACGAGCGGATCCTGGCCATCGGCCGACGGGCGCTTATCGCTTTCGGTCGTGACCTTTCCGGGGACCTCTCCGGGGACCTTGCCGGAAACTCCCCGCGCTCCCCCAGGTGATCTGCATCAGATCCGCGCTCGGGGTGGCCTCGACGAGTCGGCCGAACGCCGCGGAGAAACCGTCGACGATCATCTCGTGGTCCGGCACCAGTGCGGTGTCGCAGGCGATCCCGACCGTCACCTCGCCGTTGTAGCTGTAGATGGTGAAACTCATCGGCTGATCCCCGGAGATCGGGGCCCAGCCGACCATCCCGTCGACCAGGCTGCCCGCCAAATACACGGGATCGGGCGGCCCGGGCACGTTGGTCAGGGTGCCGACCGTGCGATTGGCGAACAGGTCCACCGAGGCTTCGTAGAGTCCGCGGCTGAACCCGGCGATGGTCTCCTGGAACCGGAACGCGACGGCCGCTTCGTGACCGTTCTTGATTCGGTCCATCCGCCGCTTGGCGACGGCCAGCACCTCGTGGGCGTCGGGTTCATCGGTGGGCAGTTCGAGTTGGACCAGCGCGAACTCGTTGCCCAGGGTTTCCGGCAAGGTCAGATCGAGCGGTTTCAGATTGACCGGCACCATGAAAGTCACCGACGAGCAGCGGGCCTGGTGAGCCTGCAGGTAGTCGTGCAGGCACCCGGCGACGGTGGCCACCAGCACGTCGTTGACCGTGCACTGGTTGGCCGCGGCGACCGCCTTGACCGCGGGCAGGGACAGCGGCTCCGACCAGGCCACACTCTTGGCCCCACCGGCGGTGCCGGTCCAGATCGTCACGTCGTTGCGGGTGCCCAGCAGCAGTTTGCGCAGTGTGTCCACATCGCCGGGGGCGCCGGAGAACACATCGACCAGCCGTCCACCGCCGGGCAGCGCCGAACGAACCGTGTCGGCGATGCCCGCACCGGTGGCCTGGGCGGCATGCACCAGGGTGTCGGCGGCACCCAACGGATTACGCAGGGCGAAACGGCCCAACCGTCCGGCCTGCTGCAGCGCCACCGGGGCATCAGTCAGCCCGCTGAGGACGCCGGTGGCCCGGGACACCGTCGCGCCGGCCCGATGCGCGACACCGGCCACACCAGAACGCAACCGGCTGGCCAGCGGCTGACCGGGCGGGTGCGGCCGGGCCGCGACCTGGGCCACCGCCGGGGCGAGGATCGGCCCGCCGTCGGGTTCGGCGTCGAACAGGCTCATCGACAACTGCACCATCCGCATACCGTCGGCGATGGCGTGGTGGCTGCGCAGGATCATCGCGCTGCCCTCGCGGTAGCGACGCACCCAGATGGCCTGCCAGAGTGGCCGTTCGCGGTCAAGCATCTCGGTGCGGTGGGCGGCGACGAGTTCCTGCAACGCCCGCGGATCGTCGGGATTGGCCAGTGACACCAGGGCGACGTGGTTGTCGAATTTGAAGTGCGGGTCGGGCTCCCACCACCAGCTTCCGTCGTCGTCCTGAACCGCGCGGCTGCGGAACACCGGGTAGCGGCGCAGCAGTCGCTCGGTGACCACCTTGCGGACCTTGCCGAAATCGAGCGGCTCGGCAGTCCAGATGACCGAGTCGACCACCATCAGGTTGTTCGGTCGGTCCATCTCCAGCCAGAGCGCGTCCTGGATCCCGAGCCGTTGCCGCTGTTGGGTCGCCATCCGCCCATTGTCGGTGATGGGTCGGCCCGGCCACGCCGGATCGCGCCAGAGCGCCTGGACGAACCGTCCGGTGTACCGCTCAGCCGGCCTCGAAGTGCTGGTAGTCGACCGGGTCGCGCCAGGTCCCGCCCCACGTCCAGCCGCGGTCGGTGAACACGGTCACCGCGGCGTCGCCGGGGTGCAGCAGTCCGAGGTCGTCCCGGGTGCGGTCGAGATAGCGCCGTGCGGTCGCGGGCTGCAGATCACCGGCGGAGTCGAGGTAGGGGTTGACCAGCGGGTTGACGTCGATCGCGCGTCCGTACGCGTGCTCGGACCACCGGGTGCTGCCGGGCAGCGGCCGGCAGTTGAACGCCGAGGTGTTGTTGTCGCGCATGGAGGCCTCGTCCCCGGCGCCGGGATAGTGCTCGACGGTCCGGATGCGTTCGATGGGATAACGCATCCTGACCAGGTCGGCGAAGATGGCGATCACATCGTCGACGACGTCGCGGTGCACCACCAGGTTTCCGCGGTGCAGGATTCCGTCGTTACCGAGGTGGTCCAGCTCAACGCGGCGCAGGTCGGCCGGTCCGACCGGGCATCCCGGGCGCCAACTGGCACCGAGGTCCGTGGCGGTGACGGGGTGGACGCCGGCCGGCCGGGGCTCGGGAGCCGACGCCGCCGGCGCAGCCGGCGAAGTTGCCGCCGCGACGGCCGCCGGGGATGCCGGGATCGGTGTCGCGACGGGGGTCTGCGACACCGCTGCGGCGCACCCTGCTGTCAGGGCAGCCGCCATCAGGGCCGCGATCCGTGCCGCCATGCGGTCGATCCCATCACAACGGCCAGCCGCAGGACCGTACGCCACGGCCGGACAGGGCATAGATTGACTTTTGTGAGGTCGCAGCGACTCCGGGCGGCGGCGGCACTGCTGGCTTGGGTGACGATGACCGGCTGCGCGCCGGGCTCCACCCCGCGCGCCACCGCACTGCCGGCCGACCGGATGGTGTTCATGGTGATGTCCGCCGGCGGCATGGTTCCATCGGTCATCTACGCGATGCAGTCGCCGTCGCTGGCGATGTACGGGGACGGCCGGGTGCTCACCGTGATCCCCGCCCCGGCTCTGCAGCCCGTTCCGGCGCGCTACGAGGTGGCCCGGGTCGACCCGGCCGACGTGCAACAGTTCGTGGCCGCGGCCCGGTCCAGCGGCCTGCTCGGCGGCAGCATCGACTTCGGTGCCCCGCGGATGACCGATCTGGCCACCACGACGGTGCTGGCGAACGACCACGGCGAACCGGCGCAGGTGCGGGTGTACGCACTCAACCAGCAGTTCGAGACGGGGCTCACCCCCGCCCAGCGCGATGCCCGCGATCGGCTCCGCGCGCTGATCGCCAGCGCCGCCGCGCTACCGGGCGGAGCCCCCCGGCAGCCCTTCTCCCCCGAGCGGGTGACGGTCCACGAGCCGCTTCCCGGCCGCAACGACGACCCAGCCACTGCGGTATGGCCGGGCCCCCCGCTGTCGGACTTCATGAACGCGTCGACGGCACGCCGTGCGGTCGCCTGCGGCGAACTCACCGGTCCCGCGGCCGGTGCGGTCTACCAGGCGGCGCTGCAGAACCCTGGTGCGCGCTGGCTCGTCGACGGCACGACGCGGGTACTGGCGGTCAATCCGCTGCCCCTGGCGGGGTGCTCGTGAGCGGCCGGCCGAACATCCTGATTCAGGCCAGCATCGGGTCGATTGCCGAACGGGGAACCAGCACCTCCGGGGCGCCGGCCGCGTCGGGCAGGAGCGTGCCCCTGCTGAAGAAGAAGATCACCCCGTCATTGGTGATGGCGAAGTTCTGGTAGTTGGCCGGGTCCAGACCGGCTTCGGGCGAGATCGGAACCGGCTGCCCCGCTTGGGCATTCACGTCGGCCTGAACCGTGCGGAACACCACCGGAAGCGGGTCGGCGGTCGGCTGCCACAGCGTCTCCCAGGTGATCGGCTTGCGGTAGGTCTGATCCCAGTTGAACGATTTGTAGGACGTCTGAGGGTGTGCGGCGCCGGTGTTCTGGTACGTCGTCAGCACCATCCCGGTGGTTCCGCGCGGCGGGATCGCCGAACCGTACTTCGCGGCGGTGATGCTCAGCGCATAGGGCAGTACCCGCGGGGCGGAACTGCGGGCAGTACTGAGGAAGCCGTCCCGAGTCTTGGAGATGTAGTCGGCGACCGATTTCAGGTCGGGGTAAGCGGTCGGAAAGCTGATGTCGACGGTGTAACCGGGATCGGTCAGCTGAATCGTGCACACCCCGCTGGTCTCGATGCCCTTGAGTTCGGTGCAGTAGTTCTTCGGGGCCGCCACCGCGCCGGCGGGGAGTCCCACACCGGCGGCGACGGCGATCATGGCGGCCGCCGCGAAACGTGTGATGAACATGCCGAGCCGTCGTCTCCTTCCGGGAATGCCCACCCGGGAGCCAAGCGCCGCAACTTCGCCCGCACCCGGGAACCGGCGCCGAAGCTACCCCAAGACAGCGGTGGACTCAAGAAAGTCCGCCGCCCGCCTGGTATCTCAGGAACAGCCAGCGAACCCTGGTCGCCGGCCCACCTCGGCAAGTCGGGACGGCACTATCCCAATTCGACGCGACGCTTGAGTGCTGTCAGGGTGCTGGTGACGATCAACGATTCAACTCGCGACCGGATGCCAGACCAAATCCACAGCCCTATCCCGAGTTCGAGGCTGTAGGCCACCTTGGTCCGGCCGTCACCGGCAACTGTCAAGCTGCAACAGCCATCCTCTTTCTTCAGGATTCGTCCCTCCACCAGCCTCCAGCGGACACTTTCATCGCCGTTCCAGAGGTATTCCAGAAGAAATTCGTCAGGCAGCGGTCCGTATCTTTCCCGCCAGCGGGCAAGGGTCGGCCGGCCCGCCGGGTCGCGCTCGATGACTGCCACCGAGTCGGCGGCGGACCACTCGAGCATGCCGGGCAGGTCTGCCAACACATCCATCACGTGGGCGGCGGTCGCGTTGACCGTTATCTCACACGTTGCCATTGCTTCCTCCGGGCAGAAGCGTCCTCTCGGTAGCCATAAGTCAGTGCGCTGCCCAGACGTCCTCGAGATAGCGGTTCGTCGCGCGCAGTTCCTCGAGCCACGCCACGCCCTCATCGGCGGAGACACCCGCGTACCGCTGATATATCTCGGCAAAGGCACCCCGCAACGCGGGCGCGACGGTGCCGGCTCCCCCGCAGACATAGGTATTGCCTCCGGCCGCCATCAGCTCGAGAATCTCGTCAGCATGGCAGCGCACGGCGTCCTGAACCCGCCAGCGGGTGCCGTCCTGCACAGCTGAGTACGCAGTCACGATCTTGACCACACCGTCGGATTCGAACTGTCGAATCTCGTCTTCGTAGATGAAATCCGAATCGGGCAAACGGCATCCGTAGATCAGCAGCGCCGGCCCGAGCGTGGCGCTGGCCCCTTGCGCTGCCCGCTCCTGCAGGAAACCGCGGAACGGTGAGAGCCCGGTTCCGGTGGCGATCATGATCATTGGTGTGGCCGGATCGTCAGGAACGTAGAAGGGCAGACCCGGCGGACGGATGAATCCCGGCACCATGGTGCCGGGCTCGGTTCGGGCGAGGAAGTTCGACGAGGTCCCGTGATAGATCCCAATGCCGTTGCGCGCCGGTGCCCGAAGGGCTCCAACTGTGATGCTGCAGCGATCCGGATGCGCCATCGGCGACGACGAGATCGAGTAATACCGGGGGGCTAAACCGGGCAACAGGTCAAGGCAGGTATTGAGGGGGACGTCGATGGATCGGTACCGCTGCACCATATCGAGCAGAGACACCCGCTTGAAGAGGATCTCCTCGCGGTATCTGGTCACATTCTCTTCACCCTCGGCCGCCCAAGCTGCAAGCTCCGCCTGTTCGTCCGGGTCCGTGGCGAATTCGGCCAACGTCCTGATCTGAGCGCGCGTCAACGGAGCCTGCAGTTCGACTCGCGCGGAAAGTATCTCGGAGACCACGAACGGCGTGTCCAACGGCAGGTGACTTGGCGCCCCGGTGTTCGGTCGGATCATCACCAACTCGTCGAGGTCGAGTTCAGCCAGAGCGGCAGCGCGACCGACGACCTCGGCGGCATTGCGGGGAAGCAGCGCAATGTGGTCACCGGTGCGATAGGTGGCTCCCGCGGGCAGCTGGAATTCGATATGCCGGGTGGACCGGGGGGCCTGACCAGTCTGACCGACCCTGGTCAGCAACTCCCGATTCTCGAGCATGCGAAACGCTGCGGCATCCAAGGATGAGAAGAACGACCCGTGCAGGCGCTGCCCAGTCGCCGTTATCTCATAGCGGTTCCTGTCGACCGCGATGTCGGCCTGCGGCGCCAATCCGAGAGCGTCACCCGCCTTGTTCCAGAATGAGGCGTACCAATCGCGGAACATGCCGTCGAAATCGTCGGAGGCGTCGGCGGCGCCGCGCTCTACAAAGCGAGCCGCCCCCGCAGCTTCGAGCATGTCATCGACCTCTGCCGGCACCTTCTGGAAGGTGGACGCCCACACCCGATCTCCGGCCCCGAAGACCGCGTACGTCACGCCCTCCAACGAGCCGGAAGGGACTCCGCTGCTCAGCCAACGGTGGAATTCGACAGCGTTATCGGGTGGGTTGCCGTTGTAGGACGACGTACAGATGACGACCAGTCCGGTCGTCGGCAGCAAGCCGACGTGGTCGTCGAGCGCACCCTGGGTCACGGTGAAGCCGCGGGCGCGGCCGTCTTCGGCGATCTCGTTGGCGATCCTCTCGGAGGTCCCCAGATTGGAGCCGTGCAGCACCAGAATCGGGTTTCCTCCGCCGTAATCGGAAACGACGCGATGTGACGCCACTGCTTCGACGGGCGTCTCGGCGGCGGCGGTAGACCGCGGGCCTGCGAGCACTGCTGCCTCGCGGCCCTCTCGGGGCTTGACCGTGATGGTGAGGTTGGCCGGCTTGATCGCGAAGAAGTCTTTGATTTCCAGTTGGTAGTCAAACGAATCAATGAGGTTGAACCGCTGCAGGATCAGGCCGAGTAGCAGTTGGGATTCGTAGAACGAAAAGTGACGGCCGATGCAGGCCCGCTGACCGTTGCCGAACGGCATCCACGCCCAGTGCGGCCGAGATGCCTCAACCTCCGGCAGGAACCGATCGGGGTCGTACTTCTCCGGGTCGGGGAAGATCGAAGGGTCGCGTTGTATCTGCGGGGTCAGGATCAGGATGGGCTGACCCTTCTTTACCCGGTACTTGCCACCGATCACTTCGTCGGCCAGCGGACGGAGTTGGAATCCCGCGCCGACCGGCCACAGCCGAAGCGCCTCCTTCATGCACTGCAGCAGATAAGGCAACTTGGAGATTTGCGTCTCGGTCGGGAGGACGGACAAGTCATCTCCGAATACCTCGTCGACCTCCGCGTAGCACTTGGCCAAGGCCTCGGGATTTTTCACAAGGTAGTAGACGGTCCACATGAGCATTCCGCTGGTGGTGTCGTAACCTGCGGCGAGGAAGGTCAGCATCTGCTGACGAATGTTGAGCCGGTCCAACTTCTGGCCGCTGCCCTTGTCAGCCTGGGTCAGCATGAGATCGAGAACGTCGCCGTTCTTCCCGACGTCGGCGCTGCGGATCCGTTCGTCAATGATCTCGTCTGCCAGGTTGTTGGCGAAACTGACGTTCTCCTTGTACCTGCTCCGCCCCTTGATCGCCTCGTAGATGTCCTCGCCGGGCAATCGACTTGGGCGGTTGACACATTCGGCGATCGCCTCCTCGATAGCCACCACGATCGGTGGCATATCTTGGCGATAGAACGACCCGGGACGATAGCTGAAGCACACCAAGCAGATGGTGTCGAAGGTCAACTTGGTCATATCGGAGACGATGTCGACGGGGTCGCCGGGGTTCAGCCGGGCCCACTTCATGACCAGTTGGTCGGCGATATCGGCCATCTTCGCGGTGTAGCCCTTGATGGCCTGGGGTGCGAAGGCGGGCAACAGAATGTTGTGGGCCTTCTTCCATGCGGGTTCGTCGGTCCACGCACTGAAGATGGCGTCGCCGACAATCTCCCGCATGGTCACGAGTTCGGGTGAGTTGTTCTTTTCGAACCGGCTCTCGTCCAGACATTCTTCGACAAGGTCGCCGCCGGTAATGACGACCAGATCCTGGCCGGGCGCAACCAGGCTGTAGATCGGGCCGAGTTCGTCGGCCAGATCCATCAGACTCTGGGTCGGGTGGTCGGAATCGAGATGGAGTGCATCCCCCAAGACCGGCAGCCTGTTTGTTGGCCGTGGAATGTCCTCGAAAGTGGTTGGACCGTTCATCTGGCTGAGGGACCTTTCTGATCTGGTTTTCAGTTGGCGTGCATGTCGGTGGCGAGATCGGCGGTTGAGCCCACGCGGCGCTTCGCGGTGCGGACCGGAAGGACCAGCAGTGGCACGGACACCAACATCAGGACCAAGCTCGTCACACCCAGCCGGGACCAATGTCCGTCTGTCCCGGCAATCACACCTGCGAGTGCCGGGGCGATAGCGCCGGCCACCAACGCGGTACCGCCGGCCAGAACGACGAGCCGGCCCGAATTCGTATCCAGTTCGGCTGCCAACGCCAACAAGAGCGGAGTGACGCAAAAGAACGCGAGGTTGATTGCGAGGAATCCCGCAATGAACGGCGCGGGACTGGCCGCTGTACCGACCAGCAGATTGCCCGCACCCAACGCGGCAACAGCCGGGACGATGAGTGTCATTTTGCCCACTTTGGCGCCGAACGCCATTGTGATTCCGGCTCCGACCAATCCAATGAGTTGGGATGCACCCAGAAACATCGCCGTGGTCTGCACAGAGAGTCCGGCTTGCTCCCCGATCGGCTCAGCGAACGTCCAGACCATCGCGTTCCCGATTTCCAGAACGCCCATGACGCCCACGAGAAGTGCTGCCGGACCGACGATGCGCAGTCGTTCCGATAGTCCGGTCCGACCTTCGTCGCACGACAGCCCTTGTCCGCTCACCTCCTCGCCTGGCTTGACCGAAGGGGTGTCGTCCTTCGGCAGGAATCGCACATCCGGCAACCGCACGATGAGTGCGATGCACAGCAATTCCGCGACGGCGATCCCGAGGTAGATACCAACCTTCGGCCAGATGTCGTGCAGGCTCGGGCCGAGTGTGAGCATCAGTGCTCCCACCAGCATCCATGTGATGGTGACAATGCTGAAAGCGCGTTCCGGGAGCCGTGCGTAGGCCAGGGCGGAGTTCGCGCACGCGTAGCACAACCCTGCCCCTATCCCCGTCATGATCTGCAACGCCAGCACGACGCCGAACCCGGTTGCAAAGCCTGTCAACGAAAGACACGCCGCGGCGAGAAGTGCTCCAGCGATCCCGACCTTGCGTCGATCCAGACGCGGCAGCGCGGGCAGAACTCCGAATGCGGATAAGGCGACCCCGCCTTGTCCGCACGCCACCAGCAGACCCGCCGATGCAATCCCGAAGTGAAACTCGCGGGCGAAGGACACGGCAAGCAACGGGGACAAAAAGGTGGTCAGGAATCCGGCGGCCATCATCCCGGCCGCACCAACCACCAAGCCCCGGTGTTCGCCCCTGTGTGCGCGCTCGGGCTCGCCGCCTTGGGGCTCCTTCACACTTCGCCCTTGTTCATACTTCGCCGCCGTCCCTACGCCCCCAACAGGGGACACATTCCAGCCGGGCCAGTCTCACTTCCGGCCGGGGAGCATCATCACCGTGCGGACCATCGGCAACAGCGCCTTCTGCCACCACGCCGATGACATTCCGAATGGCGGATCGAGATTGAGTACCCGCGCGGTGGCGATCGTCTGCGATTCGGTGTACTTGAGGAGTCCTTCAGGTCCGTGCCGGCGCCCGACTCCGGACAATCCCATGCCACCCATCGGTGCGCTGAGGCTTCCCCACGCAAACGCGTAGCCCTCATTGACATTCACCGTCCCGGACCGCAGTCTGGCGGCGATCTTCTCGCCCTCGGCGGTGGAGCTCGCCCACACGCTGGCGTTCAAGCCGTATTCGGTGTCGTTGGCCTTCTCGACGGCTTCATCGACATCGGCAACCGGGTAGATGGACACCAATGGTCCGAACGTTTCGTTTGCGGCGCATTCCATTTCGGGGGTGACGTCAGCCAGCACGGTCGGTTCGTAGAACAGCGGCCCGATGTCGGGCCGCGCCTTTCCACCCGCAATAATCCTGGCGCCCTTCGCCGTTGCGTCGTCGACGTGACCTGAGACCGTCTTCAGCTGACCTTCTGAGATGAGACTGCCCATGTCGACGGAGAAGTCGTATGCGGTACCGAGTTTCATGTTTCGCACCGCAGTGCCGAACTTTCGGGTGAATTCCTCAGCAATGCCTTTTTCGACGTAGATCCGTTCAATCGAGATGCACAGCTGGCCAGCGTTGGAGAAGCAGGCCCGGGTAGCGGCCTTCGCCACCTTGTCGAGATTGGCACCGCGGGTCACGATCATCGCGTTCTTACCCCCGAGCTCGGCCGAGAAGCCGATGAGGCGGCGGCCAGCATGCTCGGCAAGCTGGATTCCGGTCGCCGACGAACCAGTGAACATGAGGTAGTCGCAGTTGTCGGTGATCGCGGTACCCACCACCGAGCCCGGACCGGGCACCACGGCGTACAACCCTCGCGGCAAACCAGCCTGATACAGCAGTTCGGCACAGGCCAGTGCGCAGTACGGCGTCTGGCTATCCGGCTTGAGCACCACCGCGTTGCCGGCCAGCAACGCCGGCACCGAGTCCGACGCGGTCAGGGTCATCGGATAGTTCCACGGCGAGATAACCCCGACCACACCCTTGGGCTGGTGCGCCACGGTGGTCTTGCCGATCCCCGGCAGCAACGCCTGCACCTTGTGCGGCTTCAATAAGGCTGCGCCAACACGGACGTAATAATTCGCATTCGCGACCAAGTCGATGACTTCTTCCTGCGCCGCCCACCTCGCCTTACCTGCCTCAGCCTGGAGCAGGTCCATCAGGAAGTCGCGATTCCGCATCACAAGATCCCGATATCGGCGTACCACATCAATCCGCTCGCTGACCGGACGCTTTGCCCATTCGACCTGCGCCGCGCGGGCTTCCGAGAAGGCCGCTTCGACGTCATCGGCAGTACCCACCGGGATGGTCGTCAACGGCTTGCCGGTGAACACCTCGATGATCGACGTGCTCGGACGTGCATCGATATCCCCGATCGCGGCCAGCCTGCGCAGGCGATCGAATACCTCTGCTGATGGTGCGGGCATACCGCCGCCTTCCTCTACCTCTGGGTACGAATCATGGGTCTGGACACGACGACAGTTCGGTACCAGCCGAAATAGTACACTGTATTAAAACAAGGGTATCGACAGCAGTCATTGCCGGAGCGGAGCGGCCGTTGCCAAAGATGGTTGATCACGACGAGCGGAAGCGCGAGATTGCGGCCGCAATGTGGCGGATACTCTTACGCGAGGGCGTGGGCGCGGTAACGGTGCGCGCTCTTGCTGCAGAAACAGGCTGGTCTGTCGGCGCAATTCGCCACTACTACAAGTCCAATGACGACCTCCTTCTCTTCGCGATGGGCGAGATGCTCGTCAGCATTGCCGGGCGGATAGGGGCGCTCGACTTCGACGAGCCGGACCGTGCTGTGCTCCAGAAGGCCGTCGAAGAGATGCTTCCACTCGATCAACAGCGCAAGGCTGAGGCGCAGATCTGGTTCACCCTGCTGACCCGTCGTATCGCCAATCCGGAGCTGGCCGTCAAGGCGCACAGCCTCGATCTTGTAGTCCGTGGCGCGGTGCGCAATGTGCTGTCTGAGTTGGCAGTCGCGAATCTCGTATCTCCAAGTCGCGACCTTGAGACCGAAGTCGTGCGCTTGCATGCGTTGATCGACGGTCTAGCTCTTCATGCGCTGTCCGAGCCACCACTGGACTCCCCCGCGGCAATACGCGCCGCGATAAGTACTCACCTCGCGGAGCTAGCGACCAGGGTTCGCTAGTTGCTCAGGAACAGGTAATACAGACCGTCTCCGATCAGAAGCCGACTCGGGCTCCGGCGGCTATGGCCCCCAGATCATCAGGTCCTCCATTCCGTTGTTCATCGTGACCGTGGTGGGCGCGGGACCGGTGACGTCGAAGTGGATCTTCCCGGTCGCCGACGCACCCTGCGGGATGGTGGCGGCACTGATGTTGGCCGGACTCGCCACCTGCCACAGAACGCGGTACGCGGCCTGGTTCGGGGCGACGGCGTTGAACTGGGAAACGGCGGGCGTGACGCTTCCCCGGATGGCCTTGACGGTGGCCGTCGCCTCCCACAGGGTGCCAGCCACCCGGTAGCCCGGCATGACATCGTTGCAAGGCTTGAGCCCGGCGACTGTCCAACTGAGCGCGACCTGGCCCACCGAGTCGGTCATGTTCAGTGCACTGCCGAGTTTGCCCACAATCGGATAGGGCGCCGCCGCTGCCGGTACCGCGGTCGCCGTGGCGACGACTGCGACCGCGGTGGCCGCTAACGCCGTCTTGATTCTGGTCTTCATGTTGCCCTCCTCATCGAAATCGATGTGACCCGAGGCGCGACGCCGCCGGTGACGGCCGTCAGACCTCGGTGCCACGGGACTTCTTCCAGCGTGGACTCCCTTGCGGGGCAGCGCAAGATGCCGGGGCGACGGATTACCTCAGGTAGCCGACGCGATCTTCCGCCGGTTCGATATCTCCGAGACGCAGCTCTTGTCATTCTTCACGGAGCGGCCAGGAACTGACGGGTGATTTCGGGGTCGACCGCCGCGACGACGATCTGGGTGTCCGGAAATGCGGACAGGGTCGCGTCAACCAGGCGCTTGATGGAGTAATCAGGAGCAACGCTGCGGTCGCCAGCCCAACGCGCCGAGTGAGGGCCTGTCGGCCGGGCCGGACCGTGCGCATTTCTGGAGGCCGAGTCGATCACCGAACTCGGTCAGGACCTCGCTCCGCTCCCCGAGGCACACGCCGCGTTCGACCCCATCGCTACCGGGTACGTCACCGCCGAACGGACAGGACTCAGGCAGGACTCAGACAGGACGCAGACAGGACGCAGACAGGACGCAGACAGGACATCGAGATCCGGGCATTAGTACGATCCCCACCATGAGCGATACAAACAAGGGTGTGCGCAGGCTTTCACAACTGGGCACGACCGTTGGTCTGACCTGTCTTGCGGTTGCGCTGGCAGGGTCGGCCCACGCCGATGATCTGAACACCACGACCTGCTCGGAACAGCAGATCATGTCGTCAATGCAGCAGAACGACCCCATCATCTGGGGACGGATCAGTGGCGATCCGAAGCTGGAACAACAGTTGCGGGTCGGGCTCGCGGTGCTCCTGGCCGCACCTCCGGGGCAGCGTCAGCAGCAGGTGAACACCCTGGAGGGGATCCTCGGCTACGAACGGTGGGCGGGCGTCAGTGACGACATCATGGACTCGTCCAACGGTCCGATCGGCAGGGCCATCAACGCCTGCCACAACTTCTGAACGAATCTCCGCTATTCCGCTGAGCGGAAGTACGGTTCGACCGTGCCGCTGAGCCTGATCACCATCGGGTTTCCGCGGCGATCCTTGGCGGTGGGGACTTCAACACGCACCCACCCCTCGGCCACGTTGTATTCGTGAACATTGGTCTTCTCGACACCGTTGAAGCGAATACCCACGTCGCGGATCAGCACCTCTTCGCTATAGAAGGGGCTGTGCGGATCAATGGAGAGGTGGTTCGGTGGAACGTCTGAGATCTGGTCCTCGGGCATGATGACTTTCGTTTGAGAGCTGCGCTTCATCCTGGGTTGTACTCGCTAAGAACCTACGTGACGCGGCTAGGGCGGCCGACGCCAGTCTTGGCTGCCCGACTCGGCCACACTGAGCGGATAACCCAGGCCGCCGAGACCGCCGTCGCCGGATTTCCGCCGACATGAGTCAGGCGATGTCGTCTGTAATCAGTCGCAGTAGTCGCACCTACCGATTGTGGGAAGCTCGATACCTCAGCAGATCTTCGGTTTCCGTGCCTGATCCAGCCATTCCGTGCCGGGGTCCCGCTGCTGCTGGTTTCATAGCTGGCTCATAATTGGTGGGTGAGCTCTTCGGGCACCGGGGGCGGGTCTGCGGCGCGGTCGGAGCCAAGCCGTGCCGAGCCGAGCCGAGCCGAGCCGAGCCACGACAGCATGTCTCGGATGTGCCGCATGGCGATCCTCAGTAATTCACGGGTGGCTGCGTGCTGCCTCTGCTCATCCATCAATGCGTCTTTGACGGTCTGCAGCTCGCGCTCCAACGCTCCGATCCTCTTGTCCTGGGCGGCGACGAGCTTCTCCATGCCAACGACGGCGACCTCGACGGCATCGACGCGGTTGTTGTCGACGCGGTGCGGCGGGCGAGCATCGCCGCGATGGTGGCGGCGATGACAGCAGCGATGGCCGAGATCGCCGCGGTAACGACGGGTTAACTCACCGGGCCGACGCCCGGATCACCTGCTCGACCAGTCCCCCGACCCGTTCCACCACCGGGCCCAGCGCAGCCGCCACCAGTGGCAGCAGTTCGTCGATCTCCGCATCCAGCTCGTCGGCTGTGGTGCCGACGAGCTTCTTCGCCAGAGCCGCCGGTAGGCCCTTGGCGGTGGCGCGGTCGATGCGCAGCTGCGCTGCAGCGGCCGTCTGCTCAGCTTTCTCCCGGGCCGCGGTCTCAGCGGCGAGCTGTTCCTGCAGTTTCTTCAG
>JAUPLT010000011.1 GCA_030836785.1 Actinomycetota bacterium
CCCCGACGTCGCTGCAGGCACTGGTGGCCGATGACGATGAACCCGACCGCCTCATCGCCACACACCTGGAAGCCTTGGACGACGCCCTCATCGCCGCGGCCGGACGCTTCGGCGACATCCTGGGGGGCGGGCGGCCACCGGCAGGAGCCGACGAACGCGATGACGTTCTCGAATTGCATCGCACCCTGGACCGGCTGTGCTTCGAGTACGCGGCAGCGCTGGAGAAGGCCGGACTGGCTGCCGACGTGCGGGCGGGCAAGATCGTCGGCACGGCAGCGCTGTTCTCGATCCGCGCCCGCCAACCCCTCGGGCTGCTCGGCCCCGCACCGCTCGACGGTGAACTGGACGAACCGGATGTCGGTGTGGTCGGAGGCTTCGGAGAATTCCACCAGGTGGATCCGGAACGACCGTGGACCGGCGGACGCTGGGTGGTACGAACAGAAGCGGGACAACGGTTTCCGCTGACGCTGTCGATGTTGATGTTCGACAGTTCCGGGGCGAACAAGGAGGGTGCCCGCAGCGAGCACCAGGATGCGTTGCGGACGGTGGTGAAAGCGTCCGCAATGCCCGAAGCCGACCCGCTCGCGGTGACCTGTGCCCTGGACTGGCTTCTCTACGACTGGTTGATGGCTCACCGCGACGGCCCCGACAGCGCTGAAATCGTCTTCCCCAAGGGCCACGACGACGCTGCGGCAGTGGTGGTTTCCGCGGCCGCGGCCTCGGTGGCGGCTCGGTCGACGTTCGATCCGGGCCTGTTGTTGGCCTTCCGGGGCGGTGCGGCCGGCTGATCGCCGCCCGACCCAGTCGCGGCCGCGGGGCTGCGGTCCGGCGGGTGCCCGGCGAGGCTAACCGACCCATGTCAGGTCGGGGCTGTGTCCGTCGGCCCCAGGGTCACGTTGGCGCTATGTCACGTCGGCGTTGGAGCGCGGGAATCCACCGCCCTGCGGGAACAGTGGGAAGACGACGTCGTCCAATTTTTCCGCGTCGCCGGCGGTCCGGTTGACCGTCGCGCCCCAGATGTTGCCGTCCGGTGACACTGCCAGAGCCCAGGCGTGGCCGTGCTTGTCCTGGCGCACCACCTCCGGATCGCCGGTCACCGCGCCGGTGGCCTGCGCCAGGCGGACCGCCACGGTCTGCTTGGTGTTGACCAGATTCACCAGAACGGTGCCCTCGAGTGCCGCGCACCCGGCGACACCAGGGCGATCCGGCCAGGTCCACACTGTGGTGGCCTTACCGTCGGGGCCAAGGCGCTGCAACCGGTCGCCGGCGGGGGTGCGGTCGGTGATGTAGAGCGCCTTGTCGGCGGGGTCGAGGCACATTCCGCCGCCGGAGCCCATCCCCGACAACGCGGTGGTAGGCGGAGCCTGACCCACGGTGGTCGGCTGCTCGATCCGGATCACCTTGCCCGCCAGAGATTTCGGGTCATTGGCCAGCCCCGGGTTGCCGGCGTCGCCGGTCTGGACCACCAGCGTGGTCGGGCTGGTGAACACCAACGAGCCGGTGTTGCCGAAGGCGCCCTTCGGGATTCCGGTCAGCAGATCCTTGGGAACATCGCCGTCGGCGATGCGAATCACCCGGTTGTCGGTGGGAGTGCTGATGTAGGCGTACATCAGCCGGTCCTGCGTGTAGGTGGGTGACATCACGATGTCCATCAGACCGCCGTCGCCACTGCCGTCGACCCCGATGACTGTCTTAGTGGTCGGCTCGGCGCTCACCGAGACCTCTTTCACCGCCCCGGTGGTGCGCTCGGCGACCAGAGCGGTCTTGCCGTCGGGGCCCATGATGAGCCCGCTGGTGCTCTCCAGGCAGCCCTGCATCACACCCGGGGCCGGGCAGACCTTGGGGAACGGCTTGGCGGGCAATGGCGGCGGTGGGGGAGGAGTGGACGCCGGGCCCGGCGCCATCACCGGCGGCGTGGTGAAGGGCTGGGAAACGGCATCGTCGAATCGGGCGCATCCGGTAGTCGCGACCGCCAGTGTCGTTGCGGCGCACGCCACGGCGGCTGCTGTGCGTACCGGTCGGCCCCATCGCATGCTCGTCAGGTTACGTAATGTCGCGCCGCGGCGGCGAGGTCACCCGCCGCAGCACCGCCCAAATCCCGGGTTTCCGCACGGTCTGGACTTACGCTGGCCTGGTGACGAGCGATCCCGGCTGGCAGCGACCCGAGGACTCCACGGTGCGGCCGGCCAGCGCCAGGTTGGTCGATCCCGAGGATGATCTTGGCTCGGCGCGGTACGGGCAGTCCTATGGGCAACCCGCCCAGGCCGGGGGACAGGCCTGGGCGCAGGAAGCCGGTTACAACCCCGGGCAGATGTTCGGCAGGGGCACCCCCGTCGACGCCGAGACGACCAGGATCCCGCCGCACGGCGCAGTCGCCGCTGCGCCGTCGGGTCCCCCGTCGACGGCGTACGGACTGATCGGCGATCCAGAGCCGTTGCCCTATGTGCAACCGCACTCAGAACCGACTGCCGCGCCGGTTGAGATCGCGCCTGGCTCCGCCGAACTCAAGGCGGCCGGCCGGCGCGGCACCCAGGACCTCGGCCTGGTGCTGCTCCGACTGACACTCGGGGCGGTGTTCATCGCCCATGGACTTCAGAAGGTGTTCGGCTGGTGGGGCGGACAGGGCTTGGACGGGTTCAGGACCACGCTTGCCGAAGCCGGTTACCAGCATGCGGGCGTGCTGACCTACGTCGGCGCCGGGACGCAGATCGCCGCCGGGGTGTTGCTGGTGCTCGGTCTTTTCACTCCGCTGGCGGCCGCCGCGGCGCTCGGTTTCCTGGTCAACAGCCTAGTGGTGGAGTTCACGTCCCAGCGCCAGGATGGGGCCGTGGTGATCTTCGGATCCGCTGGCGCGGAGTACCTGCTGGTACTCACCGTGCTGGCCGCCGCGGTGATCCTCTGCGGGCCGGGACGCTATGGCTTCGACGCCGGTCGGGGCTGGGCTCGCCGGCCCTTCATCGGGTCGGCAGCGGTGCTCGTCCTCGGGGCCGTCGGTGGGGTCGCAGCCTGGTTCGTCCTGCACGGCACCAACCCGTTCGCCTGAGCGAGTCCCGGCAAGAGCTGGACCGGACCCGTATTTGCGTACGACACACCCGTCTCGTCGGCGCGACTAACGCCGGTAGGGATTGGGTACCCGTCCCTTGCTGGCGGCGGTCAGCGTCGGCAGCGTCGCGAACGTCACCGCCGGAAGTTGCACCGTGGATTCGTCGGCCAGGCAGGCACGGGCCCAGCGCCCGCGGGTGAACTCCAGCCCTTCGATCTGCGGCCACCGCACAGTGCGGCTGCTCAGTAGACCGCGCGCGGTCACGGTATCCGCGTCGGCGCTGGTGCGCAGTCGTTCGATAGCCACCGACAACAGCACCGGGATCACCAGTAGGGCCAACCCCGGCCGCCCGAGGAAGGGCATGAACAGCATGAGGCAGAGGGCGATGAAAGCTGACGCGATATGAGCCGTCGGTGCGATGCGGATCACTGTCGTCGTGCTGCTGGATCCAGCCATGCGGACATCATCCCACCGCGGGCGTGCCACGGCAGGCCCCGGGTGAGGATTGCGGGTGGTCGCGGCATACGGCCCGCGAGGCCGTGCGGAATCTCGTGCGGAATCTTCAACGCCCGCCGCAGCGGCCTGAGGATTTGACGCTGACCAGTACCGGGACTAGCCTTCGCCATGTGAGTACCGGAGGAAAGCTCGTAGTAGGCCAGCGCGCTGGTGCCGCGCTCGCCCCCATCCGGGACTAGCCACTCGCACCAGCGCGCAACCCTCGTACAGCGGTCCCCGCTGACGGGGGTTTTTTCTTGCCCCAGCCCCACTGAAACGCCAGC
>JAUPLT010000194.1 GCA_030836785.1 Actinomycetota bacterium
TTACCCAGGCCGGTGGTGCCCTCCCCGGTCAGCGGCAGCGGATAGTGCGGGCCGGCGCTGGTCACCGGCGCCTGCCGGGCCCACACCTGACGGACGATGTCGATGTACTCACGGGTGCGTGCCAGCGGCTTGGGGAAGCACTGGCCGTACCAGCCCTCGACGACCTGCGGCCCCGACACCCCCAGCCCGAGAATGTGGCGCCCGCCGGAAAGATGGTCCAGCGTCAGCGACGCCATCGCGCAGGCGGTCGGGGTGCGCGCCGAGAGTTGCACCACTGAGGTGCCAAGCCGCAGCTTGGACGTCTCGCGCCCCCACCAGGCCAACGGAGTGAACGCGTCGGATCCCCACGCCTCGGCGGTGAACACCGTGTCGAAGTCGGCTTCCTCGGCGGCCGCCACCAGTGCGGCGTGGTTGGTGGGAGGCTGCGCGCTCCAGTATCCGAGTTGCAGGCCGAGCTTCATCCGGTGCCGCCTTTCCGTCCCCTGGACGATCCTTGCGCGTTCCTTGCCACGATTCTTAGAACCTGTTCTACTCGATGGCGTGAGCGTCAGCCAGAGCACGCCGGCCATCATGGCCTTGACAGACTCCCACGAACCGCCGCTTTCGGCGCCGCTGACCCTGTCGTTCGACTACACCCGTTCGGTCGGACCGACGCTGGGTGCCTTCTTCACCGCACTGCGGGACCGGCGCATCGTCGGCAGCCGCGGATCCGACGGTCGCGTGCACGTTCCGGTCATCGAGTACGACCCGGTCAGCTGCCAGCCGCTGACCGAGATCGTCCACGTCGGCGACACCGGAACCGTGCTGTCATGGTCCTGGCAGGCGCAGCCCCTGGAGGGCCAGCCGCTGGACCGGCCGTTCGCCTGGGCGCTGATCACACTCGACGGTGCCGACACCGCACTGCTGCACGCCGTCGACACCGGCGGGGACCCGGAAGCGCTGGCGATCGGCCTCCGGGTGCACGCCAGATGGGTTGACACCCCGGTCGGCGCGATCACCGACATCGCCTGCTTCGTACCCGGCGACACGCCGGATCGCCCCGCCGATCACCCGACCGAACCCGGGGCCGACGACCGCGACCCGGTCTCGATGATCGTGACGCCGGAGACGCTCCGCGTGCAGCACAGCGCGTCCGGCCCGGAGAGCATCTACCTGCGCGCCCTCGCGACCGGCATACTGCTCGGCGCCCGTCGCGGGGACACCGGCAAGGTGTACTTCCCACCGCGGGAGGCCGATCCCTCCACCGGGCAGGAACTCGACCAGTTCGTCGAATTGCCGGACACCGGCACGGTGACGACGTTCGCGATCATCAACATCCCGTTCGCCGGGCAGAAGATCAAGCCGCCATACGTGGCGGCCTACATACTGCTCGACGGCGCCGACATCCCCTTCCTGCATCTGGTCACCGGGATCGACGCCGCCGAGGTCCGAATGGGGCTGCGGGTCAAGGCGGTCTGGAAACCCCGCGAGGAGTGGGGCCTGGGCATCGACAACATCGAACACTTCAAGCCCTCCGGCGAGCCCGACGCCGACTACGACAGCTACAAGCACCACCTCTAGAGGAAGCCTCACATGAGCAGAGAAGTGGCGGTTGTCGGCTTCGCGCACGCACCGCACGTCCGCCGCACCACCGGCACCACCAACGGTGTCGAGATGTTGATGCCCTGTTTCGCCGCCCTCTACGACGATCTGGGGATCACCCAGCGCGACATCGGCTTCTGGTGTTCCGGGTCGTCGGACTACCTCGCCGGACGGGCCTTCTCCTTCCTCAACGCGATCGACGCGATCGGCGCGGTTCCGCCGATCAACGAGTCCCATGTGGAAATGGACGCCGCCTGGGCGCTGTACGAGGCCTACATCAAGGTGCTCACCGGCCAGGTGGACACCGCCCTGGTGTACGGCTTCGGGAAGTCCAGTGCCGGCACGTTGCGCCGGGTGCTCGCACTGCAGACCGATCCCTATACCGTCGCCCCACTGATGCCCGACACGGTGTCGCTGGCCGGCCTGCAGGCACGCCTGGGACTGGAGTCCGGCCGGTGGACGCAGGAGGAGATGGCCGAGGTGGCCCTGGCGAGCATGGCCGCCGCACCGCGCACCGACTCGGTCGAACCGGCCGTCAGCGTCGAGGAGTTGCTGAGCCGGCCCTTCTTCGCCGACCCGTTGCGCCGTCACGACATCGCACCCATCACCGACGGCGCCTCCGCCGTCGTCATCGCCGCCGGCGATCGCGCCCGGGAGCTGCGCGAAAGACCCGCCTGGATAACAGGTTTCGAGCACCGGATCGAAACACCGGTGATCGGCGCCCGGGACCTGACCACATCGCCGTCGACGGCCGCATCGGCGCGGGCCGCCACCGGCGGGGATCTCGGCTCGATCGACGTGGCGGAGATCTACGCGCCGTTCACCCATCAGCAACTGATCCTGACCGAGGCGATCGGACTCCCCGAGGGGACAGCGGTCAACCCTTCGGGCGGCGCCCTGGCGGCCAACCCGATGTTCTCCACCGGCCTCGAGCGCATCGGTTTCGCGGCCCGGCACATCTTCGACGGATCGGCCCGTCGGGTGCTGGCCCATGCCACCAGCGGCCCTGTGCTGCAACAGAATCTGGTCGCCGTGCTGGAAGGTGAATGATGGCAGCCGCAACGGCAAAGCACCTCGCCGCGGTTCTGGGAACCGGGCAGACCAAGTACGTCGCCAAGCGCACCGACGTCTCGATGAACGGCCTGGTCCGGGAGGCGATCGACCGCGCACTGGCCGACAGCGGCTCTGACCTCGACGAGATCGACGCCGTCGTCGTCGGGAAGGCCCCCGATTTCTTCGAGGGTGTGATGATGCCGGAACTGTTCATGGCCGACGCGATGGGCGCCACCGGAAAGCCGCTGATCCGCGTGCACACCGCCGGATCGGTCGGCGGGTCGACCGCGGTGGTTGCCGCCAGCCTGGTGCAGTCCGGTAGGTATCGCCGGGTGCTGGCAGTCGCGTGGGAGAAGCAGTCCGAATCGAATGCCATGTGGGCGCTGTCGATTCCGGTGCCGTTCACCAAGCCGGTCGGCGCTGGGGCCGGCGGCTACTTCGCCCCGCACATCCGCGCCTACATCCGGCGCTCCGGGGCACCCTCACACATCGGGGCGATGGTCGCGGTGAAGGACCGGCTCAACGGCGCGAAGAACCCCCTGGCCCACCTGCACCAGCCGGACATCACCGTGGAGAAGGTGATGAACTCGCCGATGTTGTGGGATCCGATCCGTTTCGACGAAACCTGCCCGTCGTCGGACGGGGCCGCGGCGATCGTCATCGGTGGCGAGCAAGCCGCAGACGCTCGCGTCGCCGGCGGCCATCCGGTGGCATGGATTCATGCCACCGCGCTGCGCACCGAACCGATCGCGTTCTCCGGACGGGACCAGGTCAACCCGCAGGCGGGCCGGGACGCGGCCGCCGCGCTGTGGAAGGCCGCAGGGATCACCAGCCCCATCGACGAGATCGACGTCGCCGAGATCTACGTGCCGTTCTCCTGGTTCGAACCGATGTGGCTGGAGAACCTCGGCTTCGCCGCCGAGGGCGCGGGCTGGAAACTCACCGAGGCCGGCGAGACGGCGATCGGCGGCCGGATGCCGGTGAACCCGTCCGGTGGTGTGTTGTCGTCCAATCCGATCGGCGCTTCGGGGTTGATCCGATTCGCCGAGGCGGCCATCCAGGTGATGGGAAAGGCCGGCGACCATCAGGTTCCCGGCGCACGGAAGGCCCTCGGCCACGCCTACGGTGGCGGCTCCCAGTACTACTCGATGTGGGTGGTCGGCTGTGACAAGCCGGTCGCGGTCTGAACGCCGTCATTGCACCGAACCGCGGCAAAACTGTAACGTGTTCTAATTAGGAATACGGACAGCGGAGGCGCGAGATGACCACCGAGATTCGAGAGATCGACACCGGCACGCTGCCGGACCGGTACGCCCGCGGCTGGCACTGCCTCGGGCCGGTGCGGAACTTCCAGGACGGCAAGCCGCACCCGATCCATGCCTTCGGGACCAAACTCGTCGTCTTCGCCGACTCCGCCGGCGAACTGCATGTGCTGGACGCCTACTGCCGGCATATGGGCGGCGACCTGTCGCAGGGCACGCTCAAGGGTGACGAGGTGGCCTGCCCGTTCCATGACTGGCGCTGGGGCGGCGACGGCCGCTGCAAGTTGGTGCCCTACGCCAAGCGCACGCCGAAGCTGGCCCGGACCAGGTCCTGGCACACCGATGTGCGGGGCGGCCTGCTCTTCGTCTGGCACGACCACGAGGGCAACCCTCCGCAGCCCGAGGTCCGGATCCCGGAGATCCCGCAGTGGGCCGGCGAGAACTGGACCGACTGGAAGTGGAACTCGCTGTTGATCGAAGGCTCCAACTGCCGGGAGATCATCGACAACGTCACCGACATGGCGCACTTCTACTACATCCACTTCGGCCTGCCGACGTACTTCAAGAACGTCTTCGAGGGCCACATCGCGTCGCAGTACCTGCACAACGTCGGCCGTCCCGATATCGGCGGGATGGGCACCGCCTACGGCGAATCCCATCTGGATTCGGAGGCAAGCTATTTCGGCCCGTCGTTCATGATCAACTGGCTGCACAACACCTATGGCGACTTCAAGGCCGAGTCGATCCTGATCAACTGCCACTACCCGGTCTCCCAGGACTCGTTCGTGCTGCAGTGGGGTGTGATCGTAGAGAAGCCAACGGGTCTCGACGAAACGATGACCGAGCGTCTCGCGACTGCTTTCACCGAAGGGGTCAGTAAAGGGTTCCTGCAGGACGTGGAGATCTGGAAGCACAAGACACGCATCGAGAATCCGCTGCTGGTCGAGGAGGACGGCGCGGTCTATCAGATGCGCCGCTGGTACCAACAGTTCTACGTCGACGTCGCCGACGTCACGCCCGACATGACCGACCGCTTCGAAATGGAAGTCGACACCACCAGAGCCAATGAGAAGTGGCAGGTGGAGGTGGCGGAAAACCTGCGGAGGCAGGCCGAGCAAGGGGTTGAAGAGAAGGCTAGCCGGACGTGACCGGAGACTCGGTGTCCGATGTCGACCGACTGGGGCGGTCGGGGTCCGATGTCGACCGACTCGCCCTGTCGATGCTGCACTTGCACGGCGTCCACGACGACGACCACCAGTCCCGCGACGACCGCGACCCTCCGTTGTGGTCCAAGGCCCCCGACTTCGCCAACGATCCCGCGCGTGCGGCGGCCGTCCACGAGGCCACCCGGCGCGACCGGGAGCGCTACCTGAGTGCGGGCCTGTCGGAGGTCGACTGCCGGTTCTGCCACGCTTCGGTTCAGGTCAAGAAGCTCGGTGCGCCCTACACGGCCGTGCAGTGGACCGCATCAGCCTCCGAGCGGTGCGCGTACTTCGCCGACATCCGCGCCGGTGGCGGCAGCAGCGCCCGCTCACCGTCCTGTCCGCGGCTGGCCGACAGCATTCGGCATGCCGTCGCCGAGGGCTGCCTGGAGGAGTACTCCAGCGCTCCCGCCCCGGGTGACGGCTGAGGCTTTACAGTCCTTCGAAGCGCTCCCTGACCTGGCCCTCGGTGAGCCCGTAGTCAGCAAGCGAGTAGGTGTGCTTGGGCGCGCGCGGACCCATCTTGCTCTCCGCGTCAGTACGCCCGATCGCCGCGCGGGCATCCTCGGTCAACTCGATCCCGAAGTGCGAGTAGATGTTTGCGACCGTGCCGATCGGGTCGCGGATCATATCGTGGTAATCCACATCGCAGAACTGGGCCGGATTGGCGGTCGCCCGCACCGCGTTGAACCGTTCCAGGCCCCGCGACCAGGTCTCCAGCGAGTCCGCGCCGATGGTCGCACCGACGAACGTGGTCGACCACCCCTGTGTGGTGTGCTGAGCCAGCGAACACATCGACGCCATGATGGTCTCCGCGGGACGGTGACACTGGATGACCAACGCGTCCGGGTAGGTCGTCAGCAGCGCATCGAGGGCGAACAGGTGGCTGGGATTCTTGAGCACCCAGCGCTTCTCGACATCGTTCAGTCCGATCAACTGCAGGTTGCGACGGTGCCGTTGATACGGCCTGGTCCAGTCCTGGCCGGCCAGCCATCGGGCATACGTGGGAACGTGGGCCAGCGTCTCGTAGGACACCGAATGCACCGACTGGCGCAGCAACTGCCAGCACTCCTCGACCTCGTCGGCGGTCATGTAATGCAAGCCGGTGTAGTCCGGGTTCTCCTCATGGGCCTTCCTGAACCGCGCATCCAATTCGACGAAAACCGGATTCTGCGGCCAGGTCTCACGGGGCGGCCTGGGCTGGGGGAACTCGGCGAGCCACAGTTCCAATCCCTGGTGCCGCGGGTCGCCGCACAGCAGTCGATGCAGCGCGGTCGTGCCGGTTCGCGGCAGTCCGGTGACGAAGATCGGCGCGGTGATCGGCACGTCGGCATGCCCCGGATACCGCTTCCAGGACGCTTCGCTGAGCAGTCGGGCGACCAGCGCATTGCGCAGGAAGAACCGGGACATCTTGCTGCCGACCTCGGTGAGCCCGGCGTCGCGACGGTAGGAATCCAGCAGCACCGACAGCGCCTCGACGTAGTCGTCGTCGTCCGCACCGAAGTCGTCGAAGCCGACCGTCCGGACCGCTGAGGCTTTGAGGTCGTCGACGGTTCCGACGTCGGTGCGCGGCAGGCCCGCCATCAGCGGAGCCCGGTCATGACTTGTACTCGCCGCAGTTGACGTCCAGCGTTGCCCCGGTGATCCCGCTGGACAGGTCGCTGGCCAGGAAAACGATCGCCGAGGCCACCTCGTCCTCGGTCGGTAGGCGCTTGAGGTCGGACTGCGCCGCGGTCATCTCGTAGATCTGCTCGACGGTGGTGCCGTACTTGCCGGCTTGGTGCGCGAAGTAGCTCTTCAATGTCTCCCCCCAGATGTAGCCGGGTGCAACCGAATTGACCCTGATGCCCCGGGGCCCCAGCTCCGTAGCGAGGGATTGGGACATGGCCAGCAGGGCGGACTTAGCCATCTTGTAGGCGCCGTACTTCGGCTGGGAGTGCCGGATCACCATCGAATTGACGTTGACCACCGAACCCCCGCTCTCGGCCAGCGCGGGGGTGAAGGCCTGGGTCAGTCGCAACGCTCCGAGCACCGTCAACTCGATGGCCTCCCGGATGTGCTGAAACGTCGTGTCGGCCAACGGCTTCATTGACGGGACCCGGAAAGCGTTGTTGATCAGCACATCGACTGTGCCGTACATCGACATGGCCTCGGCGACGAGGTTGTCCACCTGAGCCTCGTCGGTGATGTCGGTGCCGACCGCGAGGGCCCGTCGCCCGACGGCGGTGACCTGCGCGGCCACTTCATCGATTCGCTCGACGGTGCGGGCGGCAAGGACGAGGTCCGCCCCGGCCTCGGCGCAACGGCGAGCCAGTGTGGTGCCCAGTGCCGGGCCGACGCCGCTGATCACGACGACCTTGCCCTCGAGCAGTCCGCTCATCGGCTAACCCACCATCCTGTTCTGAATCTGTATCTGTCGCAGTGCGATTCGCTCCCGCCATCGTTCGGCCGAGATGGCGTTGTCCCGGTAGTACGGCAGGCGCTCGGCCACTGAGTCCACATCGACGAGTTCGACTGTCGGCCCGTCGGCCTCGAGGAGCTCACGCGATACCCGTTGCCAGCGGAACTGCAGAAAGCCCTTCCGGTGGCCGAGGGTCTCCACCCAGTTGGTGACGCCGGGATTGCGGTCGGAGACCACGATCCGGATCTTCCCGTCGGGATCCCGTTGCGCCTGGGTCCCGTTCAGCGATGTCTGATGGTTGATGTAATCCAGTGATATGTACCAGAGGCTACCCAGTTGAAAGCCCAGGTACGGGGCATCGGGGACCGGCACCGTGATCACCAGTGCTTGGTCCGGCGCCAGGTCGAAGTGTCCGGCGGAGGAATACTGGGTGGCCAGGCCACCCGGGGTGAGCCGCGGCGCGATCATGGTGTTGACCGGGATGTTCGTGTAGAACCACTGCGGGAACTGCAGCCAGGTTCTGACCCGCTGAAGTAGTTGCTTACCCATTGTTGCCCAGCGCTTCTCGATAAGTTCCCGGGTCAACGGCGGAGGCGCGGTTCCGGCCGTGTCGGTGCGCGCGATCGCGACGGTGCCGCGCCGTGCCGACCAGTCGTTGTAGACCTCCCGAATCACCAACTGCGCTGTGCCAGTCGGCGTGAAGCGCCACTCGAAGCTGCCGTCCGCGGCGATCTCGAGCCTCCGGTCGTCGAAGGCCGTCTCGCTGTCGGGGACGTTCTGGTCCGTGTACTCCCCGCCCAGCAGTTGGAAACTCAGGTCGGTGGTTGTGCCGCGGGTTCCGGTGACCACGTATTCGTGTCCGGCGGTGACGCGAGTGCCGAAGTAGAGCGTGTCGGGGTTGTCCAGGCCCATCTTCGTGAAAGGCCCGGTTCCGGACTGCAGGAACGGGTGGTCGCGGTCGTAGTCGAAGACAAGGTGGGCGCAGGCAGCGATTCCGCCTGCCAGGTACTGCAAGCCCTCCAGCAGGTCGGCTTCGGTCTCGACGTGCGGCGCCTCGCGGACGAGCCTTTCGGCCTCGGCGATCGCGTCGAGCAGGGGCTGTGTGTACATCGACAACGGGCCTTCCCGTCTGGAAATACCGGACCGCGTCGGTAGCCGTCCCGGTAGCGAATCTAGAACGTGTTCTAGTACTGCGTCAACCGGGCTTGCCGCTGAGGGTGGGCGGTCAGGTCACGCTGGCCAGCGCGAACGGCAGTACCGCCGGCGCGCCCGTCTGTCGCAGTAGCCTCGCCGCCATCGTCAAGGTCCAGCCGGTGTCGGTGAGGTCGTCGATCAGCAGCACCGGCCCGTCCGGCCGGCTTGCCAGTGCGGTGAGGTCGGGCGGGATCCAGGCGTCGTGGAGCGCCGCCACCCGGAATGCGGAGTTTGCCGCGGTCACCGGCTGATGGTCTTCGCGATACCGCAGGATGCCGAGGTTGGTGAGCCTTCCGAGGTCGGCCAGGCCGGTCACCATCGAGCGGATGAGTTCCGGGTGGGTGACCGAGTCGAGCCCCATCACCGCGACCGGCCGAGTCCCCCACTGCCAGGCGGCGAGTACCGCAACTGCCGCGGTCAGCACATCGGCCGGCGCCGATCCGTCGGGTTCGTCGAGCAACCGGCGCAGCCGCACTCCCCAGCCCAGGTCGGTCAGGCGTCCGATGGCGCGGCCTTCCGCGGGACCATCGGTGATGCGTCCGCTCAGCCCGCTGTATCCCAGCTTGGCCATGCCCGTGGGCCACTGCCTGCGCGGGCTGATCTCGACGCCGGGCCGCTCCAGCGTCTCCTGCGCTACGGCAACCGCCGCGGAATCGACCTGCACGGTGTGGCGGACACCGGAGCAGTTGTCGCAGCGCCCGCAGCGTTCGCCATCCGTCAGTTCCGGGTCGTCCAACTGGGCGCGCAGAAATGCCATCCGGCACCCGTCGGTGACCTGGTAGTCGAGCATCGCCTGCTGCTCACGGCGCCGGGCGTCATCGAGTTTGCGGTAGCGCGGCTCGTCGTAGTGCCAGGGCATTCCGGTGCTGATCCAGCCGCCCTTCACGCGGCGGACGGCACCATCGACGTCGAGGACCTTGAGCACCATCTCCAGCCGGGACCTGCCGAGATCCACCCGCGGTTCAAGCGCCGCAGTCGACTGTGCCCGTTCGGGTTCGAGGACGTCGATCACCCGTCGCACCATCGCTTCAGACGGGAACGCCAGCGATCCGAAGTAGCTCCAGATTTCGCTGTCCTGTGGGCTGGGCAGCAGGATCACCTGGGCACTGGCGGTCGCGCGCCCGGCACGCCCGACCTGCTGGTAGTACGAAATCGGCGACGGCGGCGCCCCGAGATGAATGACGAAGCCGAGGTCGGGTTTGTCGAATCCCATCCCCAGCGCCGAGGTCGCCACAACGGCTTTCACCCGGTTGGCCAACAGGTCCGCCTCGAGTTGCTGGCGTTCCGCCGGATCGGTGGCGCCGGTGTATGCGGCGACGTCATGGCCCAGATCCCGCAGCAGCGCGGCGAGATCGCGGGCACCGGCGACGGTCAGCGTGTAGACGATGCCGGAGCCTGGCATCGCCGCCAATTGCGCACCGATCCACGCCGCGCGTTGGGCCGCACCGGGAATCTGCACGACCGACAGATGCAGCGACTGCCGGTCCAGACCGCCACGCAACACCAGGGTGTCGGCTCCACCGACACCGAGCTGGGCGGCGACGTCCTCCACGACGCGGTTATTGGCGGTAGCTGTCGTCGCCAGTACGGGAGTCTGGGCCCCCAACTCACCGATCAGGGTGCGGATCCGCCGGTAGTCGGGACGGAAGTCGTGACCCCAGTCCGACACACAATGGGCTTCGTCGACCACCACCAGGCCCGCGTCGGCAGCCAGGGCGGGCAGCACAGCGTCACGAAACTCCGGATTGTTCAACCGTTCCGGGCTGACCAGCAACACATCCAGGTCCCTCTCGGCGACTCGCCGGTGGATGTCATCCCATTCGGTGACGTTGCCGGAGTTGATGGTGGCGGCACGCACGCCGGCGCGCTCCGCGGCAGCCACCTGGTTGCGCATCAGCGCCAGCAGCGGGGACACGATCACGGTCGGGCCGCGGCCCTGCTCGCGCAGCAGTTTGGCCGCGATGAAGTACACGGCCGATTTTCCCCACCCGGTCCTTTGCACGACCAGTGCTCGGCGGCGCCCCACCACCAGCGCCTCGATGGCGGTCCACTGGTCGTCCCGGAGTACCGCCGAGTGACCGGCCAATTGTTCGAGGATTTCCTGCGCGCGGTCGCGGGTGGTCGACGGACTTGCGGTCGTCACCGCATCAGCCGCGTTCCTGTTCGCGCTTGATCTCCAGTGCGATGTCGATGAGCTGGTCTTCTTGGCCGCCGATGAGCTTGCGTTGGCCGGCCCGGTGCAGCAGCTGGTGGGCCGGCACACCGTAGCGTTCCCCCTGCCGCACAGCATGTTTGAGGAAGCTCGAGTACACCCCTGAGTAGCCCATGATCAGCGCGTTGCGGTCGAGCAGGCATTCGGCCGGCATCGCCGGGGCGACCACATCCTCGGCGGCGTCGGCGATGTCGAAGAAGTCGATCCCGGTCTTGACGCCGATCTTGTCGAACACCCCGATCAGCGCCTCCACCGGCGCATTGCCCGCCCCCGCACCGAATCGGCGCACGCTGCCGTCGATCTGCTTGGCCCCGGCGCGCACGGCCTCGACCGAATTCGCAACTCCCAGTCCGAGATTCTCGTGCCCGTGGAATCCCACCTGGGCGGCATCGCCGAGTTCGGCGACCAGCGCACCGACCCGGTCGGCCACCTCGTCAAGGACCAGCGCACCGGCGGAGTCGACGACATAGACGCACTGACAGCCGGCGTCGGCCATGATCCGGGCCTGGGCGGCCAGCTTCTCGGGGGCCAGGGTGTGGCTCATCATCAGGAAACCCACCGTTTCGAGCCCAAGCTCCCGTGCCAGCCCGAAATGCTGAACGGACACATCGGCTTCGGTGCAGTGGGTGGCGATCCGGCAGATCGTGCCGCCGTTGTCCTGCGCCTGACGGATGTCCTCCTTGGTGCCCACACCGGGCAGCATCAGGAACGCGATCCTCGCCTCGACCGCAGTCTCGGCAGCGATCCTGATCAGTTCCTGCTCCGGCGTCTTGGAGAAGCCGTAGTTGAAACTCGACCCGCCCAGCCCGTCGCCATGGGTCACCTCGATCACCGGCACCCCCGCGGCGTCCAGGGCTGCGACGATCGCGCGGACCTCGTCGCCGCTGAACTGATGCCGCTTGTGGTGCGAACCGTCCCGGAGCGAGGTGTCGGTGATCCGGACATCCCAGATGCTGTCGGTCATCGGTCTCCTCCTGCCGCGCCGGTATTCTTGGCGATCTCCTCGCCGACCTTGGTCGCCGCCGCCGTCATGATGTCCAGGTTCCCGGCATACGGCGGAAGGTAATCCCCGGCTCCCTCGACTTCCACGAAAGTGGTCACCACATGCTGGCCGCCGTTGACCACCGACGGCTCATCGAACTGCGGTTCGTTGAGCAACCGGTAGCCCGGCACGTAGGTCTGCACCTCGGCGACGACCTGATGGATGGACTGGACGACGGCGGCTCGATCGGTATCCGCGGGTATCGCGCAGAAGATGGTGTCGCGCATGATCATCGGGGGATCTGCCGGGTTGAGGATGATGATCGCCTTGCCCCGGCGGGCGCCGCCGATGGTCTCCACACCCCTGCTCGTCGTGAGGGTGAACTCGTCGATATTGGCGCGTGTTCCCGGGCCCGCCGAGACCGACGCCACCGATGCGACGATCTCGGCGTAGGGGACTCCCACCACCCGCGACACCGCGTACACGATCGGGATGGTGGCCTGCCCACCGCAGGTGACCATGTTGACGTTCGGCGCGTAGAGGTGCTCGCTCAGATTTGCCGGTGGGACCACCCCTGGGCCGACCGCGGCGGGCGTGAGATCGATAGCGGTGATCCCGGCCTCGGCGTAGCGCGGCGCGGCCGCCTTGTGCACGTACGCGGACGTCGCCTCAAACACCAGGTCAGGCAGCTCCGGCTGTTCGAGCAGCCAGTCGACCCCGTCATGGCTGGTTTCCAGACCCAGCTTGCGGGCCCGTGCCAGCCCCTCGCTGTCGGGGTCGATGCCGATCATCCAGCGCGGCTCGAGCCACGGCGACCGCAGGAGCTTGTACAGCAGGTCGGTACTGATGTTGCCCGAGCCGACGATCGCGACGGACTTCTTCTGGCTCACCGGGGTTCTCCCTCACTACTCGAACGACAGCCGGACCGACCCGAGCCCGGCGAACTCGGCGAGGAACGCATCGCCGGGCCGGACGTCGATCGCCCGTGTGCAGGAACCCGGCAGCACGATGTCGCCGGCCTTCAACCGCACCCCGAAGCTGTCGACCTTGCGCGCCAGCCAGGCCACCGCCGTAACCGGATTCCCCAGCACCGCGTCGCTGCGGCCCTCGGCTACCACCTCACCGTTGCGGGTCAGCACCGCGTCGATGGCGCAGATGTCGACGTCCTTCGGCGAGACTCGCTGCGGCCCCAGCACGAAACCGGCCGAGGACGCGTTGTCGGCGATGGTGTCGCACAGCGCGATCTTCCAGTCCTTGATCCGGCTGTCGATCAACTCGATCGCCGGGACGAAGGCGGCAGTGGCGGCCAACACGTCGTCCTCGGTGCAGCCGGAACCCGGAAGGTCGTCGGCCAGGATGAAGCCGACTTCAACCTCCACCCGCGGATAGAGATAGTTGGCGGCAGGCACCGCGGCGTCCTCGAAGACCTCCATCTCGGCGAGCAGATGCCCGTAGTCGGGCTCGTCGACGCCCATCATCTGCTGCATCGCCGCCGACGACAGACCCACCTTGTGGCCGACAACCCGGGCTCCTGCGGCGACGCGTTGCCGGATGTTGATCAACTGGATCTCGTAGGCGTCCACCACGTCGATCTCGGGATGGCGGGCCCTGAGCGGGTCGAGTGCCGTCCGATTCCGCTCGGCCAGGGCCAGTTCGGCGGCCAGTTCCTCTCGCTCGGCAACGCTCAACATCCCGCGAATCCCATCGTCAGTGTGACCGCAATTCTAGAGCGGGGCAGTAGCGGCCGGACCCGGCAATTCTATAACGTGTTCTAGTATGACTGCCTCGGAGTTCGACGTCGTCGTCGTCGGGAGCGGCGCCGCGGGAATGGTGGCCGCGCTAACGGCCGCCCATCAGGGGTTATCGGTCGTCGTGGTGGAGAAGGCGGCACACTACGGCGGGTCCACGGCGCGGTCCGGTGGCGGGGTGTGGATTCCCAACAACGAGATCCTCAAGCGTGACGGCGTCACCGACACACCCGCGGCCGCGCGCACCTACCTGCACGCCATCGTCGGTGACGTCATCCCGGCGGAGAAGATCGACACCTACCTCGAACGCGGCCCGGAGATGCTGTCCTTCGTGCTCCGGCACTCACCGCTGAAGATGTGCTGGGTGCCTGGCTACTCCGACTACTACCCGGAGGAACCCGGGGGCCGACCAGGCGGACGGTCAATCGAGCCGGAACCGTTCGACGCCACCCAACTCGGCCCCGATCTGCCAGGCCTGGAACCGCCGTATGGCAAGGTCCCCCTGAACGTCGTGGTGATGCAGCAGGACTATGTGCGGCTCAATCAGATGAAGCGGCACCCGCGTGGGCTGGTGCGCAGTCTCAAAGTCGGCGCCCGAACGGTATGGGCTGGATTGCGGGGCAAGAACCTTGTCGGAATGGGGCGCGCTCTGATCGCCCCGTTGCGGATCGGGTTGCGGGAGGCCGGAGTTCCGGTGCTGCTGAACACCGCCCTCACTGACCTGTATGTCGAGGACGGTGTCGTGCGCGGCATCTATGCGCGGGAGACCACCGCCGACGAATCCGACGCGCCCCGGCTGATCCGAGCCAGACGCGGAGTGATCCTGGGCAGCGGCGGGTTCGAACGCAATGAGTCGATGCGACGCAAGTACCAGCGCGAGCCGATCGGTACGGAATGGACCGTGGGCGCGGCGGCGAATACCGGTGACGGGATCCTGGTGGCCGAGAAGCTCGGCGCCGCTCTGGATCTCATGGAGGATGCCTGGTGGGGTCCGACGGTGCCACTCGAGGGCGCACCCTGGTTCGCCCTCTCGGAGCGCAACTCACCGGGGTCGATGATCGTCAACATGTCGGGGCAGCGGTTCATGAACGAGTCGATGCCCTACGTCGAGGCATGCCATCGCATGTATGGCGGCGAGTACGGCCAAGGTCCCGGTCCGGGCGAGAACATTCCAGCCTGGCTGATCTTCGATCAGAGGTATCGCGACCGCTACATCTTCGCCGGACTGCAGCCGGGACAACGCATTCCGCAGAAGTGGCTCGGCTCCGGCGTCATCGTCAAGACGAGCAGCCTCGACGAACTCGCTACCGCCACCGGCCTGCCGGCCGATCAGTTGCGCTCCACGGTGGACCGATTCAACGGGTTCGCCCGCACCGGAGTGGATGAGGAATTCCACCGCGGCCGGAGTGCGTATGACCGTTACTACGGCGACCCGACCAACAAGCCCAATCCCACTCTGGGTGAGATCACCCACCCGCCCTACTACGCGGCGAAGTTGGTTCCTGGCGACCTGGGCACCAAGGGCGGGATCCGCACCGACGTTCACGGCCGGGCCCTGCGGGATGACGGGTCGGTGATCGAGGGGCTCTACGCCGCCGGAAACGTCAGTGCGCCGGTGATGGGACACACCTATCCGGGTCCGGGCGGCACCATCGGCCCGGCGATGACCTTCGGCTATCTTGCGGCGCTACACCTCGCCAGAGCCGCAGATGCAGATGCAGATGCAGGGAAGGCCTGACATGCCGATTGATCTTGAGATCGCACTGGCCGCCGAGTTGGAGCCCGTCGAA
>JAUPLT010000012.1 GCA_030836785.1 Actinomycetota bacterium
CGGAAGGTCGGCAGATTCTCGCCCAGTTCCGACATCCAGTCGTGGTCGAGGAAGAGGTGTTGTCGACCGGTCAGCGTGTGCCAAGGCTTGAGACGCTCGACGTTTATGGCGAAGGCCGTATAGCGTCGGCCGCCGTGCTCGCTGCCGGACCACTCCGGGCTGGTGATCACCGGAACTGGTCGGGCCTGGGTGTCGGCGAACCGGATTCGCTTACCCTCATCCTCGATTGCCAGGTCCGCCAACTCGGTTCCGGTGCGGGCCTCGACGTTGCGGAAACCGGCGACCGCGACCCGCCCGTTTGTGGTGCCCGACAGCGCGAGGATCGTCTCGCAGGCGTTGATGTCGGTTACCAGCGACGGTCGGCCGGCGGCGATCCCATCGGGGATCACACCGTTGATCCGGGCGAGCGACTCGACCTCGGGTGTCGGGTTGACCGCCACCCCCTTGGTGAGGGTGCCCAACTTTTCCATCAACGGTCCCAGCGACGACATCTTGGCGCCCAACGCCGTGTAGTCACGTTCGACCACGACGAACTTCGGCGCGGTCTTACCCGGGATCAGGTCGACCTCGCCGGTCCGCCAGTCCTGCACCACGCCTCCCGGCACCGCGAGTTCATCTGGGGTGTCGTGAATCATCGGCACCGACACCAGGTCGCGGCGCGTGTCGAGGTGCCCCTTGGCCAACTCGGACACCCCACGGCCGAGGGCCTGGAAGATGTCGTAGTCGCTGCGGGTCTCCCATGGCGGGTCGATCGCCGGGGTGAAGGCGTGCACGAACGGGTGCATGTCGGTGCTGGAGAGGTCGTGCTTCTCGTACCAAGTCGCAGCCGGCAGCAGCACATCGCCGAACAGCCCGGTGCTGGTCATCCGGAAGTCGATGCTGACCAGCAGGTCCAGCTTGCCCTCGGGGGCCTCTTCTCGCCAGGTGATGTCCTGCGGTCGCTCATCCTCCGGGGTCTCCTCCGCCCGGACCGCGTTCGAGGTGCCCAGCAGATGGCGCAGGAAGTACTCGTTGCCCTTACTCGAAGATCCGAGCAGGTTGGCCCGCCAAACGGTGAGCACCCGCGGCCAGTTCTCCGGCGCGTCGGGATCCTCGACAGCGAACTTCAGTTCGCCGGACTTCAGTTTGTTCACCACATAGTCCTGCGGCGGGACACCCTCGGCGTCGGCATCGGCGACGATATCGAGGGGGTTCCGATTGAGGGTGGGGAAACTGGGCATCCAGCCCGAGCGGGCGGATTGGGCCAGCGTGTCGATCATGCTGCGGCCGGTGAAGCGGCCCTCGCCCAGCGGCGATGCGAGTTCGTCGGCGCCCATCCGGTCGTAGCGCCACTGGCCGGTGTTGACGTACCAGAACGCGGTGCCGATCATCTGTCGCGGCGGCCGCATCCAGTCCAGCCCGAAGGCGAGTTGCGCCCAGCCCGTCACCGGTCGGCACTTCTCCTGCCCCACGTAGTGCGCCCAACCGCCACCGTTGATTCCTTGGCAGCCAGTGAGGGTGACCAACGCGAGGAAGGTCCGGTAGATCGTGTCGGAGTGGAACCAGTGGTTGGTGCCGGCTCCAAGAATGATCATTGAGCGACCACCGGAATCCTCGGCGTTGGCTGCGAACTCCCGGCCCACCCGGATCGCCATCGCCGCGGGCACGCCGGTGATCTCCTCCTGCCAGGCGGGGGTGTAGGGCGCTGGGTCGTCGTAGCCAGTCGGCCACTCCCCCGGCAGCCCGTCACGGCCCACGCCGTACTGGGCCATCATCAGGTCGAACACGGTGGTGACGAGCCGCTCTCCGGCCGTGGTGGCAACCTTCGCTGACGGCACCCCGCGACGGTGCACGCCACCGCCCTCGCCCTGAGCCTGGTCGATGTCGAACCGGGGCAGCAGGATCTCGGTGGTGTCGGTCCCCGTGGACCCGTACAGGCTCAGCGCCGGATCCACCCCTTCCAGATCCAGATTCCACTTCCCGGCGCCCTCCGCTCCGTACCGGTAGCCCATCGAGCCGTTTGGCACATGCGGGCGGCCGGTCGCGGAGTCGACCAACACCGTCTTGAAGTTGGCGTTCTCACTGGTGTCGCCCAGGTCGGCCGCGGTCAGGAACTTGTCCGGGACGAAGGCGCCGTCCTTCTCCTTCAGCGTCACCAGGAACGGCAGGTCGGAGAACTTCTTCACGTAGTCCACGAACCTCGGCACCTGCCGATCGCGGAAGAACTCGGTGAGTACGACGTGCCCCATCGCCATCCCCAACGCCCCGTCGGTACCGGGATGCGGTGAGAGCCACTCGTCGGCGAACTTGGTGTTGTCCGCGTAGTCGGGCGAGATGGTGACGACCTTCTGGCCCCGGTAGCGGGCCTCCGCCATGAAGTGCGCGTCCGGTGTCCGCGTGACAGGGACGTTTGCGCCCCACATGATCAGGTAGGAGGCGTTCCACCAGTCGGCCGACTCCGGCACGTCGGTCTGGTCGCCGAACACCTGCGGGGACGCGACCGGCAGGTCGCAATACCAGTCGTAGAAGCTCAGCATGGCACCGCCGAGCATCGAGATGAACCGCCCACCGGCAGCATGGGATGCCATGGACATTGCCGGGATCGGCGAGAAGCCGAACACTCGGTCCGGACCGTGGGTCTTGATGGTGTGGACGTGCGCGGCCGAGATCAACTCGGTCACCTCCGACCACGAGGCGCGGACCAATCCGCCCTTACCTCGGGCCTGCTGATAGGCGCGCCGCGTTGCCGGATCCCCGACGACCTGTTCCCAGGCCAACACAGGATCCCCGACTCGCTCCTTCGCCGCCCGATAGGCCTCCAACAGCACCCCGCGCACGTACGGGTAACGCACCCGGGTTGGTGAATAGGTGTACCAGGAGAAGGCCGCACCCCGGGGGCACCCGCGGGGCTCATACTCCGGGCTGTCCGGGCCGACGCTTGGA
>JAUPLT010000195.1 GCA_030836785.1 Actinomycetota bacterium
CGAGGCGCGCATGTTGTACCCGGTGAACCGGGCCAGCGCCGAGGTGCTCGACAAGATCGCTGCCGCTCCACGGCTGGGAGACATCGCATTCGAATGGACCCGTGGATGGGAGGAGGACCGCGACCGCAGGCTGGGGTACTTCCAGTCAGAGTCGGCGGTTCCGGACGACTGGGCGAACGTCATCCTGCAAGGACCACATCTCACCGTCGCGACACCGCTCTATCAAGTTCCCGATACCCGGCCCGGTCGCGGGCATCTGTATGAGGTGACCGACCTCGAAGCAATCGACGAGAACTTCATCCCGCGCACCAACTACCAGGTCGCCAAGCCGGCCGCCGAATACCTTGCCGCATATCCGAAGTGGCACGGCGAGCCGAGTTCGAGCTACTTCCGGTTGGGGTGGCGTTCGATGGCTGATTCGGCAACCGTTCGGACCCTCCACTCGGCCATCATTTGCCCGGGGCCGACCCACATACATGGCATTCAGGTCATTGCGGCTAGGGGTGCGGCGGATACTGTGATCGCTGCGGGTTTCGCTTCGTCGCTGGAGATTGACTTCATGTTCAAAGTGTTGGGCATCGCGAATCTGAATTGCAATGCCATTTCAAACATCCCCCACATCCGCAACCACCCCCTCGAACCCCACCTCATCCTGCGCACCCTCCGCCTCAACTGCCTCGTCCGCCCCTACGCCCCGCTGTGGGAAGAGTTGTGCGACCCTGCCTGGCAGAACGATTCATGGGTTCCGCACGTCGGCGTCGACCACGCGGACCGCGCACCGCTGGGAGATGTCACCCCGAACTGGAAGTGGTCAACCCCGCTGCGCCGTGCCGCCGACCGTCGCCAAGCCCTCGTCGAAATCGACGCCATCGTGGCGATCATGCTCGGCATCACCGCCGAGGAATTGACGACCATCTATCGAACCCAGTTCCCGGTGCTGCAGAAGTATGAGCGCGATGCGCTCTACGACGCCCACGGCCGCCAACTGCCGGGCAAGTTCGCCTCGGAGTACCGGAAGGGGAAGGCCAGGCCCGAGGACTTCACCGTCGACGGTGTCACCTATACCGAGCCGTTCGTCGGCGTCGACCGCGAGCGCGATATGGAACTGGCGCACAAGCACTTCAGTGATCTAACGGGATCGAACGGATTGGGAGGGGAGCGATCGTGACAGGACGTTCAAGCGTCGATGGCGCCACGCTGGACAGGCTGGCCGAGGCAGTTGTGGCTCTGAATCCGCAGCCGCGCAAGCGGCGGTGGGTGAGTCTGGTTTTCTGCCTCGTGGATGCGGTCTGGAGCATCGGGGCGCATTACGACAGCGTCGTCGTACCCCTCGTGCGAAAGAGGGTTGCGCCACGGTTCGGGGTGGACGAGCCGACCGCGCCGGCCGACGGACTTCAGCCGAACGATCCGCTGACGCTGCGGCAGTTGGCGGATCTCGGGCTCGATGAACTGACGGAGCTGACGAACCTCCAACGGACCTCGACCCGCGGCGGCATCCTGAAGGCAGAAGCAGTCCTTCGCCACTGTCACCGGTTCCGCGAGAGCGGAGTCGAAACCCTCGAGCAGGCGATCGAGTTGATGGCCGTCGAAGAACGGTTCACCGAGTTGGATCGCGCCCTACGGTCCATTCCGGGAGAGGGCGATTACGGCATCCGGCGCGGTTACCTGTGGATGATGATCGGCAACGACAATCTGATCAAACCCGATCGGATGGTTCTGCGTTGGCTCGACCGGCAGGGAGTGCGGACCGATCCCGATGGTGCACGAGAGATTATCGCCGCACTGGTATCACGAGTGGAGTTTCCGGATGGGCGCAAGCCAACCGCCTGGGAGATCGATCATGCGATCTGGGGTGCCGCCCGGCAGAAGCGGAGCTGATATCCGGGGGCGATGGAACCTCTGGCAAGAATCGACACGCGGCGACGCGAGGCGGGTCAGTACCTCCCAAGGCGTTGTGGCCGAGGGACGTTGCGGCCTCATAGGCCGGCAGGGGCGACCCGGCACCCGGCGGCACGGGCTCCGGCATGCAGGCGCCGGTCCCACACGGCGACGATCAGGTCGGGGTCGCGCAGGGCTAGCGCGCTGGCCAGATGAACCGCGTCGGCTCCCCGCAGGCCAAGCTCACCGGCGAGTTGGCCGGCGTGCCGCTCGACCGCGGCGGTGAGTTCAACCGGCCGGGTGGCGGCCCAGAACTCCTCCCAGTCGTGCTCGGCGGCAACGAGTTCTGCGGTGGTGAGGTCGTGGTTACGGGCCGCCGCAGCGAGTGCGGCACGGACTTCGGGATAGGCCAGCCGGCTGGACGCCGCGGCGTCGCAGCCATCCCACAGCGTGGCCACCAGCGAGCTGCCCTCTTCGCTGACAAGCAGTTTGACCAACGCGCTGGCGTCGAAATAGACGAGCGGCACCGCCGGTCAGCGCCGCTGGTCGCTGACGCGGTCAGACACCGACCGCCGCGGCCGTGGCGTGGTGCGGCCCGCGGCGACAGGCCGGCGTCCACTCGTTCTCCCAATCACGCCCTCGCCGGCGAGGCGCTCCACGATGTCGGTGCTGTCGAGCCCGGCGAGCCGGGCGATGGGAATCCCGCGGTCGGTGATGACGACCTCGCCGCCGGCCTTCGCGCGGTCAAGCCACGCGGCGAGGTGAGCGCGCAACTCGGTAACGGATGCCTCCATACGCAAAATGTACACTGCGCGAGTTGCAATCTGTACGTTTCAGGACCCGGAAGCCGCGGCGGTAAGCGCGGCTGGCTCAGCGGGTCCAACTTTCAGGCAGCGAAGGTGCGCGTCAACTCACGGTTGAGCCACACCTCGACCTCGGTCAGCGGTGATCGTGGTGTTCCGGGCATCGGCGGCGCCGTCGAGTGATGGTGCGCGCCGGTGGGGGTGACGAACTCCGCGGTGTGCCGCTGGCCGGCATCGGCCTCGGTGGTGACTTCCCAGCCGGCCGCTTCTTTGACGTAGTTGCACCGTTCGCACATTCCGAGTCCGTTGGCGTTGGAGGTTGCACCGCCCTTGCGGTGCGGTTTGGCATGGTCGCGGTGGCGAACGGGCGCGTCGCAGTAGGGTGTTCTGCAGCGTTGATCGCGCAGCCCGATGAAGTCGGCCAGCGCCTTGGGGAACAGCCGTGATCGCGATTCCAGCGCCACCAGCGCACCGCTCGATGGATTCGCATACAACCGGCGCAGGGTGGCTCCGGCCCCGCTATCGGCCACCGCCTCGCAGATGAGTCGCTGCGCCACCGCCGCGGGAACGGGCCCGTAGCCGGCGATTACGGCGGCGCTGCTCTCGACACCCATCAGCGCCTGGTCGGAGATCACCAGGTTGACCGCGACCGACGCCGCCTCCGCGGCACTGCGGCCGGTCACTCGCTCAAAAAGGGTGTCGGCCATGACCTGTCCGCGGGATCGGCCGTCGCCGCAACAATCGGCTTCGCGTTTGAGGGCGGCGTACACCGATACACCCTGAGCAACCGGAAGAAGTGCCGTCACATACGTCATCGTGTCGGGGGCGGGTCGGATGGTGACGGTCCGATCGTCGCTCGCCTTGGCCGCTCGATCCACGACCGCATGCGGGTCGAGCCGGTAGGCGATCGCCTTCGCCGACGCGGCCAGGGCCCGGTCGCCGACGCCCTCCAGGGTGGTCATGTCCGAACACAGCTCGGCATCGAGTCGGCGCCGATCCTCGACATCGAGACAGGCCGACTCGCGCACCACCAGAGTGGCCCGCCACTCGGAGAGAACACCGGCCTCGAGCGCGGCCAGGGTATGCGGCATCTCATGGACGAGAGC
>JAUPLT010000196.1 GCA_030836785.1 Actinomycetota bacterium
CGAATAAACCCGTCACGCCAGATAGCCGATGAAGACAGCGGCCACGGCGAGGATGAAGATGGCACTGGTCACCGCCAGGAAGCGGCGTTCGAGAGCCATCGCCGCGTCCTCTCCCCTGGACGTCAACACCCAGGCTCCACCACACCGGTTAAGCCGCCCGCGACGATACTGCCCAGCAGGAACCCCAGCAGGAGCGCAACGGCGGCACTCCACTTCACAAATCCGGATGCAAATCCGGATGCGATTCCGGATGCTTTCCCGAAGATCACGAGGTTGAACTCGGCCCTACACCCCGTACTTGATCGCGAGCGCGACGGCGACGATGGACACCACCCAGATGCCGGTGACGAACAGGGTCAGCCGGTCGAGGTTCTTCTCCACCACCGTCGACCCCGACAGGCTGGACTGCACGCCGCCGCCGAACAGCGTCGAGAGGCCACCGCCCTTGGCGCGGTGCAACAGAACCAACAGCACCATCAGCACGCTGGTGATGATCAGCAGGATCTGCAGGGTGAGAATCATGGCGCGTAGCCTACCGGGCGATATCCCCGATCAGGGCAGCGGCCCGCCCGCGGCGATGGCCGCCAGGGTGGCGAACTGTTCCCCCTCGAGGGACGCCCCGCCGACCAGTCCACCGTCGACGTCCTGCTGAGCGACGAGTTCCCCGACGTTCTTGGCGTTCATCGAACCGCCGTAGAGCACCCGGATACCGTCGGCGACCTTCGGGGACGCCAGTTCAGCCAATTTGGCGCGGATGGCCCCGCACACCTCCTGGGCGTCGGCGGCGCTGGCCACGCGGCCCGTGCCGATGGCCCAGACCGGCTCATAGGCGATTACCACCTTGGCCAGTTGCTCCTGGCTGAGGCCGGCTAACGAGCCCTCCAACTGGGCGAGGTTGAAGGCCACATGGTTACCGGCCTCGCGGACCTCGAGGTGCTCCCCGATGCAGACGATCGGAGTCAGGTCGTGCCGGAAAGCGGCAGCCGCCTTCGCCGCGACCAGTGCGTCGTCCTCATGGTGATACGTCCGGCGCTCGGAGTGGCCGACGACCGCGAAAGTGCACCCCAGCTTGGCCAGAAACGCGCCACTGATCTCACCGGTGTAGGCACCGGAATCGTGCTGGGACACATCCTGGGCCCCATAGGTCAACCGGAGCTTGTCACCGTCGACCAGGGTCTGCACACTGCGCAGGTCGGTGAACGGCGGGATGACGGTGACATCGACTTTGTCGAAGTACTTGTCGGGCAACGCGAAGGCGATCTTCTGCACCAGGGCGATGGCCTCGAAGTGGTTGAGGTTCATCTTCCAGTTACCGGCGATCAGCGGTTTGCGGGACACAGCACTCCTAGCTCGATGGGACGCGATGGGACTCGATGACGGTCGACGGGGTTCGATCCAGACCGATCAGGACGACGAGTCGCGGTTCAGCACGTCGATGCCCGGAAGGGTCTTGCCCTCAAGGTATTCCAACGACGCCCCACCGCCGGTCGAAATGTGCGAGAAACCGTCCTCGGGCAGACCGAGTTGGCGCACGGCCGCCGCCGAGTCCCCGCCGCCGACCACGCTGAAAGCGCCCTTCGCGGTGGCGGAAATGATGGCCTCGGCCACTCCACGTGTGCCGGCGGAGAACGCCGGGAACTCGAACACCCCCATCGGGCCGTTCCAGAAGATGGTGCGGGCGTTGGAGAGCAGGGTGGCGAACCGTGTCACCGATCCCGGGCCGATGTCCAGGCCCATCTTGCCGTCCGGAATCTTCTCCGCGGGAACCTCCTCCGGTTCGGCGTCCGCGGAGAACTCGGAGGCGACGATGATGTCGACCGGGAGGTGGATGACGTCGCCGTACTCTTCGAGCAGCCGCCGGCAGGTGTCGACCATCTCCTCCTGCAACAGCGAAGTCCCCACCGAGAAACCCTGGGCGGCAAGGAAGGTGAAACACATCCCGCCGCCGATGATGAGGCTGTCGGCCTTACCCGCTAGGTTCTCGATGACGGCCAGTTTGTCGGAGACCTTCGATCCGCCGAGCACGACGGCGTACGGACGGTCGACAGCTTTGCTGAGCTGCTCCAGGACCTTGACCTCGGCACCCACCAGAGTGCCCGCGTAGCTGGGCAGCAGACTCGCCACGTCGAACACCGAGGCCTGCTTTCGGTGCACGACACCGAAACCGTCGGAGACGAAGGCACCGTCGCTGCCGACCAGTTCCACTAGCTCGGCGGCCAGTGCGCGACGCTCAGACTCGTCCTTGCTGGTCTCGCGCGGGTCGAACCGGATGTTCTCCAACAGCAGGACATCACCGTCGGTCAGTCCTTCCGCCCGGGCGAGTGCGTCCGTGCCCACCACGTCGCCGGCAAGCGCGACGTGGCGCCCCAACCGCTCCCCCAGGGCGGCAGCCACCGGAGCGAGCGAGAACTTGGCCTCCGGACCGCTTTTCGGCCGGCCGAGATGTGCGGTCACGACCACCTTGGCACCGGCGTCGCTGAGCGCCTTGAGGGTCGGTGCCGAAGCGTCGATCCGCCCGGTGTCGGTGATCGTTCCCGCCTCGTTGAGCGGGACGTTCAGGTCGCAGCGCACCAGCACGCCCCGGCCTTCGACGCCCTCTGCCAGAAGGTCGGCGAGGTTCTTGACTGCCATGTTCGGCGCCCCCGTCAGAGCGACTTGCCGACCAGGCCGACCAAGTCGACCAGGCGGTTCGAGTAACCCCACTCGTTGTCGTACCAGGACACCACCTTGGCCTGGTTGCCGATGACCTTGGTCAGGCCGGAATCGAAGATCGAGCTGTGCGGGTCGGTGACGATATCGCTGGAGACGATCGGGGCGTCGTAGTACTTCAGGATGCCCTTCAGCCTGCCCTCGGCGGCGGCCTTCAGTGCGGCGTTGATCTCGTTGGCGCTGGCTTCCTTCGTCAGTTCGACGGTCAGATCGGTGACCGATCCGGTGGGGATCGGTACCCGAAGCGCGTAACCGTCCAACTTGCCCTTGAGTTCCGGGAGCACCAGCCCGATGGCCTTGGCGGCACCGGTCGAGGTGGGCACGATGTTGACCGCCGCGGCCCGTGCGCGACGAAGATCCTTGTGCGGACCGTCCTGAAGGTTCTGATCACCGGTGTAGGCGTGGACGGTGGTCATCAGGCCCCGCACGATGCCGAACTCATCGTTGACGACCTTGGCCAGGGGCCCGAGGCAGTTCGTCGTGCACGAGGCGTTGGAGATGACCTTCTGGCTGCCGTCGTACTTGTCGTCGTTGACGCCGATGACGATCGTGATGTCCTCGTCCGTGGCGGGCGCAGAGATGATGACCTTCTTGACACCGGATTCCAGGTGGCCGCGGGCCCGCGCATCGTTGAAGATGCCGGTCGACTCCACAACCACGTCGACGCCGAGATCCCCCCACGGGATGGCGGCCGGCCCGTCCTTGACCTCGAACGCCTTGATCTTGGTCTGTCCGATGACGATGGTGTCCTCGCCCTCGAGGGTGACGTCGTCGGACAACCGGCCCAGGATCGTGTCGAACTTCAGCAGGTGCGCCAGGGTGGCATTGTCGGTGAGGTCATTGACGGCCACGATCTCGATGTTTGTGGCCTTGCCCTCCGCCTTCTGCGCCGCCAAGGCCCGGTAGAAGTTGCGTCCGATGCGCCCGAAACCGTTGACCCCAACCCGGATCGTCACGTGTGTCTCCTCCAGTCGACTGCGATTCTTCTTCAAGCCTAGTGCCGCGGTATTCACCGCCGCGAGCGGTTGGCGATCCGGTCGAAATCCGATGCGGGACGAGGGCGCAACCGTCGGCGTACCGTCTGCGGCATGACGGTCTCACTGGACTTCAGCCGGGTGCGGGAACGCCTCGGCGCAGGGCTGTTCGCCATGGTCGCCGGCCCGGACGGGCCGCGGAACCGAGCACGTATCCACGAGACGGCCGGGCCGCGCTGGTTCGCCGAGGACCGGCCCATCCGGCAGGTGCACGCCGACGCCTCGATGTTCGTCGGCGGTCTGCGCGCCCTGCTGCTTCAGTCGCTGCATCCACTGGCGATGGCGGGGGTGGCCGAGCACTCCGACTATCGCGGCGATCCCTGGGGACGACTTCAGCGCACCAGCACGTTCCTGGCCGTCACCACGTTCGGCACCGCCACGGACGCCCAGCGCGCGGTAGACCGGGTCCGCGGTATCCACCGCCGGGTGCACGGCGTTGCGCCGGACGGGAAGCCCTACCGGGCCGATGACCCGCATCTGCTGGAGTGGGTGCATATCGCCGAGGTGGATAGCTTCCTGAAGGCCTACCAGCGTTACGGTGCTGCGCCGCTCGATCAACACGGCCGCGACGCCTACGTCAGTGACACCGCACGTGTCGCCGAGTCGCTCGGGGTGATCGACCCGCCCCGGACCGAAGCGGCTCTGCGGTCCCGCCTCGAGCTGTTCCGCCCGGAGCTCCGCAGCACCGAGTCCGCGCGGGAGGCGGCCCGATTTCTGCTGCTCACGCCCCCGCTGTCACTGCCGGCGCGCGCTCCCTACGGCGTGCTGGCATCGGCGGCGGTGGGCCTGCTTCCGGTCTGGGCGCGGTTACCGCTGCGGCTCCCCTACCTACCGGTGCTGGAGGCGACCGGTGTCCGGCTCGCGGGCGGGGTGCTGGTCGGCGGGATTCGCTGGGCGCTCGAGGCCAATCGCGCGGCGGCCAATCGCGCGGCGGGGCCGGCCCGGGGCGGCATCCAGGCGTAAGTCAGGCCCCAGCCGCCGCGTGACTCAGGGCCCCGGCGTCAGTCAGGCGTCGTCGAGCAGGTCCGGGGTGACCGCGGACTCGGTATCAGGGATTCCGTCCTGCTTGGCTTTGCGGTCGGCCATCGACA
>JAUPLT010000197.1 GCA_030836785.1 Actinomycetota bacterium
GGGACGGTCGGCGTCGAATCGGGACGGCGCGGCAGATGGAGCGGCAAGGTCGAACTGCCCCTGACGTGGCTCGTCGCCCACGGTGATTCCTCTCGCCGTTCGAACACGGTGACCCACCGACCGCGCGGGGCGCGGAGTGGTTCGAGCATACGCCTGTCGGCGCTTCGTCATATATGGCCACGAATGATGGCCCTGCCCGGCATCCGGATCGCGTGTCGAGATCAGGAACATCCGAGATGAGACGCGTCCGTGACCTCGCCGGCTGTGCCGCGGGTCACCCTGCCTTGAAGTCGTCCGGGGAGATGGTGTCGAGAAACTCCTTGAACTTCTCCACCTCGTCCTCCCTGACAGCACCGGAGGCTTCCGCGTCGCTCTCGTCCGGGATCAGCAGGCCGGCGGCGTCGAGAACCGCATCTTCGACAAAGATCGGCACCCCCATCCGCAGTGCGATGGCCACCGAGTCAGATGGGCGGGCGGACACCGTGATGTCATGGTCGAAGACGAGCTCGGCGTAGAACGTGCCTTCCTGGAGATCCACGATGCGCACCTCCCTGAGAGAGTGCCCCAGCGCGCCAATGACATCCCCGAACAGATCATGGGTGAGCGGACGGGCGGGCTCAACGCCCTGCTGCTTGAGGATGATCGCGTTGGCCTCGTTCGGACCGATCCAGATCGGCAGGTACCGATCACCGACGGTTTCGCGCAACAACAGCACCGGCTGATTCGCAGGCTGCTCCACCCGGATTCCGACGACGTGAACCTCGGCCATTGACAGTCTCACCTCCGCGCAGGGACGTTGTCGAAACGCCTCCGCGAGTCTAGTCCTGTTCGCCCGACTTCTCCTCGGGACTCCGTCCCGCATCGTCGCCGAGCGGTCCTGTTCGCCCGACTTCTCCTCGCGACCTCAGCGGTCCAGGATGTCGCGCACCGCTGACTTGATCAGCGACGTATGCAGGGTGATCGCCAACGCGGCGACCTCACGCGCCAGATCGTCAGCCCGATCCCGGGCTCCGGTCCGACCGGCCTTGCCCACCGGGCCGGCGATCTGGGCGATCAGATCGGACTGCCGGTCGGCGGCTGATCGGAACGCACGCAGATGGCGCGGTTCCACACCGTAGTCGGCCAACGCCCGCGCACATTGGGCGATCACCACCGCATGTTCGTCAAAGAATCCACCCGGGCCGCTGGTGATGATGCCCGCTTTGCACAATGCGTTGACCACCTGCTCGTCGACACCGGAACGTTCCAGCAGCGCCTCGCGGGTGAGCCGGGCCGACGGGTGGGTGGCGGTGTTGGACACGCCAACGTGGCGACTCTCGCCGCCGACCGGGACCAGCCGGGGTGGCGGGTAGGACGGACCCTGCGGCAGTTCGCCGTCGGGTAGGGCGTCAAGTTGCGCCTTGATGACCTTCAGCGGCAGGTACTGATCGCGTTGGGTGGTCAGGATGAAGCGTAACCGAGAGCAGTCGTAGGCAGTGAAGCGCCGGTAGCCCGACGGGCTGCGCTGGGGAGTGACCAGGCCCTCGGATTCGAGGAACCGGATCTTAGAGATCGTCACATCCGGGAAGTCCGGGCGCAGCAGATCGAGAACCGCGCCGATGGACATCCCGGCGAGGCCAGGCCTATCGGGTGCTGTCACTGCCCTCTGCCGACCGGGGCCCGGTCAGGAAAACCAGCCGGAACTTGCCGATCTGCACTTCGTCGCCATTAGCCAGGGTGGCCGAGTCGACCGGTTCCCGGTTGACGTAGGTGCCGTTGAGGCTGCCGACGTCGACGACCTGGAAGTCACCGGTGTCGAGCCGGAACTCGGCGTGCCGACGGCTGACGGTCACATCGTCGAGGAAGATGTCGGAGTCCGGATGCCGGCCGGCGGACGTCGTCGGCTGGTCCAGCAGGAACCGAGAGCCGGCGTTAGGGCCGCGCTTGACCACCAGCAGCGCCGAACCAACGGGCAGACCTTCGACCCCCGACACGGAACTCTCGCTGGCAGTGCCCGGCGACGTCTCAAGGTCATTGAGGAAGTCGGCGCGGAATACCGATGTCGTCTCGACCGTGACCTCATCAGAGGTGTCGTCGGTCCCGGATCGCCGATCGTTCTCCGTCAACCCGCTACTCCTGTCTGACCTGTTCGTTTCTGGCGCAACGCCACGTCCAACCGTACCCCGCGACAGTCACTGATGTCCCGATCGCCACGGGATCTCCTGCCGCAACAACCCTAACAACCGGTCCGATGCCGGCCACCCACCGGTCAGGCCAGGGTTCCGCGGTAGCCATCGGCATCGAGCAAAGCGGCCAGACCTTGATCGAGGGCATCGCCGCCGGCCTGCAGTTCCAGCAGCCAGCCCTGCCCATAGGGATCGGAATTGACCAGCGCAGGGTTGCCGTCAAGGTCAGCGTTGACCGCGACCACTGTGGCCGAGACAGGGGCGTAGAGGTCCGATACCGACTTGGTGGACTCCACCTCGCCGAATGCCTCCCCAGCCTTCACCTCCGCGCCGACCGGGGGAAGCTGCACGAAGACGACGTCGCCGAGGGACGACTGTGCGAAATCGGTGATGCCGACGCGCACAGTGTCTTCTCCGGTGCGCCGGACCCACTCATGCTCGGCGGTGTAGCGCAGGTCGGCAGGGATGTCGCTCACGGGGCTCCTTCGGGTCGGCCGCTACTTGACGGGCTGAGCGTATTGGCGGGGTTTCGGTTGCCGCAAGGCGGTGACCTCCACGCGTTCAGACTGGACCACCGTCACCGAGCCGCCGACCCGCTCGACGCTGTCCACAGCGCCGCCCGGGATGTTCAACGCGGCCGCCAAAGTGGGCGGATCACCAATGGCCACAATGGAATACGGCGGCCGCAGCGTCTGCGAGTCGATCACCAAGCCGCCCGGCGCCCCGGCCACCCAGGTATCCACCCCGACTCGCACCGCTTGTTGGCCGGCGCGGATCTCGATCGTCTCGGCGCCCGCGGCACGCAGTTCGTTCAGTACGTCAAGCATGGTTTCAGCAGGGACGCCGGGGCCGGGATCGGCGACGGTCACGGTGACCCCGGGTCCGGTGGCGGCAACGGTGCCGGCCAAAATCGCCAGCGCGGCCAACCGGGCTTCGGCGTTTTGGATGGCGGCCTGATCGCCGCTGCCGGCCGCCTGCATGGCGGCGAGGTTGCGCTGGAGTTCCGCCACCTCGGTGTTCAACGCGGCCTCTTGCCGTTGCAGGGAGTCCAGCAGGACCATCAAGTCAGCGGGCCGGGCGGAACTGAGCGCGTCGACCGAATCCGTCTGGCGGACCTGGGTGGCGATGGCGATCCCCAGCAGCAGGCACAGCACGACGGCCAGCACCCCGAAGGCCCGCCGGCGCTCGCCGGGAAACTCGTGGCGGCCGTGCTGCCCGTCAGGCACCGAACAACCTTCGCCGCAGCGCCGCGGCGTTCCCGAAGATGCGGATGCCCAATACGACGATGATGGCCGTCGACAACTGGGTGCCCACCCCCAACTGGTCGCCGAGGTAGACGATCAGCGCCGCCACTGAGGTGTTGAAGAGGAAAGACACCACGAAGACCTTCGCATCGAAGGCCTTCTCCAGATAAGCCCGCAGCCCCCCGAATACCGCGTCGAGCGCCGCCACCACCGCGATCGGCAGGTAAGGCTGAACCGCCTCAGGCACATCCGGCTGGAACACCAGGCCGATGACGATGCCGACGACAAGTGCCGCGATACCGATCATCGGTGCCCCTCCCCGCTCTTACGGGCCACCGCAACCTCCCGGCCGACGGTGGCCGGAACTGTCAGTTCGTCCTCGGTACTGACCCGCACACCGACCCGGTAGGCCGCTTCGAGTAACCGCAATCGCTGCAGCGCACCGCTACGCCCGAAGCCTTCGGCCAGTTCAGCGGGCGATCCTATCGCCGCGATCGTGTACGGGCTGGCGATGGGCCGGTTGTCGGCGAGAATCGCACCACCGGCCTGGCGCAGCGTGGCGCCGGGTCCGATCCTGACTCCGCTCACCGCGACCGCCTCGGCGCCCGCAGCCCACAGTGCGTTGACGGCAGCCTGCAGGTCGCGGTCGAGAATCACCTGCCGGGTTCCAGGCAGACGCGGTTTGGAGACGTCGGTCAGGTCCGCGCCAACCCCGGGTTCGGTCAGCGTGACCGCCAGACCCGGACCACGCACCGCGGTCGTCGCGGCGCTGATGTCCAACGCGTCCAGACGGCCGAGCAGGGTGCGCCCGGTCTCGTCGGCCGCCAGTTCCTGCCGTGCGACGGCATCGGACTCTGCGCTCAACTCGTCCCGGCGGGCGGTCAACCTGCCGGTACGGTCTTCGGCGTTGCGCACGCTGGCGGCGAGGATCTGGCGAGCCTCATTGAGCCCCGGCGCCGTGGACCGGGCCTGCGAGACGGCCGCGGCGAACACCACCGCGATCAGCAGTGCCGCCAGTGCCTGCCACCACCGGTCGTACGGCCTGCGGTCACCGCGAGCCGCACGTTCGGCGGCAGCGGCGGCATAACCGGGGTCGAGATGATCGGACAGCAGTGAGCGCAGCAACGACGGCATGGCTCGGGAACCGAGATCCACCGCACGGGCTTCAGACGATGGCACCGCGACGGACCTTCGGCAGTGTGCGCACCACCATGGCGACCTGGATCAGGTACAGCACCGCCGACCACAGGTACATACCCGTGCCCCAGATCACGAATCCCCACCCGCACGCGCCGATCACCCTGCTCCACAACGCATCCCACTGACCGAGCAGGATCAGCGGCAGCCCGGACATCAGTGCGAAGGTGGCCGCCTTGCCGATGTAGGTGACCGGTAAGGCGGCCACCCCGCGGCCGCGAAGCACCGGCAGCGTCGCCGCCAGGACGACATCCCGGCCTAGCAGCACCGCGACCAGCCACCATGGGACGACACCGGCGAAAGCCAGACCCACCGGAACCGCGATCATGTAGATCCGGTCCACCAGAGGGTCGAGCAACTCCCCCAATCGCGACGACTGGTTTTCCATCAACCGGGCGATCTTTCCGTCAGCCCAGTCCGACACTCCGCTGAACATCAGGACACCGGTGGCGGGGCCGTAGGCGTGCACGCCCAGCAGCAGGTACAGGAATACCGGAACCAGCACCAAGCGGATCACGCTGAGCACGTTCGGGATCGTCCACACCCGGCCCTCCATACCCGCCAACCTAACCCGGGGCGAACGGAAAGCCCCCCGGCAGGTCCCGCATGGCGCTAGCGGAACACCCCAGGGAGACAGCCGGGTGTGCAGCGCTAGCGGAACACCCCAGGAAGACAGCGGGGTGTGCAGCGCTAGCGGAACACCCCGGGGAGGCTCAGCGCTGAGAGCGCATCGTCGCGCAACGGGTTGTCGTGAACCATGTAGGTCCACGTCGACGTCGGTCGCGCCAGCTTGGACAGGTCCAGCCCGGGCTCATCCTCGAGGACGTTGGCGGTCTCGAAGGTTTGTTGAGATGCCTCGATCGCGTCAGCGGCCAGGTGCGCGAACCCGTCGACGGCCAGTCGGTGGAATTCGTCGAGCGGGTTCTGCCGTCCCAGTGCCCGCAGGTGGATGCTCTCGCGGATATCGGCGAGATACGCCAGATGGTCGGCCCACCCGCGGTCCAGGTGGTACAGCATGATCCGCCGGCAGATCCGTTCCATCTCCTGCTCGGCAGCCTCGTCGTCCGCGCCGTCCGCAGCAATTCTGGACAGCAGTTCGTCGTAGCGCTCAGGCGAGAGCTCACGCAGTTCCTCTCGGGCCGCCGACGTGCTCAGCAACGTGTTCCGCCGCTCCACGATGATGGCCCGCTGCTGGGCGATCAGCTGGTTGTAGCGCCACGTGTTGGCATGGACGTCCAGCAGCCGGCCTTCGGCGACACGCTGCGCGTGGTCGAGCAGGATAACCGCCTTCGGGCTGGTGACCCGGCCGGTCTCGTCGCATTCCATCGGCAGTTTCGACGCATCCACATGGGCTTCGACGACGTCATCCTCCCAACTGGCAAAGAACACCGACGATCCCGGATCACCCTGACGCCCGGCGCGGCCGCGCAGCTGGTTGTCCAGCCGCTCAGTGCGGTGCCGGCCGGTGCCGACTACGTGCAGCCCGCCGAGATCGGCCACCGCTTCCTTCTCGGGGGCGTCGTCCGCCGCGTCCGAGCCGCCCAGCCGGATGTCGGTACCGCGACCGGCCATCTGGGTCGACACCGTCACCGACCCGAGCTTGCCCGCCTCGGCGATGACGGCCGCCTCTTCCTCGTCGTTCTTGGCGTTGAGGACGACGGCGGGAACACCGCGCCGCACCAATCGGCGGTGGAGGTCTTCGGATTCGGCGACGTCATGGGTTCCGACCAGCACGGGTTGACCGGAGGCGTGCACCTCGATGATGTGGTCGATGATCGCCTCATTTTTGGCCGCGGCGCTGACGTAGACCCGATCGGGTTCGTCGACCCGCACGTTCGGGGTGTTCAGCGGAATCGGCGAAACCCCGAGCGAGTAGAACTGTCGCAATTGCTCCCCGGCGGCCAAGGCGGTTCCGGTCATCCCGCATACCGTCGGATACCTGTTGACCAGCGCCTGCACCGTGATGGTGTCGAGCACCTCGCCGGTCTCGGTGGTCTCGATGCCCTCCTTGGCCTCGACGGCCGCCTGTAGCCCGTCCGGCCAGCGCTGCAGGGTGGCGATCCTGCCGCGGGAGGCGTTGATCAGCTGCACGGCACCGTCGCGGACGATGTAGTGCACGTCGCGCTGCAGCAGGACGTGGGCGTGCAGGGCGACGTTGACCTCGGTCAGTGTGGTGGAGACGTGCTCCTCTGAGTACAGGTCGATACCGCCGAGCGCCTTCTCCAACTGTTGGGCGCCGGCCTCGGTGAGGTGCACGTTGCGGCTGTCGCTGTCGGTGGCGCAGAACTCCTCCCCGCGTTGACTGGCGATCAACTCTCCGACCAGCCGCACCACCTCCAGCCGCGGCGTCTCGCGGTGGCTGGTGCCGGCCAGCACCAGGGGCACCAGGGCTTCGTCGACCAGCACCGAGTCGGCCTCGTCGACGAGCGCGACGTCCGGGTTGGGCGACACCAGATCGGCAACGTCGGTCACCAACTGGTCGCGCAGGACGTCGAACCCGATCTCGTTGATGGAGGCGTACGTGACGTCACACCGGTAGGCGGCCCGACGATCGCCCGGAGTGGACTCCGCGGTGACCCACCCGACCGTCAGGCCCAGCGCCTCGATCAGCGGACCCATCCACTCCGCGTCGCGGCGGGCCAGGTAGTCGTTGATGGTGACAACGTGCACGTTGCGGCCGGCCAGCGCATAGCCCGCCGCGGCGATGGCGCCGGACAACGTCTTGCCCTCTCCGGTGGCCATCTCCACGACGTCGCCGGCCATCATCCGCAGCGCACCGAGCAACTGGACATCGAAAGGACGGAGCCCGGTCACCCGGTCGGCGGCCTCACGGGCGATCGCCAGGAACTGCGGCATGTCGGTGGACTCGGCGAGATCGCCGAGTTTGAGGAGCTTGGCCGCCTTGGCGAGCTGCGCGTCATCGAGGCCCTTGGCCTTCTCGTCGAACTGCGCCGCCGCCTCCACCTCGGCCATCGACTGCGACTTCACCTTGTCGGTGCTCGCGCCCAGTAGCCGCCAGAAGCCGCGGCTCAGCCGGCCCTGGCCGGATGCGGTCTTGGGTGTCTTTGCCACGGCGACAACGGTACCGCTCACGGGCTGCGGCGAATTCGAGCGGAGCGGTCAGGCCAGATTGGAGCGCCGCGGGTAGGCGACCGCCGGATCGGTCAGGGTGTTCACCACGGCCGGCACCCCGCAGTCGAAGGCGCGGCGCAGCGCGGGCCGCAACTGCTCCGGCGCCGACACCAATTCACCATGGCCGCCGAGCGCCCGCACCACCTCGTCATAGCGGGTGCCCGGCCGCAGGTCGGCCACCACCGAGTAGCCGTACAGCATCTCCATCGGGTGCTTTTCCAGCGCCCAGATGCCGTTGTTGCCGACCACCGACACCACGTGCACGCCGTGGCGGACCAGGGTGTCCCACTCCATTCCGGAGAAGCCGAAGGCACCGTCGCCCTGCACGAGGACCACCTGTCGGTCGGGCCGGGCCAGCTTGGCGGCCAGCGCATATCCCGGGCCCGACCCCAGGCAGCCGAAGGGTCCGCTGTCCAGCCAGGCGCCCGGAACGTAACTGTCGATGACCCGCCCGGCGTAGGACCCGAAGTCCCCGGCGTCGACGACGATGATCGCGTCGCGGTCCAGCAGTGGCAACAGTTCGGCGTACACCCGCATCGGGTGCAGTGGGGTGCGGTCGTCGGCGAGTTCGTTGGTCTCGGCGGCGCGCGCCCTGCTCTCGACGGTGCGCAGCGAGCCGATCCACTCCTCGTGCTCGCCGATGGCAGCGCCCGCCAGCGCGCCGAGGGTGGCCGACAGGTCTCCGTAGAGCCTGGCGGCGACGGTCCGGGGATGTGGCCGGTCCGGTGTGCAGCGGTCGGCGACGATCAGTTCGGTGTCCGCGCCGAACACCGCCCCGAACCCGAGCCGGAAGTCCATCGGGACGCCGACCACGACGGCAACGTCGGCCTGGGCGAGCGCGGCCGACCGGGCCCGGGAGAACGCCAGGTCGTGGTCGGCCCCGACGATCCCGCGCGCCATACCGTTGGCGAACACCGGGATCCGCAGCCGCTCGGCGAGGGCGCGCAGTTCGTGCTCGGCGTGCCCCCACCAGACGTTCGTCCCGGCCATGATCACCGGGCGTTGGGCACCTGCGAGCAGGTCGATGGCCCGTTGAAGCGCAACGCCGTCGGCGGCGGCGGCGGGTATCGGCTCGGTCAGCGCCCCGGGGCCACCCCGGTCGGAGACTTCACCGAAGACGTGGTCCATCGGGAAGTCGACGAAACCCACCCCCGACGGTGCTCCGACAGCGGCGCGCAGTGCGTCGTCGACGCGGTCGCCGGCAGCGGCGGCCGACTCGGCGGTGGCCGCGTATCGGCACAGCGGCGCCACGAACGGCACATGGTCGATTTCCTGCAGCGAACCCATCCCCCACCGCAGAGCCGGCGCCCGACCACCGAGCACGAGCAGCGGCGACTGGTTCTGCTGCGCCGCCGCCATCGCGCTCATCCCGTTGGTGATTCCCGGCCCGGCGGTCAGCGCGGCCACCCCCGGCACCCGGGTCACCTTCGACCAGCCCTCCGCGGCGAACGCCGCGGTCTGTTCGTGGCGGGTGTCGATCAGCCGGATCCCCTCGCTGCGACAGCCGTCGTAGATCGAGAAGAGATGCCCGCCGGACAACGTGAACATGGTGTCGATCCCGCTGGCGCGGAGCCGTCGGGCGATCAGCCGGCCGGCATGGATGGGGGTGTCCGTCGCATCGTCGATGGCCATCTGACGAGCCTATCCAGCAGCGACCCGGCATCGGTGCGACACCCTTACCCCGATGCGTTGATGCTCAAACCCCGATGCTGCGGTAGCTTTCGCCGGGGAGTGCCGCCGCATGGAGGAGAGCGCGTTGGAGCCGTACAAACCGTCCTTGGACTGGGGCCACGAGCTGATTCCGTCGCTGCTGTGGATTCTGAAGGCTTGGGCGATCGCGGCCGTGCTGACCATGATCGTGCTCGTCCTGATGGCACGCTTCACCAGTTGGGGCCGCCAATACTGGCGGGTCACCGGATCGTATTTCACCGGCCGCTCCGCGGTCAGGGTGTGGATCTGGCTCGGTGTCCTGCTGCTCTCGGTGATCGTGTCGGTCCGCCTCGACGTTTTGTTCACCTACTTCGGAAACGATCTCTACACGGCGATGCAGGTCGCCTTTGAGGCGACCGGCGCCAACGAGCCGGTGATTCGCGGCGACGCCATCCGCGGATTCTGGACGGCGCTGGGCATCTTCGGGATTCTGGCAACGATCTACATCAGCCAGGTGATGCTGGACATCTACCTGACCCAGCGGTTCATCATCCGGTGGCGAACCTGGTTGACCAACCGGCTGACCGGCGACTGGCTCGATGACCGCGCGTACTACCGGGGCCGGTTCACCGATACCAATACAGACAACCCGGACCAGCGCATCCAGTACGACATCGACATCTTCACCACCGGTACCGGCGGCACGCCAAACACACCGACCGTGGGCACCGGGGCTGTGCTGATCTTCGGAGCGATCTCGTCGGTGGTGACGATCGTTGCCTTCATCCCGATTCTCTGGGACCTGTCATTTGACGTGACGATCTTCGGTCTGACGCTGCCCAAGGCGTTGTTCTGGGTGGCGTTCGTGTACGTGTTCCTCGCCACGGTCGTGGCGTTCTGGATCGGCAGGCCGCTGATCGGTCTGAGCTTCCGCAACGAGCTGTCCAACGCCGCCTTTCGTTAGGCGCTCGTCCGCCTCCGCGACACCGCCGAGGCGATCGGGTTCTACCGTGGCGAGAACACCGAGCGCGGGCTGCTGCGGACGAGGTTCGACAACATCATCAGCAACTACCGCAGCTACGTCCGGCGCACGCTGGGGTTCACCGGCTGGAACCTGGCGATGAGCCAGGCCATCACTCCGTTGCCGCTGATCGTGCAGGCACCGAATCTGTTCAGCGGCAAGATGGATTTCGGCGACGTCACCCAGTCCGCGAGCGCCTTCTCCAGTATCAGCGACTCACTCTCGTTCTTCCGCAACGCCTACGACCAGTTCGCCGCCTACCGGGCGGCGATCATCCGTCTGGACGGACTCTGTGAAGCCAACCGGCTGGCCCGGGAAATGCCGAGCCTGGACACCGAGCACTGCACGGACGGCACCCTCGAACTGCGCGGGGTCGAAGTGCGTACGCCCTCCGGCAGCCAACTCGTCGATCCGCTCGACCTTCGGCTCGAACCCGGCGACACGATGGTGGTGACGGGTCGCTCCGGATCCGGTAAGACCACGCTGCTGCGCAGCCTGGCCCAGATGTGGCCGTACACCACCGGAACGGTGCGCCGCCCCCTTGACGACCACCAGACCATGTTCTTGTGCCAGACGCCGTATGTTCCGCTGGGCGACCTGCGCACCGTGGTGTCGTATCCGGCCGCCGCCGGCGCGATCCCCGATGCGGAGCTCCAGTCCGTACTGCACAAGGTCGCGCTGCCGCACCTGGTGACCCGCCTCAATGAGGAGGAGGACTGGGCCAAGGTGCTCTCGCCCGGCGAGCAGCAACGAATCGCCTTTGCCCGGATCCTGCTCACGAAGCCCAGGGTGGCCCTGCTCGACGAAGCCACATCGGCTCTCGACGAGGGTCTCGAGTTCGTGGTCTACGACCTGGTGCGCACCGAGTTGCCCAGAACGATCTTGGTCAGCGTGAGCCATCGCCCGACCGTGAACCAGTACCACGACATTCACCTGGAACTCCTCGGTGACGGCGCCTGGCGACTCAACCGGAACCGTGGATCCGAACCTGCACCGGTCTGACCGCATTCCTGTAATGCTGGCCGCGAGAAAGGGATCGGTGGCCAGGCCACGGAGGTGAACGCGCATGGAGATGTACGAGCCATCCCTGGACTGGGCCAATGAGCTCACCCATTCGCTGCTGTGGGCGGCTAAGGCCTGGGCGATCACCGCACCCCTCACCGTCATCGTCCTGGTCCTGCTGGCTCGGTACACCGCCTGGGGCCGGCAGTTCTGGCGGGTCACGGGCGGCTATTTCCGCGGCCGCGACAGCGTCCGGGTGTGGGCGTGGCTCGGGGTTCTGCTGTTCTCGACGCTGGTCGCGGTCCGACTGGATGTCCTGCTCAGCTATTTCAGCAACGATCTGTACTCGTCGCTGCAGGTGGCCTTCGCCGGCGCGGGCGCCGGTAACGACGCGGTGCGCGACTCCGGCATCAACGGATTCTGGGCGGCGATCGTCACCTTCATGCTCATCGTCGTCCTCTACATCAGCCGCCAACTCATCGACATCTACCTCACCCAGCGGTTCATCATCCGCTGGCGGGTGTGGCTCACCGAACGCCTCACCGCGGACTGGCTCGACGGTGAGGCGTTCTACCGGGGCCGGTTCCTCGACGCCCCGATCGACAACCCCGACCAGCGCATCCAACTCGATATCGACGCGTTCACGGCGTTCACCGGCCAGGGACCGAACGTGCCGTCGCTGGGTACGATCGCCACCCTGCCGTTCGGTGCGATCAATTCCATGGTGTCGGTGGTGGCGTTCACCCCGATCCTGTGGAGCCTCTCCGGCGAACTGATCTTCTTCGGGATCACCATCGACCACGCCCTGTTCTGGATCGCCGTGGTCTACGTCTTCGCCACCACGGTGGTTGCGTTCTGGATCGGCCACCCGCTCATCCGATTCAGCTTCCGCAACGAACTGACCAACGCCGCGTTCCGCTATGCGCTGGTACGTCTGCGTGACGCGGCCGAATCGATAAGCTTCTACCGCGGCGAGGAAGCCGAAAAGTCTTTGCTGCGCAAGCGTTTCAGCGCCATCATCGACAATTACCGCGGTTACGTGGTGCGCAACCTGGCGCTGCTGGGTTGGAATAACGCGATCAGTCAGTTGATCAACCCGCTGCCGCTGATGGTGCAGGCGCAGCGCTTGTTCAAAGGCCAGATCTCCTTCGGCGATGTGACCCAGTCCGCGACGGCGTTCAGCGCCGTGCACGACTCGCTGTCGTACTTCCGTGCCGTCTACGACTCGTTCGCCGCCTACCGCGCAACCATCATCCGACTCGACGGTCTGGTCGAGTCGGATCGGGAGTCCCGGGAACTGCCGAGGCTGACTGCCGAGGACAGCCCAGACGGCGCGCTGGAGTTGCGCGACGTCGAAGTGCGCAACCCGTCCGGCAGCCAACTGATCGAGTCGCTGAGCCTGCGACTGGAACCCGGCGACTCCCTGGTGATCACCGGCCCGTCCGGGTGCGGACGCACCACCCTGCTGCGCAGCATCGCTCTGCTGTGGCCCTACGCCACCGGTACCGTGCGGCACCCCGATCACGGCGGAGATGCGATGTTCCTCTCCCAGGTGCCCTACCTTCCGCTGGGCGATCTACGCGCGGTGCTGTCCTATCCGAGCCGAGAGACCGGCATCGCCGACGACCGACTCACCGCGGCACTCGAGGACGTGACGCTGGGCCATCTGTCCAACCGGCTCAACGAGACCCAGGATTGGTCCAAGACGCTCTCGCCCGGCGAGCAGCAGCGCATCGCCTTCGCCAGGGTGCTGCTGCACCAGCCCAAGGTGATCTACTTCGACGAGTCGACCTCGGCGCTGGACCCGGGCAACGAATATGCCCTGTACCGGCTGGTGACGACGCGACTGCCGGGCAGCATCCTGGTCTCGGTGACGCACCGCGACAGCGTCAAGCAGCATCACAACTTCCACCTGCACCTGACCGGTGACGGCGGATGGACCTTCAAGCCCGAGCCGGCATCAGCGGACGTCTGAGCTAACTACCGCTTGCGCGGCGTGGGCTCCGGCACTGGAACCAACTCGCCTACACCCCCACCGCTTGCGCGGCGTGGGCTCCGGCTCGGCGCCCGAAGAATGAACCGGCGCCCAGTTGCGTCCCACTGGAATACCCCTTGCCGTCCTGAGCGATGGTCGAGGCGCACGCCCCCGCCGCGTACAGGCCGGGGATCGCCTCGCCGTTTCGGTCGAGCACCTCACCGTCGACGCTGGTCGCGAGGCCACCGACGGTGAACCCGGAGTACATGGCCTTACCAAGGGACAGGTCGAACGCCGCCCATGGGCCGCGGTCCTGCGGAGCAAGGAATTCCGGCTGCTTGTGGAAGTCCGGGTCCTCCCCCATTGCCGCATGGCTGTTGTAGCGGTCCAGTGTGGCGACCAGGTTTCCCGCCGGAATACCCAGGGCGGCTTCCATCTCCTCGACCTTCTCCCAGCCGTCGATGAACTTGATCAGCGGCAGTTCCGGCCGCTGCAGATGAGCCTCGTCGACGATGAGATAGGCGGCGCTGTCGGGCTGATCCATCACGAAGCCCGACGTCCGCGAATGGTACGAGTCCTCGCTGACGAAGCGATTGCCCAGCTTGTTGACGATGATCCCGGTGAGCAGGACAGCAGGCGGGTACACCGGGGCGGTGATGAAGGCCTGATCCATATGTTTGGTCGCGCCACCCGCCGACTCCCCCAGCCGTATGCCCAGGCCGTCGTCATAGGTGTTGCCGAGAACGAACGGCTTCTCCGCGAGTTTGGGCGTGTAGGCAGCCACCATGTCCTTGTTCATGACGAAACCGCCGGCGGCAATCACCACCGCACGGGACCGGATCACACCGGTCTCACCGAAGTGTTTCCACCCGACCCCGACCACCGCGCCGTCCTCGAGGATCAGATTGGTCGCGCCGGTCTCGTAACGGACGTCCACTCCCAGCGCATCGGCGCGTTTGAGGAGCAGAGCGATCACCATCGCCGCCCCCTGGGTGTCACCGGGTACCGGGACCTTATGGCCCCGCGGTGCCGGCTTGGCGATGTCCTTGAACGGCCACACCTTCTCGTTGCCGGTGTACATCAGTCCTTCTGTGTTGGGCTGGATCACCGCCTTGTGCGGGTAGTAGCTGCGCTCGAAGTGAATCCCCAGATCCTCCAGCCACTCGAAATGCTCGACGCTGCCCTCGCAGTAGGCGCGGATCTTGTCATGCTCGGGTTCGCGGGACATCGCGACGAGGTAGGCGTACATATCGTCGGCGCTGTCGTCGTGGCCGGTGGCCTGCTGCACCGCGGTGCCGCCGCCGAGGTAGAAGTGCCCACCGGCCATCACCGTTGTTCCGCCTGCCGCAGCAGCACGTTCCAGCACCAGAACCCGCGCCCCCTCGGCCGCGGCGGTCACCGCGGCACACCCGCCGGCGATCCCGAAGCCGATCACCACGACGTCGACATCGTCGGACCACCCGCTCACTTCGGAGGCATCGAAGGTGGCGGGGATGTCGAGGCCTGTCATGGGCCAGAGGATATCGCTGACCGCCACGCCTGGCGAGAACGTGTTCTAGTTTTTCCGCGGGCGAATCGGAACCGGTCAGTTGACGGCGCTGGCTGCCACACTGACGACACCGCCTGCTGCCGTGTCCGACAGCACCTGCTGGTTGGTCGCCTGCCAGGAGACCGCGGCGGGGAGATGGCCCCAGGTGCTGTTGAACAACCCGATGATCACGGCCGTCCCGTCCCCGACGTGGGTGTACACCGGACCGCCGGAGTCGCCCTTCTGGCTGACGACGCCGTTCTCCATGGTGAACCAGCCGTTGTTGACCCGCTCGATGGTTCCGCAACTTTCGCCGGTGATCACCCCGAAGTGGCACACCTGCTGGCCGGCGGCGAGGACGACGGTCGGGTCGGCGACCAGTTGACGGCCGCTTGGCAGGACACTGTTGATCGTGACGTCGGCGGCAAGTGCGATGGTCTCGTAATCGGAGATCACCTGATCGGTGCGCACCACGGTGCCGTTGGGGGTGTTGTCGCGGGAGGTGGTGACCACCCCGATCATCCGGCCCGCCCGATCGGTGACGGGTCCGTTGCCGCGGCAGTGGCCGGCGGAGAAAGCGACGCGTTGCACCGCGTCGATGTAGCCCAGCGTGCAGAGGGTCGACTCCTGGCGGATCTCCATGCCGGGGAAGACCGTCACCGCGTCGGCTTTCACCGGGTCGGCAGTCACCACGCCGGCCGCCACCGAGTCGGCCGCCACCGAGTCGACGTGAGCCACCTCGACTTTCAGCGGTTCCGCGATAGCGGCCGGAGCCGCGAGCACCGCCAGCGATGCCCACGCGACTCCGGCCGCGGCGACGGAAAGAACGAGGGGTCGTAGAAAACCAGCCACCATACACCCCGATCGGTCGGCGACCAGTCAACGACGCGGTCGCAATCACATGTCGACTGTGTATCGGCGCTGACGGCCGAACGTTACCGACTTGTGACTGCGGGCCCGCCGATCAGGCGGCGGTCCCGTCGTAGCCCCGTCTGAACCAGGTCAGGGGATGCGGATGACCTGACCGACCTCGATGTGATCGGGATTGGGGATGTTGTTGAACTGGGCCAGTTCGGGGTAGCGGTTACCGTCGCCGAGGAACTGCTTGGCGATGTTGAACAGCGTGTCGCCGGAGACGACGGTGTAGGTCTTGACCTCGTTGACCACCGGCGCGACCTCGACCTCGACCTCCTTGACCTCCGCGACGGCCTCCTCGACGACCTCCGGCGGCGGCGGGGCATCGGTTTCGGTGTTCGACGCCCACGCGGCGCCGGATCCGGAGTAGAGCACCACGTTGCGGTCGTCCTGGAGGACCAGTTTCGTGTCCTTCTTGCCCTTGGTGTCGCTGTGCCAGATCGGCTTGTCTCCCGCGTAGATGACGAAGTTGCCATCGGTCTGAGCCTCGGCGCGGTCGGCGCCCTGGCCGTCGGTGCCGGTTGCCCAGACGGCTTCGCCGCGGGCTGCCAGCACGAGATTGCCGTCCTCCTGCAAGGTCAAGGTGTAAGCGCCGTTATTCGAAGTTAGCGAATCTCCCCTGCCCAGCTTCTGTCCTGCGTTGAGTGTGTCTCCCACGACCGTTGTTACCTCCTCTAAGCCGCCTCTTTGCGGACGGGCGACCGCGAGCCTACTGGAAAATCGGGTCGGTGCACCGGGCCATGCGGCAAACAACGGATCTGGGGCCGAAGCACGGCCCCAGCCGGTCCAAGGCGCGCACGGAAGTCTCGAGTCGGGAACACCTTGGCCGGTCGAAGACGGTCCGCACTACCGCACCGCTACCTGGTGAACCGCGTGATCAACGGGCCGGCGATCGCGAGGACGAACACGTATGGGGTGGCGATCGCTGCCAGGACACCCGATCCGGCGCCGACCAGGCCGATGATGACCAGAGAGAACTCACCGCGGGCGATCAGGGCGGTGCCCGCCCGCAATTGCCCGGGTCGGGCCGCACCGTCCCGGCGCGCGGCATAGGCCCCGGTGACGACCTTGGTCAACGCCGTCACCGCCGCCAGCGCGAGCGCGGCGGGAAGTTGCGGCAACAGGTCGGCCGGGGCGACGGCGAAGCCGATGGACAGGAAGAACGCCGCGGCGAAAAGGTCGCGCAGCGGACCCAGAACGGCGCGGGCCCGGTCGGCGGTCCTGCCGGTCAGGGTCAGCCCGACCAGGAAGGCACCGACAGCCGCCGAGGCGTGGATCTCCTCGGCCACCGCCGCCACGATGAGCGTCAGGCCGAGGATCCTCAGCAGCAACTGCTCGTCCTCCGGGTGGCCGATGGCCCGGCCGACGTGGTGTCCCCAGCGGTACGAGACGAGGAAAGCCAGCCCGAGCGCCCCCAAGGCCACCGTCATCCACAGCATCGCCTCGGCCAGTGACCCTCCGGAGGCCATCACGGTCAACAACGGCAGGTAGGCGGCCATGGAAAAGTCCTCAAGCACCAGCACCGAGAGCACCGCGGGCGTTTCGCGGTTGCCGAGGCGGCGCAGGTCGCCCAGAAGACGGGCAATGACCCCGGATGACGAGATGTAGGTCACACCGGCGAGTGCCAGCACCCCGGCTCCATCCAGGCCCAGGAGCCATCCGGCGATCGCCCCGGGTGTCGCGTTCAGGACGAGATCGACCGCTGCGGACGGGAGGTGGCGGCGCAGGCTCGCGGTGAACTCGACCACCGAGAACTCCAGGCCCAGGGTCAGTAGCAGGAGCACAACGCCGATCGAGGCCCCGGTTTCGAGGAACTCCGCGGCCTCGGGCACCGGGATCCCGCCGTCGCCCAGAAAGAGTCCGGCCAGCAGATAGAGCGGGATCGGCGACAGCCCGTAGCGGCGGGCGCCCGCCCCCAGGACGGTCAGGACGACGAGGATGAGACCAAGTTCGAGAAGCAGTCCCGCGGATATAGCCACGGTTAGGTCTGATCGACTGCCTGATCGATGAGGTGACGAACTCCACCGATACCTTCGGCGGTACCGATGACCACCAGCACATCCGCGGCGCGCAGCACCTCATCGGGGCCGGGCGAGGCCACCACCCCGTCGCCGCGGACGATCGCCACCACCGAGGCCCCGGTGCGGGTCCGGGCCCGCGTGTCGCCGAGTGGCCGGCCCGCGTAGCGGGAGGCCGCGAGGACCTCCACCTGTCCGGCCTCCAGTCCGGGCACCTCCCGGCTCAGGTCGGCGAAGCTCTCGACCATCCGTGGGGCGCCCAGGATCTGGGCCAGTGCATCGGCCTCCGAATCGGTGAGCCGGAAAACCCGCTGGGCGCGGTCCGGGTCGGCAGCGGTGGAGACGAAGAACTCGAACTCGCCCCGACGCCGGGCGATCACGCAGACCCGATCGCCGTCGGCATTGTCGAACTCGTAGCGCAGCCCTACCCCCGGCAGCAACGTCTCGCGGATGTCGATTCCCATCGGACTATCCCGCCCTCCCTACCGGCTTCCCGGCTGGCAGAAGAACGCCGGTGGGCGACCAACCCGGCGGACCGAACACGTAGCCGATCCGGTCCCGCAACCGGGTGGCCGCCCGTACGTCCCGGGCGATCGCGACGTACTCGTGCGTCTCGAGCTTCCAGATGTTGAACGTGTCGACCGGCTTGGTCAATCCGTAGTGCGGGCGAAAGATCTCCGGCTGGAAGCTGCCGAACATCCGGTCCCAGATGATCAGAATCCCGCCGTAATTGCGGTCCAGGTACTCCGGATCCATACCGTGGTGAACCCGATGATGCGACGGAGTGTTGAACACGAACTCGATTGGCCGCGGAAGCTTTCCGATCCGCTCGGTGTGGATCCAGAATTGGTAGATCAAACTGATCGAGAAACTGAAGAAGACCATCCACGGCGGCACCCCGAGCAGCGGCAACGGCGCCCACAGGACGAGTTCCCCGCTGTTGTTCCACTTCTGCCGCAGCGCGGTGGCGAAATTGAAGTAGCGGCTGGAATGGTGCGCCTGGTGGGTGGCCCACACCAGTCGCACCCGGTGCGCGATCCGGTGATAGGCGTAGAACAGCAGGTCGACACCCACCAGTGCGATCACCCACGTGTACCAATCCCGGGCCGAGAGCTGCCAGGGCGCCACATAGACGAACAGAGCGGCGTAGCCCAGCAGACCGAGAAATTTCCAGGCGGCCATGGTGGCGATCGAGACCAGCCCCATGGTGATCGACGCCCGAGCATCCGGGGACAGGTAAGCGCCGGTGGCGGGGCGGCCCGGTTCGACAGCGGTATCGGCATCCTCGAGTTTCCGCGCCGCGGTCCACTCCAGCGTCAGCAGCAGCAGAAAGAACGGGATCGCGAACAGCACCGGGTCGCGCATCGGCGACGGCATGGCCGCGAGAACGTCTGCGATCCGATCCACGGGCACCTCCCGGCGAGGATTCTAGTCCTGGATAGTGTCCTCAACCGACCCACCGACAGAGAAGGCGCAAGGTGAAGCGGAGTTGGGGGCTGTTACTCGGGGCCATCGGCACCGAGGTGGCCGGAACGCTGTCGCTGCGCGCCTCCCAGGACGACCGGCTGTGGCTGTTCGTCGTCGTGATCGGCTACGCCGCCTCCTTCGTGCTGCTGAGTCGGGTGCTACGGGCCGGTATGCCGGTCGGGGTGGCTTACGGCATCTGGGGCGCGCTGGGGACCGCGATCACCGCGGTGGCGGCAGCAATCCTCTTCGGGGACCCGTTCACCGCGCCCATCGTCGCCGGGATCGGGTTGATCATCGCCGGGGTCCTCCTGGTGGAGTTCGGCTCGCACACCTCCGAACGGACCGAACCGTGAGCTGGCTGACCCTGGGCGCAGCCATCCTGATCGAAGTGTTCTCAACACTCGGGCTGCGCGCCTCCGACGGTTTTCGGCGCAAGAAGTGGATCGCACCGGTGCTGATCGGCTACGTCGGCTCGTTCACCCTGATCTGGCTGACGCTGCGGCTGGGCATGCCGGTCGGTATCGCCTACGGGGTGTGGTCGGCGTGCGGGGTGGCCCTGGTCGCGGTGCTGGCCCGGGTCTTTTTCCGCGAACCGCTCACCCTGATGATGCTGGCCGGCATCGCGTTGATCATCGGCGGGGTACTGACCATCGAATTGTCCGGTGCGGCGGGCTGACCATCGACAAAGATGTCAGCCATGGCTGAACCGATGCTGACCGCGCTGGCTGACCGGCTGGGGGTGGCCTGTGCCTACCACGACTGGTCCGGCAACTTCGTGACTGTCGACCCGTCGACGGTGGTAAGCGCGCTCCGCTCACTCGGCGTCAGCGCCGAGTCCGAAGATGCCTGTGCCACAGCGCTGTCGGAACTGGACCGCCGGCACTGGTCCCGAGCGCTGCCGGCGACGATTGTCGCCCGAGCCGGCACCGAGGCGCACTTCTGGGCCCACGTCACCCACGGCAGTCCGGCGCATGTGTGGGTGCGGCTGGAAGACGGAACCGTACGCAGCGGCATCCGCCAGGCCGACAACTTCACCCCGCCGTTCGATCTCGACGGGAGGCTGGTGGGCGAGGCCACCTTCGTGCTGCCCGCCGACCTACCGCTGGGCTATCACCAGGTGCATCTGCGATCCGGCGATGAGGAGTTCGACACCGCCCTCATCGTCACCCCCGCCTGGCTGGGCCTGCCGGCCCGGATGGGGGCGCGCCGCGCCTGGGGCCTGGCCACCCAGCTCTACAGCGTCCGCTCCCGCGGATCCTGGGGTGTCGGCGACCTCACCGACCTCACCGATCTCGCGGTCTGGGCGGGAGCCCGGCATCACGCCGACTACGTGCTGGTCAATCCGCTCCACGCCGCCGCGCCGACCGCTCCGATGGAGCCCTCCCCCTACCTGCCGACATCGCGCCGGTTCGTCAATCCGCTGTATCTGCGCGTCGAAGCCATCCAGGAGTTCGCCTTCCTGCCCAAGCGCGGCAAGGTCCGTGCGCTGCGGAACGCGGTGCGGGCGGCGGCCCAGAAGTCGGAGACCATCGACCGGGATTCGGCCTGGAAGGCCAAGCGGGCGGCGCTGAAGCTGGTGTACCGGGTTCCCCGGTCAGCCGGCCGGGAACTGGCCTTCGAGGCGTTCAAGGCCCGTGAGGGCGCCGCACTGGATGACTTCGCCATCTGGTGTGCGCTCGCGGAGAAGCACGGCGGTGACTGGCGGCGCTGGCCCGCCGGGCTGCAGCACCCCGCCGGCCCGGAGGTCGCCGACTTCGCCCGGCGCCATCCCGAATCGGTGGACTTTCACCGCTGGCTGCAGTGGCAGCTCGACGAGCAACTCGCTGCCGCGCAGTCGCAAGCCGTCCGCAGCGGAATGGCGCTCGGAATCATGCATGACCTCGCGGTCGGGGTGCACCCCACCGGAGCCGACGCCTGGGCCCTCCAGGACGTGCTGGCCCTCGGTGTGACGGCCGGGGCGCCGCCGGACGAGTTCAACCAGCTGGGCCAGAACTGGTCGCAACCGCCCTGGCGGCCGGATCAGCTCGAAGAACAGGGCTATCGGCCGTTCCGTGCGCTCATCCAGGCAGTCCTGCGGCACGCCGGCGGGGTGCGGATCGACCACATCATCGGACTGTTCCGGCTGTGGTGGATTCCGGAGGGCGCAGCACCCACGAAGGGCACCTACGTGCGGTACAACCACGACGCGATGATCGGCATCGTCGCGCTGGAAGCGCACCGCGCGGGCGCGGTGGTGGTCGGTGAGGACCTGGGCACAGTGGAACCGTGGGCCCGCGACTATCTACGGGAGCGTGGCGTGCTGGGGACGTCGATCCTGTGGTTCGAGATCGATTCGGGCAGCCGGGGGCCGCTGCCGGCCGAGCACTGGCGTGAGCTCTGCCTGTCCTCGGTGACCACCCATGACCTGCCGCCCACCCCCGGGTACCTCGATGGCGAGCACGTCCGGTTGCGTCACTCGCTGGGGTTGTTGACCCGCTCCGCCGAGGAGGAGATGGCCGACGATGTCGCCGCGCAGCGAGCCTGGCTTGACGAACTCCGCCGGGCCGGACTTCTGCCGTCAGCCGGTGCCGACGAGACGCCCGGCGAGGAAGACATCACCGTGGCGCTGTATCGCTATCTCAGCGGTACACCGTCGCGGCTGCTGGCCCTGGCGCTGACCGACGCGGTCGGCGAACGCCGCACCCAGAATCAGCCCGGCACCACCGACGAATACCCGAACTGGCGGGTGCCGTTAGCCGGTCCCGATGGGGAGCCGATGCCGCTGGAAAAGGTGTTCACCGACCGGCGCACCGCCGCCCTGGCGGAGGTCCTGCGGGCGGCGACGGATCCCGAGTCGCACTGACGGTGCCGAAACTCAGCGCGGGCATACTGCTCCGCCGGGCGGGCGGCACCGAGGTGCTCATCGGCCATCCAGGCGGACCGTTCTGGGCGCGCAGGGACGACGGGGCGTGGTCGATTCCCAAGGGCGAGTACGTCTCAGGCGAGGATCCTTGGGCGGCTGCGCAACGTGAGTTCGCCGAGGAACTCGGCTGCCCAGTGCCCGACGGGCCGCGCACCAGCCTCGGCGCGGTTCGGCAACCCGGCGGCAAGATCCTCACCGTGTTCCTGGTCGACGCCGATCTCGATGTCGGCCGGTTCCGCAGCAACACCTTCACCCTGGAATGGCCCAGAGGATCCGGCCGGATGCGGGAGTTCCCGGAACTCGACCGTGTGGCTTGGCTGCCGACAGCAGCAGCGAGATCGAAATTGCTTGCGGGGCAACGGGTCTTCCTGGATCGGCTGCCCGCCGGCTCTGGCTAGCGAACGCCCTCGGCAGCCTCGGCCAGAGCTTCCCGCGCCGCGCGCCGGCGCATCTCGATCTCCTCTCCGATGCGCCGGGCCAGCCGATGGTCACGCTGCACGATCGCGTTCATCGCATCCCTCGACACCGCGATGATCGTGGTGTCGATGACCGCTGCCACCCCGGTGATCATCCGCTGCCGGGTCAGCGCCGTGCCGCCGATGTGGTCGCCCGCCCCGAGATCGCCCAGGGTGAGACGGCGCCCGTCTGCGGTGTCGACGAACATCAACACCGCTCCTTCGACAATGAAGCCCACCGAATCGGGGACACTGTTGACCGACTGGACGATCTCCCCCTCGGCGAACAGCAGCAGTCGGGCGCCGGCCAGCATCGCCGTGACGGCCTCGGGGTCCAGACCCAGCGATGCGCCGATCTGCTCGACGTGGTCGGCGACGAAAGCCCGGTGCTCCTTACGGTTCGCCTTGGCGCCGTTGAGGTGCAGCCCCCTTCGCTGCGCCGCGTACCAAGCCCGGTGCTGCAACTGGGTGATGGCCGCACCCTCGTCTGCGGGGGAAGCGATGGGCACCGATACCCGGTAGCTCGCCCCGCCCAGTGCGACGGCGGCAGCGGGGATGCCAGGCAGTTTGGCCGGCAGCGACTCGGCGAGTGCCAGCAGCGCGGCTTTGACCTCGCCAGGGGGGTCGTCGGCGCCGAAGGTCAGCGTCGCCTTCGCTTTGAAGTACGGGGCGGTGGTCCGGCTCAGATTGACGAACGCGTCGCCGGCCAGCGCGGCGTTGGGAACCACCTGCAGTCCGTTCTCGGTGTCGATGTGCACCGCCCGCCAGTTCACCTCCACCACGCGGCCCCGGCCGAACTTGGTGTCCAGCCAGTCGCCGATCCGGAAGGGCTGTTCGAACAGCAGCAGCAGACCCGAGATCACCGGCCCGACCGCGCTCTGGACGGCGAGGCCGATGACGATCGAGGTCACCCCCACCGCGGTGATGAGACCGCCGATATCGGCACCCCACACCCAGGACAGCAGCAGCCCGATACCGATCACGATCAGGATGAGCCGGCCCAGGTCGACGAAAATCGCCGGCAACCGATCGCGCCAGCTGCCGGTTCGGGCTTCACCGAACACGGCGGCGTTGGCACCCGAGAGCAGCAGCATCATGATCAGGAAGCCGAAGACCGTCGCCGTGACCTTCGACCAGGTCGGGTCGGCGTCGGTGTCTTCCAGTTGCTGGATCAGGAGATAGACGGCGCAGGCCGGAAATACCCAGTTGCGCATGAGCGCAACGGGCTTGGCGTAGGCGCTGCCGCGCTGCAGCAGGGCGGCATGCAGTTCGTGCAGGATGAGCAGGACGATCGGCAGGCCGACGACGACGGCCGCCGCGGGCCAGAACCAGGGCTGGGCAACGAGGGTGTTCACGGGCGGTCCGCCCGCGCTGCCCGGCGGCCGGTCATGCCGGCTGCCGGTTCGCGACGTCGAGCCGCCAGACCCGTTCGGTTCCGGCCGCGTCGCTGACCGTGCCCGCCGCGGTGAACGGGTAGATGCCGACGACGGCGTCGTGCACCCGGTCGCTGACGAAGATCCCGGCCGACTTCGTCGCCGCATGCACCCGGTGAGCCAGGTCGACCGCCTCGCCCCACAGCGCGTAGATCGTCGAGCGCTCTCCGACCAGTCCGCTGGTGACCGGGCCGCTGTCGATGCCGACCCGGATCGCCAGCCCGGCGTCGTGCTGGTCATTGAACCGTCCCACGATCTGGGCCAGTTCCTTGGCGAAGGCGATGGTGCGGCTGGCGTGGTCGATCCGAGGCACCACCAGGCCGCAGGTGGCCAGCAGACCGGTGTCCTGCATGCTGCGGACGTGTTCCACACCGTGCCGTTCGGCCGCCTCGTCGAACGCCTCCACCAGGGAGTTCAGCATGGACACCGATTCTTCGGACGGCAGCGAACGGGAGAACGCCTCGAAGCCCAGCAACTGCGCGTAGATGACCGAGACGTCGCGGTGCTGCGTGGAAATGTTCTCCTCGCCCTCCCGGTAGCGGCGCGCGACGGTCTCCGGCATCAGGCTCCGCAGCAGGTCGTCGTTCTCCCGACGTTGCTCGTCGATCAGCCGCTGTTTGGTCTGCAGGCTGGCACTCATATCGTTGAACGCCGTGGCGAGCTCGCCGAACTCGTCCCGGGACTCGACCGGCACCGAAACACCCAACTCGCCGCCGGCAACTCGCCGGACCGCAGCGGCCAGTTTCTTGACCGGGCTGGTCAGAATCCGCGCGAACAGCAGTGCCAGCAGACACACCACCAGCACGATCGCAGCCGTGGACAGCGCGATGTTGCGGGCGAATCGGCTCACCGGAGCGAGCGCCTCGGACCGGTCGATCTTGGCGATCACCACCCAGTCCAGGCCGGGTACCTTCAGCGGCTGATAGGCGATCAGCGCCTCGGGGCCGAGGAAGCTCTTGCCGGTCGTGACGCCGGCCTGTCCGGCCAGTGCGGCTGCGACCGCCACCGTGTCCACCCGTTGGAGCAGCACACTGTCGCCCTCTTCGACCTGCCGTCGGGCCACGTCCTCGGGGGTCCCGTTGGCCATCACGTCTCGCACGTACTGCTCCGGGTTGGTGAGCAGTTTGCGCGCGACGGAGCGCATCAAGCGATCCGAGCCGACCAGGAAGGTCTCACCGGTCGTACCGAGTCCTTCTGATTCCCACTGCCGGTCGCTGGTCATGACCCGGTTGATGCCCTCGGCCGATAACTGCAGCGCGAGCACTCCGTAGATGCCCCCGTCGTCACCGATGGGCGTGACGACCCAGGGCGTGGGCGCGCCGTATGCGGGTGCGTACTCCTCGAAGTCGGTCAGGATCACCTCGTCGACCGATGTCGCGCGCATGGCCTGGCGGTAGGCGTCCGCCAGGCTGGTGGTGGTGTAAGGGGCCCGAAGCACGTTCGCGCCCAAGTCGATTCCCTTGTACGCGGTGTAGACGGCGTTTCCGTCGGTATCGAGCAGCAGCACGTCATCGAACCCGAAACGCTCCGCGAAGTCGGCGAAGAACGGCTGGTAGCGGGCGTTGAGTGTGGACCATTCGCTGGGGTCACCCGCGGTTCTCATCTGGATCGAGGCGTCGAAATCACCCTTGGCGGGCACGGTGTAGAGGCTCTGCAGATACCTCTGGGCGTTGGAGGTCGGCTTGTACAGCGCCGGATCGGCCCGCCGTCCGGTGCCCTTCTCCAGTTCCGGACCCAGCACGGAGGCGTAGTAGCCGTCGACCGCCCCGCCGGCGACCGGCGGAAGCGGGACCTTCTGCAACTCGTCGAAGGCGCCGGCGAAATCCCTGACCGCGCTGATCGTGGCGTTGGAGTGAGTCAGCACCGTCGCCGCGTCGACGATGCCCTCGTAGTAGGAGGAGATCTCGCGGTGCCGCGACTCCCGCAACTGGGTCAGGCGCTGGTATTCGGCATTGCGCAGTGACGTGGTACCCGACACATAACCGATTCCCCCGGCGACGAGAACCGAGAGCACGCTGACCGCCAGCAGCATGATCAGCAGCATGGACTGGAACCCCAGCGAGCGCAGCCCGCTGAGACTGGGGCGTCGAGCCACGGATCATCCTCCGGCCGCCGGGTAGCTGGAACGGGCGGATCGTAACGCAGAGTCCGCTCGTTGCCGGGACCGTAGGATCGGGCTGGTGACGGTCGCCGACACCCCATTGTGGCTGTTCGCCGACCAGTTGGGGCCGCATTTCCACAGCGGGGACCATGCGCACCGGCCCGTCCTGCTGGTCGAGTCCGCCACTGCGTTACGGCGCCGACGGTTCCACCGGCAGAAGCTGCACCTGATTCTCTCGGCCCTGCGCCACACCGCCGCAGACCTCGGCGAGCGAGCCACCCTGATCAAAGCCGACACCTACACCGAAGCGCTCGAGCACTACCGGCAGCCGGTGCTGGTATACGAGCCGACCTCCTTCGCCGCCGACCGGTTCGTACAGCGGTTGCGGGCCGACGGCCGTGTCGTCGAGATCCTGCCGACACCTGGCTTCGCGTTACCGCGCAAGGAATTCCGCCAGTGGGCAGGCGGCCGGAAACGGTTTCGGCTGGAGGACTTCTACCGGGACCAACGGCGTCGGTTCGGGGTGCTGATGGACGGTGACCACCCTGTGGGCGGACGGTGGAACTTCGACACCGACAATCGGGAGCGCCCTCCGAAGGGCCGCGCGACGCTGGCGGTGGCACCGCCGCACCACCCCGTCGAGGACGCTGTCGACGCCGGGGTGCGTCGCGATCTCGACGCGCTGGCGCCGGATACCGTCGGCGTGGATGGGCCGCGACTGTTCGCCGCCACCACCGCGGAGGCCCGAGCGGCGCTGGACCAGTTCGTAAAGGACCGACTGCCGCTGTTCGGCCGCTATGAGGACGCCATCATGGGCGCCGACTGGGCGATGGCCCATTCGTTGCTGTCGGTGCCACTCAATCTGGGCCTCCTGCACCCGTTGGACGCGGTGGGAGCGACCGAGCGCGCCTACCGTGACGGGGCGGCGCCGTTGGCCGCGGTGGAGGGCTTCATCCGACAGATCCTGGGCTGGCGGGAGTACGTCTGGCAGCTGTACTGGCACTTCGGCCCGGACTACTTGAACAGCAACGCGCTGAACGCACACGCCCCGCTACCGAAATGGTGGGCCGACGCGGACGCCGAGGCCGTCTCAGCGGCCTGCCTGCGCGATGCGCTGGCGGGGGTCCGCGACCGCGGCTGGACCCACCACATCCAGCGGCTGATGGTGCTGGGCAGCCACGCCCTGCAACGCGGCTACGAACCGCGGGCCCTCAACGAGTGGTTCTCGACCGCCTTCGTCGACGGATTCGCCTGGGTGATGCCGGCCAACGTGCTGGGCATGAGCCAGCACGCCGACGGCGGGCGGATGGCCACCAAGCCCTACACCTCCGGCGGGGCCTACCTCAACACGATGAGCGACCATTGCCGCGGCTGCCGCTACGACCCGAAGAAGCGACTCGGGGAGGACGCCTGCCCCTTCACCGCCGGTTACTGGGCTTTCACCCATCGGCACCGCGACCGTCTGGCCGCCAACATGCGCACCGCCCGCGCCGTGTCCTCGATGAATCGGCTGTCCGACCTCGAGGCGGTCCTCGAGCAGGAGCGGTTGCGGGAGTCTTTCTGAAATGTTCGGCCTGAAACGTCCGGCCTGAAACGTCCGGCCTGAAACGTCCGGCCACCCGGTGCCGATACACAGCTGCCAGGGTTCCCGGGCATCCGCTGCGCTAGGGTCGTCGCAGGACAGGAAGGTCGTTCGTGAGAAAGTTCATGGCCGCGAAGATCACCGCCGTCGCCGGCGCGGTGGCGTCGGTAACGGCACTGGGTGCGCTCGGCATGGCCGCCAGCACCGCCGACCCGGCCTCCAACAGCACCTACAACGTGGTGGGTGAGCCTTACGCCAAGGCGGTGGCGATCCTGCGCGCCCAGGGCGTGCCGACCACGTTCGGCGGGTCGGTGGGCAGCGATGTGCCGCAGTCCCAGTGCGTCGTGAGCAGCGAGAAGATACTCAGCACCGGAAAGATCCAGTTGATGCTCGACTGCACCGCCGAAGCCCAACCCGACTACCCGGTCGCCACTTCGGTGGCCAACTCGCCAACCAGTGGCGCCCAGAGCCCCGACGCCGGCACCCGGCCCACCCCGGGAGCCCCCGGTGTGGTGACGGTGGTTCCGACGCGGGTCGGCTGAGGGCCTTCAGTCCGCCGGCGGGACGCTCTAGACTCACCATGTGACTCGGCCGCGCCGTTTCGACCGGGAGATCGATCCCGGTCCCGTTCAGATTCAAGCCCGCAAGGTGGCGTTCGACGTCACCGAGTCGCCGCTGCACTGGATTCCCGGCCATCCGGTGGCCTCTCATATGGTCAGCCTGCTCAACGTCGTGCTGCCGGCCGCCGAGCGATGGTTCGTCGCCACCTTCAGCGAGGCGCTCCCGCTGGTCAAAGACGAACGGCTCGCCGAGGACATGCGCGGTTTCATCGGGCAGGAGGCGGTGCACGCCGACACCCATGAGCGCGCCCTGCACGAGTTCATGGAGCGCCAGGGGGTCGATCCGCGGCCGATCCTCGACCAGGTCGAGTACATCGTCGGAAAGGTACTGGCGCCGAGCACCTCTGCCGACCCGAAGCGGCGGTTCAATCACCTCTGCGAGCGCCTCTGGCTGATCGCGGCGATCGAGCACTACACCGCAGTGCTCGGCGACTTCGCCCTCAACAGCGCCTGGGATGACTTCGGTGCCGACCCGACCATGGTCGACTTGTTCCGCTGGCACGGCAGTGAAGAAGTCGAGCACCGCTGCGTCGCCCACGATGTGGCCACCTATTTCGACGACAGCTACCTGACCCGGATCCGGGCAATGACGATGGCCATGACGCTGATGTACTCCTTCTTCGAACGCTCAACCTATTACCTATGCCGCCGGGACCCGGAACTCCGGATGAGCTGGTGGCGGATGCAGCGACTCCGGATGCAGGACTCGAGGCTGCGGCTGCTGCCCACCTACCGGACCCTGTTCGGATCCACCACCCTGGCGTACTTCCGCCCCGGCTACTCACCGGCCGATGTCGGTTCGACAGCCCAGGCGGTTGCCTACCTGGCCGGGTCCCCCGCCGCCCGCGCCGCGCACCTGTAAATGGTGCTGCCCGCGCTGCGCCTCGCCGGCACGGCGGTCACCGGCCTGTGGGCGGTGACCGGATCACTGCGACGCCCGCTCCCGCCGCCCACCCGCGATCACACCCTGACGCTGCGGGTAGCCGGACGGGAGATGGTGGCCCGGGATGAGAACGTCGTCGCCCTGACACTGGCCGCCGCCGACGGCACCGACCTGCCACCCTGGCATCCGGGGGCGCACCTCGACATCCACCTCCCCAGCGGTCGGGTCCGGCAGTACTCGCTGTGCGGCGACCCGGCGCAGCGCCGCTGCTACCGGATCGCGGTCCGCCGTATTCCCGACGGGGGCGGCGGGTCCGTCGAGGTGCACGACGCGCTGCCCGTCGGCTCCATCGTCACCACCGGCGGACCGCGTAACGCCTTTCCGTTGGCGGTACCGGGCTACGGATCCCCCGCCCGACGGCTGCGGTTCATCGCCGGCGGCATCGGTATCACGCCGATCCTGCCGATGCTGGCCATGGCGGAAAACCTGGGTGTGGAGTGGTCGATGATCTATGTCGGCCGCAGCCTTGAGAGCATCCCCTTCCTCGACGAGGTCGGCCGATTCGGCGACAGGATCGAGATCCGCACCGACGACACCGCCGGCGTTCCTGATGCCGCTGACCTGCTGGGAGGCTGTTCAGGCAGCACAGCGGTGTACGCGTGCGGACCGGCCGAGATGATCACGATGATCCGGTCTTGTCTGGTCGGCCGCGACGACGTCGAGTTGCATTTCGAACGGTTCGCCGCGCCACCGGTCACCGATGGCGCACCGTTCACCGTCACGGTTCGGTCCACCGGATCGACCGCCGAGGTCGGAGCGGGCGAGACCCTGCTGGCAGCTTTGCGAAGGGCCGGAGTTCCAGCGCCGTATTCGTGTCAGCAGGGATTCTGCGGAACCTGCCGCACCCGGGTGCTGGCCGGCACAGTGGCGCATCGTGACACCCTGCTCACCGGGCCGGAACGGGATGCCGGAGTAATGCTCACCTGCGTATCGAGGGCGCCGGCCGGGGAGAACCTGACACTGGACCTCTAGCCGGCCTGCAACGGTCCGGCGATGTCGACGATCGGTGATCGCCAAGGTTCAAACATCATCGACGCTCAGTACATGTCCCAGGCCGACGCCACCTGCTCGGCCACGTCAATGATCTTGGCCTGCTGCGATCCGGGGCTGTCGATCTCGCCGGCGACATGCGCGGCGATGAAGCGGCGGATCTCCGCGTCGACACCACCGATGATCCGGACGATCTCGCCGCGGAGCGATTTCGACGTCACATGCACGGCGATGTCCGAGGGCCGCGGCTTAGCGACGTCGATGACGATCATCAGCGGCTCGGCGGCGCGGGCGGTGGCCCGCAGTGCGATATCGCCGTCGACGATGAACCGCGGCCGGTCCAGCCACAGATCGACGGTCAGTTCGATTTCCAGAGGGATGCGGACCGCGAACGTGATGGTCTCGCCGAGCGTGCGCCGCACATGTGGCTGCTGGATTTTGACATTCGCGCTGATCTTGGCCAGTCCCCCCGGCCCCTGGGACATCGGCCCCATCTCGAAAGAGTTGCCGGCGATCTGTGCGAACGCGGCGGCAACACGCTCTTCGGTGACCGCGAACTCAAAGAACCGTCGACCGAATTCCTCGTAGGTGACGAAGGTGTGCGTGTGCATGAGAGACATCAGTCTGCCCAGCCAAGGTGGACTCCGGGGCGCATACCGGTAACAAATCAGACTTCGACGGTCGGCGTGCTCGGATTGTTGCGATCTCACCCCTCCAGCAGCAGCGTCACCGGGCCGTCGTTGACCAGTGCGATGCTCATATGCGCCCCGAAGATTCCGGTCTGGACATCTGCGCCCAGTGATCGCAGGGCTTCGGCGAAGCTCTCCACCAACGGTTCGGCCACCCCGGCCGGTGCCGCGGCGTTCCACGACGGCCGCCGGCCTTTCACGGTGTTGGCGTACAGCGTGAACTGACTGACCACCAGAATCGGCGCGCCGGCGTCCGCCGCCGAGGTCTCGCCGTCCAGAATCCTCAGCCACCACAACTTCTCGGCCATCCGACGGGCAGTCACCGGATCGTCGGTGTGGGTAATTCCCACCAAGGCCAGCAGCCCCTGGGACTGTGGCTGAATCTCTCCCACGATGACTCCGTCGACCGACACCGATGCCGCCGTCACCCGCTGAACCAGCACGCGCATCGCGCTACCCGCCCAGCCAGTAATCGAGGTCGCCGAGGGGGGACCACCGGTATTCATCCATGCCGTTATCCTGCACCACATTCGCATTCCAGTGTGCGTCGGATCACATAAACGGACGTGCACCTTACGTCGACCCCGACGTCGTGTCCGGCAACCGCGCATTCGGGCCGCACGGATTTCACCACCAGCGGATCCCATTGCGTAACAATATAGTCACCAACAAATGCAAATGCCCTGCAAGAAAACCCTTTTACGAGTCTCGACTCTGTATCAAAATGACTTTTCACCACATCGCCCCAAGTCTCTCACCAGCGAATATGGAAAGTTTGCGAATAGTGAGCCGCGCCACAAAGCTTTGGCGAATTCACATATCCGTGCTTATGGTCAATTCCATGTTTGCACTCGCAGCATTGATGTCCTTAATCGGTCAGGTGTCCGGGACCCCCTACATCCCCGGTGGCGACTCCCCGGCCGGAACCGACTGCTCCGGGCTGGCCTCCTGGGTCGCCAACGTGGCCTCCGGCCGTCCGGCCTACGGCAGCCGGTTCCACACCGGCAACATGGAGTCGGCTCTGTTGGCCCGCGGTTTCCACTACGGCAGCGCACCCGATTCGGTGGTGATCGGATGGAACGGCGGCCACGCGGCGGTCACCCTGCCCGACGGCACCCCGGTCTCCAGCGGCGAGAGCGGATCGGGCGTGCGGGTCGGCGGCGGCGGGGCCTATCAGCCGCAGTTCACCCGGCACATGTACCTGCCCGTCGCGGCGCAGGAGATGAACATCGAAGCGGCCCCGGGTGACGGCGTACCGGCTCCCGCCGACGCTCTCCCCGGCCCGGCAGACCCCGGCCCAGCCCTCACCGATGTGGTGGCAGGCCCGGCGGCGGCCGTCCCCGGTCCGGCCCCCGTTGTCGACATCACGATCGAACCCGGCTCCGGCCCCGAGGCCGCTCCACCACTCGCCCCCGGCGCCGAGCCGCCGGCCCTCGATATGCCGGCGCCCGATATGCCGGCGCCCGAAGCGCCGGTGAACATCGCGGACCCAGGAGCGGCGGCCCCCGGAGCGGTCGACCCCCAGGCCGCACCGGCCGCCGGGGGCCAACCGACGGACGGCGTGGCGCCTGTCACCGAGGCTCCCGCCGGGTCCTGACAGTCCCCGCGGAGGCCCCACCCCGCTCGCCGCAAACCGGCGTCGAGGGGCTTAGATGGCACTAGTAGCGGGTTCTGGCCGGCCGCAGCGACGGCCGGCCAGGACCGGTGTCCACCGGGGCTCGACGAGGAGCGTGACGATATGACCACCAGCGACGCGAACACATCGACCGGCGACGGGTTCTCCGCGCAGGTCGCCGCCATCCAGCAGTATTTCGACAGTCCGCGATTCGCGGGAATCACCCGCCTCTACACCGCCCGGCAGGTGGCCGAGCAGCGCGGCACCATCGGCGTCGACTACACGGTGGCCCGCGAAGCCGCCACCGCCTTCTACGCCCGCCTCCGTGAACTGTTCGCGGAGAAGAAGTCGATCACCACTTTCGGCCCGTACTCGCCGGGCCAGGCGGTCACGATGAAGCGTTGTGGGATCGAAGGCATCTATCTGGGCGGTTGGGCGACCTCGGCCAAGGGATCAACGACCGAGGATCCCGGCCCGGACCTGGCGAGTTACCCGCTGAGCCAGGTCCCCGACGAGGCCGCCGGTCTGGTCCGGGCCCTGCTCACCGCTGACCGCAACCAGCAGTTCCTGCGTCTGCAGATGACCGAAGAACAACGCGCGGCGGTCCCACCCGTCGACTACCGGCCGTTCATCATCGCCGACGCCGACACCGGGCACGGTGGAGATCCACACGTGCGCAACCTGATTCGCCGTTTCGTCGAGGCCGGCGTGACCGGCTATCACATCGAGGACCAGCGACCGGGGACCAAGAAGTGCGGCCACCAGGGCGGCAAGGTCCTGGTGCCCTCCGACGAGCAGATCAAACGGCTCAATACGGCCCGCTTCCAACTCGACATCATGAACGTCCCCGGGATCATCGTGGCCCGGACCGACGCCGAGGCGGCCAATCTGCTCGACGGACGTTCCGACGAGCGCGATCAGCCGTTCCTGCTCGGAGTCACCAATCTCGAAGTCCCGCCGTACAAATCGTGCTTCCTGGCGATGATGCGGCGGTTCCACGACCAGGGTGTCTCCGAACTCAACGGGCACCTTCTCTATGCGCTGCCCCACGACGAGTACGCGGTCGCCGACGCCTGGCTGGCCAAGCGCGGCCTCACCACGGTGATCGACGAGGCCGCCGCGGCGTGGCAGAAGGACCGCACCGGGTCGCTGGACGCACTCTTCGACCGGGTGGAGTCGCAGTTCGTCGACGCCTGGCAGGACGAAGCCGGTCTGGACACCTTCGGCAACGCGGTCGCCGAGGTGCTGCGGTTCAAGGAGTCCGAGGGTGAGGCTCTGGCGATGAAGGCAGCCGAGTGGCTGGAGTTCGCCAAGACCGCCTCGCTCTACGCCGCCCAGAACAAGGCCAGAGAACTCGGGGTCGAAGCAGCGTGGGACTGCGATCGCGCGAAGACCTCCGAGGGCTACTACCAGGTTCGCGGCGGCATCCCCTATGCCATCGCCAAGTCCCTTGCCGCTGCGCCGTTCGCGGATGTGCTGTGGATGGAGACCAAGACCGCAGATCTGGCCGACGCCCGCGAGTTCGCCGAGGCGATTCACGCCGTCTACCCGGACAAGATGCTGGCCTACAACCTCTCCCCCTCGTTCAACTGGGACACCACGGGTATGAGCGACGACGAGATGCGCGCCTTCCCCGAGGAGATCGGGAAGATGGGCTTCGTCTTCAACTTCATGACCTACGGCGGGCACCAGATCGACGGCGTCGCCGCCGAGGAATTCGCCACCGCACTGCGCCAGGACGGCATGCTGGCCCTGGCCCGTCTGCAGCGGAAGATGCGGCTCATCGAGTCCCCCTACCGCACGCCGCAGACCCTCGTCGGAGGGCCGCGCAGCGACGCAGCCCTGGCGGCCTCCTCCGGTCGCACCGCCACCACCAAGGCCATGGGCAAGGGCTCCACCCAGGTGCAGCACCTGGTGCAGACCGAGGTTCCCAAGAAGCTGCTGGAGGACTGGCTGGCGCTGTGGAGCGAGCACTACCAACTCGGCGAGCGGCTGCGGGCCCAATTGCGGCCACGCCGGTCCGGCTCGGATGTGCTGGAACTGGCGATCTTCGGGGACAAGGACGGCGAGAAGCTGGCCGATGTGCTGTTCGACCCGATCAAGGACCGACATGGCCGCAGCATTCTGACGGTGCGCGACCAGAACACCTACTCGGCGAAGATGCGGCAGAAGCGGCTGATGACGTTGGTGCATCTATGGCTGGTGCACCGGTTCAAGGCCGACGCCGTGTACTACGTCACCCCGACCGAGGACAACGTCTATCAGGCCGACAAGATGAAGGGGCACGGAATCTTCAAGGGCGTCAACAAGGATGTCGGGGAGATCATCGTCGCCGATGTCAACGCCGACCGGATCGCCGAACTGCTCGAACCCGACCGGGTCGCGTTGCAGCGCCTGATCCGCAAAGAGGACTGAACCTCCGCTGGGCCCATGCGAAACGCCAATCGCGCATGGGCCCAGCGGAGCCGGGTTGCGCGCCGCCGGCCCGCGGCGCGAAGCCCTACAGCGTGACTGAGGCTCCTCCCGAGAACATCGAGTCGTGAAACTCGATGGCCGTTGGCACCGCGCCCTTCGGGATATCGAACGTCACCTGAGTGTCGATGCCGAGTCCGGGGTTGATGTCCTCCATCCAACCGTTGTCCATGAAACTGGTGGCTTCGTACTCGTTTCCGCTGATGATCAGCTTCTGGTTGGTGGCAGAGAAGCTGCGGGCGTCATCCCCGACGTTGGTCACCCGGATTCTGACGGTGAAGAACTCTCCCTTGGCGATCTCGGGGCCGAACGCATCGTCGATGGACGTCGCCCCACGCTCGACGCCCAGGACCTGGAACTCGAACTTGCCGTCCCGAACCGCTGAACCGGCCGGTGCGGGCACATCCACGTCTCTCGCCGGCCGTGGAGCGGCCGCCGAGGGAGCAGAGGGAGCAAAGGAGGGAACGGACTTGGCCGTCGCTCCTGACCGGCTCTCGGCGGCTTTCTCGTCATCGCCCCTGTTCACGATGCCTACCAGAACCAGGACCGCCGCACCCACGACGAGGCCGATCTTCAGGCCGCGCGGCATGCCCGACTTGGGCGCAGTCCGAACGGCCTGTGTCGGTGGGCCGAACGGCGCGTAGTTGTCGGTCCAGGTCTTGCCGTCGAAATATCGTTGGCGGCTCGGATCGGATGGATCCGGATACCAACCCGCTGCCGGCTGTGTCATGAGTACCCCCTCGTTTGCTTGGCTGCCTCATCTGAGGAGCGTTGGGCAACATAACCAAGGCATCCGACATGGCGGCGACATCCACATGTCGGTCGCCCGGCCTACGTTGACCGCATGGGTTCCGGGGAGTGGACGTGGCGGCGGCTGACAACAGCCGCGGTCGTCGGATTCGTCACCGGGACCGCGGTCGTGCTTCTCGCTTCGGCGCTGGGTCCCCTTCCCGTCGTTATCGGACTCGCCTCGGCACTCGGAGCCGGCCTCCTGCTCCTGCCTCCGGTCCGTCGGATGCTCGGCAGGCATCAGGACCGCCAGAAGGCGGTACGAGAGCGCGCCGAGCAGCAGCACCGCTGGGCAGCCCGGGGTGATGCCCGCGGCGTCTACGGTCAGGAGGCCGCAGATCTGATGCGCGCGGTGGCGCCGCCGTCGTATTCCGCTACGCCCGCGAAGCCACCCGGGCCGGACTTGCCGGTCGCTGAGATAGTGCACACCGAGAAGGAACTTATAGCGCTGCTGGCCGATCGGCTGCCCTCGTGGCGGTACGCCGCGTTCGTCTCGGTGCTCGTCCAGCGACGGGCGGCTGTGATTGGCCGAATACGGGACGCACGGATGGGATTCGCCCAACCCAGCGGGCCGGTGTTCAGGACGGATACCGAGGCCGCGGTGTTCTTCGCCGCACAGCTCTCGGAACTGGGCGACCTGATCGGTCAGATTGACGACGTCATGTCGAGTGCGGCTTTCCAGGAGGTGTTCGGGACTCCACACGACGGCGACTCGGCCGACGCCAACGGCGTCGTGCACGCGGCCCACCGGCTGATGGACTATCACGACCGCCTGCTGTCCCTGTCAGAACGCTGCCGCGCGGTGCGGGTACCCGATGACTGCCGCGAGCTTCAACGTGACTTCGCCCTGCTCACCGCGGTTCCCCTGGACGGGTTCACTGCATTCATCGAGGAGTTCAGCGATCGGGTTGCCGAGATGGCCGACGTGGCGCGCTACGCCACCGGCGACGTGCAACTCGCCCCAGTGCAGTTGCGACTCTCCGATGATGACGAGATCCTGCAGCGGATATCCGAACGGCTGCAGGAGATTTCGCACAACGGCTAGCAGTGCTCGAGCACGTCTTCGAGCGCCGCCTTCTCCTTGGCCGACAGCCACAGACCGTAGGCGGTCTTGACCTCGATCTGACGCGCGACGAACTCGCACCGGAATGCTTCGTCGGGCGGCAGCCAAGAGGCAGCATCTCGAAACGCTTTGTCGAAGTTGGCTTTTGGACTGACCGCGAGCAGGTTTCGCGGATCGTTGGCGAAATCCCGTCGGCGCTGGGAGTCCCAGGCCCGGGCACCCTTGTACCAGGCGTCGGCCAGCGACACCACGTGGTCGATCTCGATGCTGTCGGAGGTCTTCGGTCCGCGTACGAATTCGATGGTGGCGGCGGTGTACGGATCGATCAGCGTGCCACTCTGGGCAAAACAGGTGCCCGGTCGCACCACCAGGTTCGTGAGGTCGCGCCGGAGGATGTCATCCCGGGTGTTGCAGCCGTTGTGCCCGAACTCCACATTGACGTCGTCGCTCCAGGCCGGCCCGAACTGGTATCGCCGAAAGTCCGAGGTGCGGTCCCAGCCCCGGACCGCCAACTGGCCGAGTTGCCGGCGGGCCGAGTCGAAGCGGCCGTTGCCCGCGGCGGGGCCAGGCGCACTCGATGCCGACGGTTCCGAGGCGGTCGGCTCCGCCCGCCAGGTGGGCGACGGCCCGGCGAGCCGGCCCGAGTCGGCGCGCTCCTGCCAGATCAGCACACCCGCCACCGCGGCGACGACGAACACCGCCAGCATCGCTCCCGCCCGCCGACGGCGCCCGCGGCCCGCGTTGCCTGCAGCCATTCCACGGTTGTAGCACCTGACGCGCGGCGGGCGGTCACGCCTGAGCTTCGTGGCGGCCGAACAACTGCGCCGGACGGCCGCGACCGTCCGTGCGGACCGGACCGGCAGGGACCCGTACCAATTTTTGCTGCATCCGCCTGCGGAAAGTATCGAGCTTCTCGGCCGTGATCGGCGCACCGGCTACCGCCTCGTGCACCTGCCGCAGCTGTCGCAGCGTGAAGACCTCACCGAGCAGCCGGTCGGGGTCGGGCCGGTCCCGGTACCGGGACCGGAGGTCCTCCAGCGCCAGCCCGATGATGTCCTGGTGGTCGAACGCCAGGCGACCCGGAGCGGCGGCCGGCATCAACCGGGTTGTGTCCGGAAACCGGCCGGCGAGCAGTTCGACCGGGACGACGGCCACATGCCCGACGGAGAGCACCCATCCCCGATCGTCGCGCCCGGGCCGGTCGAAAACGTGCAACTGACGAGGGCCGACACCGCGGACGTCAGCCTTCTCCCGCAGCGAGCGGCGCACCGCATGGTCCAGGGTTTCCCGCTCACGCAGAAAGGTCCCTGGTAGCGCCCAGCCGGGTCCGGGGTCGCGCCGGACCTGAAGGACCAGCAATCCCACCGCCGGCCGATAGGTGAGCACGGCGGTGTCCACCGCCACCGATGGACGCGGGTAATCGGTGAGCGCCCGATCGCCCGACGCGCCAGGCCCGCGATCGCTCATGTCATACCCCAGGTGTAGCACTGAGTTATCTCAATCTTGAGTTAGATTGTTGGTCAGAGGAATGGGGGATGTCAATGTCAGCACTGCATGATCGCATCGAGGGGGTCCTGCTGGGTACCGCAGCCGGGGACGCGCTGGGAGCGCCCTATGAGTTCGGCCCTCCGCTGCCCGCCGGTACGGAGGTGGCCATGACCGGCGGCGGCCCGTGGAGTCCGGGTGAGTGGACTGACGACACCGCGATGGCGGTGGCGATCGCGGAGGCCGCCGCCCGGGGTGGTGACCTGCGCGCGGATTCGGTTCAGGACGCTGTCGTAGCGCGCTGGCGGGAATGGTCGCTGAGCGCCAAGGACGTGGGCATCCAGACCGCAGCGGTGCTCTCTGAGGTCGCCTCGCAGGGCGCTATCACCGCGGTCGCTGCCCGGCGGGCGGCTGCCGGCCTGCACGCGCGGACCGGCCGCACCGCAGGTAACGGTTCGTTGATGCGAACGGCACCGGTCGCGCTCGCCTACCTCCTGGCCGGCAAGACCGGCGAACAGGGCGGCGAACAGGCCGGCGAGCGAGACATGGTGCAGGCGGCCCGCGCGATCAGCGGTCTCACCCATCACGATCCGCTGGCCGCAGATGCCTGCGTGCTGTGGTGCAGTGCGATCCGCCACGCGGTGCTCAGCGGCGCCATCGACGTGCGGGTCGGCCTGCGGCACCTCAGCGACGACAGCCGCGACTACTGGCAGGACCGCATCGCCGAAGCCGAACGCCGCGAGCCGGCCGACTTTCCCCACAACGGTTACGTGGTGCAGGCCCTGCAGGGCGCCTGGTCGGCCATCCATCACACTCCGGAGCCGGCGGAGAATCCGGCCGCCGGCGTATTCCGGGCCGATCGGATGCGACTGGCGCTGGAGGCGGCGGTGCGCGGAGGCCGGGATGCCGACACGGTCGCTGCGATCGCCGGCGGGCTGCTCGGGGCGGCCTACGGAGCGTCGGCGGTCCCGCTGCAATGGCGCGCACGACTGCACGGGTGGCCGCGGGCCCGCGCCCGCGACCTGGTGACGCTGGCGTCCGAGGTCGCCCGCCGGGGCATACCGGACGGCTTCGAGGGCGCCTACCGGGGATCGGAGACCGACACGGCGGTGCGGCATCCCTACGACGAGCAGGTGATTCTCGGCGGTGTCGGCGCGCTTCGCCGCCTTCCGGCCGGGGTCGACGCCGTCGTCTCGATGTGCCGCCTGGCCGACCGGGACATCCGCACGGATATGCCCCACGTCGAGGTGCGACTTATCGACAGGCCCGGTCTCGAGGACAACCCGCACCTGGAGTTCGTCCTGACCGAGACGGCCCGCGCCGTCGAATGGCTGCGCGGACAGGGCCGCACCGTGCTGCTGCACTGCGTCGGAGCCCACAGCCGTACCCCTACTGTCGCAGCACTTTACGGATCACGGCTGCGCGGTGTGAGTACCGCGGAGGCGCTGCAGGATGTGCGGAATGTACTGCCCGGAGCCGACCCGAACCCCGCGTTCCGCGCCGCGCTGCGCCGGCTGAGCTTCGGCGAAACCGGCTCTCAGCCGGCGCGTCGTTGCTAGTTTGCGGGACATCGATGTCGGGACATCTTTGTGGCGAAAGGCGGCGAACAGTGTCAGCACCGGCGAAACAGCCCCCACTGCTGGGCGAGGTCTCCGCTGAGTTCTTCGGGACGATGATCCTCATTCTGTTCGGGGTGGGAGTGGTGGCCCAGGTGGTCACCGGGGGGTTCCCGACCACGACGGGTGCGACCGGCGACTACAACTCGATCGCCTGGGGTTGGGGACTTGGCGTGGCGATGGCGGTCTACGTCGCCGGACGGCTGTCCGGCGCCCACCTCAATCCCGCCGTCACGGTGGCACTGGCGACCTTCAAAGGCTTCCCGGTCCGAAAGGTGCTCCCCTATATCGGTGCACAGTGCGCGGGCGCTTTCGTCGGCGCCCTGCTCGTGCGTTTCACGTACTCCGATGCGATCAACCGGGTGGATCCAGGCCACACCAAGGCCACCCAGGGCATCTTCTCCACATCTCCCGACATCGGCGTGACGATGTTCACCGCATTCTTCGACCAGATCATCGGCACCGCGATTCTGGTCATGGTGATCTTCGCCCTGACCAGTGCGGTCAACAACCCGCCGCTGTCGAACATCGGGCCGCTGATCATCGGACTGCTGGTCGTCGGCATCGGTCTGGGCTGGGGCGCCAACGCCGGCTACGCGATCAACCCGGCACGGGACTTCGCCCCGCGACTCGTCTCCTGGATCACCGGCTACCAGGACGCCTGGTACTCGACGAATGGAAACGACCTGTACTTCTGGGTGCCGATCGTCGCGCCCCTGATCGGAGGCGTCATCGGCGGCGCACTGTTCGTCTTCGGGATCGAGAAGTTCCTGCCCGCCGCCGTCGCCGAACCCGCCGAAGTGGGCGTGGTGGAGCCGACACCGCTGCGGTAAGCCCGGCTTCTGGGAATCCTTCGGGTTTTCCTGTCAGACGTTCCTGTCGGGGGGTCGCAGTAGCGTCCCGACCATGGCGCTGAATAAGGGCGCGACCTTTGCGGGGTACCGGATCATCCGCCTGCTGGGGTCGGGGGGAATGGGTGAGGTCTATCTGGCCGAACATCCCAGGCTGCCGCGTCGCGACGCGGTGAAGATTCTGTCGTCGGGCATCTGCGCCGACGCCGAGTTCCGGGAGCGGTTCAGTCGCGAGGCGAGTCTGGCGGCCGCTTTGTTCCACCCCCATGTCGTGGGCGTCCACGACCGCGGGGAATACCAGGGGCAGTTGTGGATTTCGTTCGACTATGTCGATGGACCGGACGCCGCCGCAATGATGCGCAGCCGGTATCCCGCGGGGATGCCGCCCGTGGAGGCGCTGGGTCTGCTCTCCGCGGTCGCCTCCGCGCTCGACCATGCGCACAGTCGCGGCCTTCTGCATCGCGACGTCAAGCCCGCCAACATTCTGCTGACCGACGACGCTGCCGCTCAGCGCCGAATCATGCTGGCGGACTTCGGGATCGCCCGGTCCCTCACTGAAGTCAACGGCCTCACCGCGACGAACACCGCGCTCGGCACAGTTGACTACGTCGCCCCCGAACAGTTGACCGACGGTCCGATCGACGGCCGTGCGGACCAGTACTCGCTTGCCGCAACGGCTTTCCACCTCCTGACCGGAACACCGCCCTATCAGCACTCCCACCCGGCAGTCACGATCAGCCGTCACCTGACGGCCGACCCGCCGACGCTGAGCGCGCTGCGGCCGGACCTGGCCGCCCTCGACGCCCCGATGCGCAGGGCGATGGCGAAGGATCCGGCGCAGCGGTTTCCCACATGCCGGCAGTTCGTCGATGCCCTGACAGCTGCCGGACCAGCGGAGGCGGACGCCGAAGCGGCGACGACGGTAACCAGTTCGGCACCGACGCTGCGGGCGGCGTCGATCCAGCCCGCCGCCACCCGGTCCGCCGGTCCCGCTCCGGCGCTGGCCGGCCCCGCAGCCCACCCGGCCGTCCCGGTGGTGGTCGGCCGCCCCCCACGCAATCCGGTGCGATTTGTCGCCGCTGCGACGGCGCTGGGTCTGCTTGCCGGCGCGGTGGTGCTTGGCAGCACCGATGCGGACCCACCAGCCCAGCGGTCCTCGGATCCGACCATCACGGGGACCGTCGCTTCCGCGCCACCGGCGGCGATATCACCGGCACCGGCACGTACTACCACCGTCACAGAAACCGCGACCACCGTCACAGAAACCGCGACCGCCACAGAAACCGCCACCCCCACGGTGAAGCCCACACCGGTCGACAGCGGCGCCGACGTCACCGCCGAGGCCACCGGTGCACGTCGAACACCGGCGCCCGCCCGGCGTCCCAACGCCGCGGTGGGCGTCCGAACCGAGCCGGACGCGACGCTGATCACGTCCGCCGGCTGGAACTCGTGCACCCGGGTATTCGGCTGGTCGGCCTGCGTCCAGGCGGCCCGGGACGCAGCCGGCGCCCCCTGGGGCGGAGCGCCGCCGTTGACCGGCGACGGCTCGTGGGCGGTTCCGCACACGGCCAGCTACGGGGACTACTCAGCCGCCGTGGGCCCGATGGGGCGCTGCTACTGGTACGGCTATGACGCGCTGGGCCGGGTGGTGGATTCGGACATGTTCGAACACAGCGGCGCACCGGCCTTCGCGACGGTCACCGCCACCATGGCAACGTTCCAGACCTTCGGGTGCACACCGTGGTTTCGGGTCGCCCCACTCAAGTGACCCCAACGGCTTAAGGTTCCAGACGTGAATCGCCTGGACCGCTTCTTCGAGATCTCCGAGCGCGGCTCGAGTGTCGGGGCTGAGGCCCGCGGCGGTCTGGTGACCTTCATCGCGATGGCCTACATCATCGTGCTGAACCCGATCATCCTGTCCGGAACCGAGGACGTCGCCGGCAACACACTGCAGTTCGCGGCGGTGTCGGCGGTCACCGCGCTGGTCGCGGCCGTCATGACGGTGCTGTTCGGTCTCATCACCCGACTGCCGTTCGCCTTCGCCGCGGGCCTCGGTATCAACTCGTTCCTGGCCACCGCGGTGGTCGGAGTCGTCACCTGGCCGGAAGCCATGGGGCTGGTGGTGATCAACGGCCTGATCATCGTCGCCCTTGCGGTCTCGGGTCTGCGGCGCCTGGTGTTCGACGCGGTACCGATGCAGTTGAAGATCGCGATCACCGCCGGCATCGGTCTGTTCATTCTCTTCATCGGACTGGTCGATGCGGGCTTCGTGTCCAGTACCGGCGTGGGGTCCCCACCCATCGGACTGGGCGACGAAGGCAAGGGGTCGATCACCAGCGTCCCCACCGCGGTGTTCGTCGTCACCTTGCTGCTGACCGGGGTGCTGGTGGCCCGCCGGGTTCGGGGCGCGATCCTGCTCGGACTGCTGTCCGGAACGGTGCTCGCGGTGGTTATCGAGTCGATCTGGCACCTCGGGCCGGCGAAAGACCATCCCGGAGGGTGGAAGTTGTCCGTCCCGGAACTCACCGGTTCGCCGTTCGCGCTGCCCGATCTGTCCCTGCTCGGCGACGTCAGCTTCGGTAGCTTCAGCCGGATCGGCACCCTGGCCGCGACGGCATTGATCTTCACGCTGGTCTTCGCCAACTTCTTCGACGCGCTGGGAACCCTCACCGGCCTGTCCCGGGAGGCCGGGCTGGCCGACGAGCGGGGAAACTTCCCCCGCCTTCCCGCCGCGCTGGTCGTCGAGGGTGCCGGCGCGGTGATCGGTGGGGCGGCGTCGGCGTCGTCGAACACCGTGTTCGTCGAATCCGGCGCCGGGATCGGCGAGGGCGCCCGCACCGGCCTGGCGAACATGGTCACCGGCGCGCTGTTCCTCGCCGCGATGTTCGTGACGCCGCTCGCCTCGATCGTACCGACCGAAGTTGCCGCCGCCGCGCTGGTGATCGTGGGCGCCATGATGGTTTCCCACCTTCGTCATGTCGACATTTCGGACTTCTCGGTCGGGTTACCGGTGGTCCTCACCGTCGCCGTCATGCCGCTGACGTACTCGATCGCCAACGGCATCGGGGTCGGGTTCATCAGCTGGGTAATCGTGCGCAGCGCCGCGGGCCGCGGCCGTGAGATCAGCGCGCTGCTGTGGATCGTGGCCGCCGGCTTCCTGCTGTACTTCGCCCGAACCGAGATCGAGACGCTGCTCGGTGTGTGACCACGCCTGCCGTGGGGCAGAATCCCAACCATGACCGGCTCACCCTCCAAGATCACCATCACCTCGCTGGCAGACGGACCCTACGAGGTCGTCGGCGAGGTGGACATCCTCGCCGCGGACGGGACGCTGGTGAAGGAAACCAGCAAGAGCTACCTCTGCCGGTGCGGCCACTCCGCCAAGAAGCCGTTCTGCGACGGTGCCCACAAGCGGGAAGGCTTCACCGCACCCTGAGGTCCGCGGTACTACGCTGAACCGACGTGGGGAGCCTCCGGCACACGGCCGGCGCCCGGAAGCAGGTGAGAAGTCATGAGCAACGTTCGCATGATGCGGCGACTGGCACTGGCCGGGGGAACGACGGCCCTCGTGGTGATGGGCGCGCTCACCGCAGGCTGCAGCAGCTCCGAGGAGGGGCCCGCGCCGACCACTACGCCGACGTCGACGACGTCAGCCACGGTGTCTGAGACGCAGAAGGCACTGACTCCCGGCGGGAACAACTCGTTCTCCCCCACCATCGACCCGACGCCGCCCGGCGCCAGCTGCAGGAGCGTCGTCAACGGGGTATGCATTCGATGACCCGGAGGCGCGCTGCGACCGCCGCGGCGGTCGCAGCATCGCTGCTGAGCGCCCCGTCCGCGTCCGCCGCCCCTGCACCCCCGTGGGACGGCTGGTACGAGGTCACCTTCCACGCCGACCAGAAGACCGGCAGCAGCGCCGCAGCCGCCCAGAGCGAAGAGGCATACACCGCCTGGTACAAGTTCTCCACCGACTGCTCATCGGGAACATGTGTCGCCTCGGTGGTGGACGGTCCCACCCCGAAGGACAACGTTCCGAAGGCGACCACCTTCACGTGGAACGGCACCCAGTGGACACGCTCGGAGACCTGGCGCTGGGACTGCCTGCTACCGGACCGGACCATCACCTTCGACTCCGCCAGTTCGGTGACGAACTACACCCCGCACCCCGACGGGTCGCTGAAGGGCACCTTCGGCACCAACATCGGTGCGGGTGACTGCCAGGGCACCGTCTACATTCCGCTCACCGCTGTCCCCGCCGATCCGGGGACGGCCGACACCGTCGTCACCTGAGCGGCCATCGGCGACTGAGCCGGTTTTTGCCCTCCTCGGCCCTGCCCCGGTGCTAGGTTGGCGCCGTCGGTGCCGCGGAAGGTCAGGTCAGCATGGGTGTGGATACCGGTGAAGTCGACTGGGAGACGCTTCGGGAGGCTGCTATCGCGGCCGCTGCCCACTCGTATTCGCCCTACTCGAAGTTTCCGGTGGGAGTTGCCGGGTTCGTCGACGACGGCCGCCTGGTGTCCGGCGCGAATGTCGAGAACGCCTCCTACGGTCTGACGTTGTGCGCCGAATGCTCGATGGTGTCGTCGCTGTACGCCACCGGAGGCGGCCGGCTCACCGCCGTCTACTGCGTCGACGGCAACGGGGACGCCCTGATGCCGTGCGGACGCTGCCGCCAGTTGCTCTACGAGCACGGGGGTCCGGAACTCGCGGTCATGACACCGCGGGGAGTCCAGACGATGGCCCAGATCCTTCCGCAGGCCTTCGGCCCCTGGGATCTCGAGGAGAGGACGTCCGGCTCGTGAAACCTCAAACAGCCGGTGGCAGCACCGAGGTCGGTGATCAGAAGGCGAGCAAGGCCGCCTGGGCGATTCTGGCCGCGATGGGCTTCGGCGCCCTGATCGCTCAGATGTTCAGCACCGTGATCGGTCCCGCACTGCCCACCATCAAGGAGGATCTCGGGCTGGGCCTGTCGGCGCAGACCTGGACCATCACCGCCTACAGCCTCGCGTTCGGCGCGGCCCTGGTGGCCGGCGGTCGGATGGGCGATCTGGTCGGCGAAGTCAGGATGATCGTCATCGGCTTCGTGATCTTCGGCGCGGGCCTGGTGGTCGCCGCCGTCGCGGTGGGGGGTCCGCTGCTCATCAGCGGACGAGCGATCCAGGGCATCGGCATCGGCATCTCCGCGCCGGCAACGTTGTCGATCGTGGTCAACTCATTTCCGTTGGCGCAGCGCGGTTTCGCCGTCGGCGTGTGGGGTTTTGCGCACGGGTTCGGACTGCTGGTGGGACCGCTGTTCGCCGCCTGGATGATGGACATCGCCAGCTGGCGGTGGGTCTTCTGGGTGGCGGTGCCGCTGACCGCACTGGTCATCATCGTCACCCTGGCCGCCACCCGCGGGTACAAGAGTGTGCTGGCCAGCGGCAGTTACGACTGGCTCGGACTGGTGCTCGGCGGGGCGGGCATCACTCTGATCACCTATGGCCTGCAGAACTCGTCGGCGAGTTGGGCGGCCGCATCCACCTGGGGCCCGTTGGCGGGCGGGCTGGGCCTGCTGGTCCTGTTCGCCGTTGCCGAAACGCGCATCTCCCATCCACTGGTGGACTTCCGGCTGTGGAAGGAGCGGCTGTTCTCGGGCGGCTTCTTCGCCGAGAGCGCGGTCGGTTTCGTCTACATCCCGTTCCTGACGTTCATCGGCTCGCTGTTCTTCATCAACGTGCTCGACTACTCCCCTGCCAAGGCCAGCTGGGCGATCGTGATCACCACCGGAATCTGCATGGTGTTCGAGCCACCGGCCGGACGCTGGGTGGACAAGGTCGGCCCGGGACTGCCGATCACCGTGGCCCTGCTGATGCAGGCGGTGGCCCTGGCGTGGATCGGCTTCACGTTCGGCCCCGCGACCTCGCTGGGCCAGATGGTGATTCCGTTGGCGCTGATGGGTATCGGCGTCGGTATCGCTCTGCCCGCGTGTAACACCGCCGGGATGTCGGCGGTGGACGCCAAACGCGCGGGGATGGGTTCGGGACTGATGCAGATGACGTTCAACATCCCCGCAGCCCTCGGTGTGGCCCTGGTGACGTCAGTGATCGGCACCCTGACCGCGTCGAAGGTGGGGCCCGGACTGGGACTCCGGACCGAGCTGCGCGAGGTGGCGGCCGAGTACGCGGGCGCGGTTCAGGACGGCGATATGACCCGGGCCGACGGCATTCTGGCCGGACTCCCGCAAGACTCGGTGGACGCAGTCAAGGCGGCCGTCGTCAGTGCCACGTCCGGGGCCATCACGACCTCGATGCTGGTGCTCGCTGCCGTCGCGCTCGCCGGAGCGGTGTTCGCCTGGGCGGTCATCGGCCGCCGGCGTACCCCTGACCACGTCGAGATGACCCACGCCGCTCAGGTCTGAGCGGACCCTCACGGCCCGTCAGTCGCCGCTAGTCGAAGCCCAGGGCGTCGGCGATTCCCTCCCGTAGCTCCCGCAGTGCCGAAGTGGCTGCGATCCGGCTGGCCGCGATATCGCCCGTGACCGGAATGACCACCTGCAGATAGCATTTCAGCTTCGGCTCGGTGCCGCTGGGGCGCACGATCACCCGGGCGTCAGAGAGGGTGAAGCGCAGACCGTCGGTGGGCGGTAACCCGTCCACTCCCCGCTCCAAGTCGTCGAGCCGCTGCACATCGCGTCCGCCAAGAGCGGTGGGCGGATCGGCGCGCAACCGGGCCATCGCATCAGCGATGAGGCTGACATCGGCGACCCGAACCGACAGTTGGCCGGTCGCATACAGGCCGAACCTGCGGGCCAGGTCGTCGAGGACATCCTGCGGTCCGCGGCCCTCGGCCTTCAGGGCCGCGACCATCTCCAGCATCAGCAGCGACGCCGTGATTCCGTCCTTGTCCTTGACCGCCCCGGGGTCCACGCAGTAGCCCAACGCCTCCTCGTAGCCGAACCGCAGGTCGGGTACCCTCGCGATCCACTTGAACCCGGTCAGCGTGGTGGCGTAGCCCAGACCGGAGTCGGTGGCGATGCGCTCGAGCAAGGTCCCGGAGACCACGGACTGCGCGTAGACACCACGAGCCGGATGGCCGCTGCGGCGGCCGCGCTCGGCGATCCACCAGCCCAGTAAGCTGCCCACCTCGTCGCCGGTGAGCATCCGGTAGTCGCCGTCGCAGCGAATGCCGGCCGCACACCGGTCGGCGTCGGGATCGTTGGCGATGATCACATCCGCGCCGACCATCCGCGCGTCGGCGAGCGCGAGGTCCATCGCGCCCGGTTCCTCGGGGTTGGGGAAACTCACGGTCGGAAAACGACCGTCCGGAGCGAACTGCGCCGCCACTGTCGAGGGTGCGCTGAATCCCGCCCGTTCGACCGTTCGCATGAAGACCTCGCCACCCACACCGTGCATGGCGGTGTAGACCGCCGTCACCGCCCGGGGGCCGTCTCCGAGAATCGAAACCGCCCGGGCGACATAGGCATCGAGCACGGAACCGTCGAGGACGTGAAAGTCCTCGGACTGCGGGATATCGGCCACCGGGCCGACGGCGGCGATGCAGGCGGAGATCTCGGCGTCGGCCGGCGGCACGATCTGGCTACCGTCGCCGAGATACACCTTGTAGCCGTTGTCGTCGGGCGGGTTGTGCGAGGCGGTCACCATGACCCCGGCGTCGCAGCCGAGCGCACGGATCGCGAAGGCCAGCACCGGCGTCGGCAGCGCCGACGGCAGCACCTTCGCCTCGATTCCGGCACCCGCCATGATCCGGGCGGTATCACGGGCGAAGACATCGGAGTTCCGCCGAGCGTCGTAGCCGATCACCACACTGAGCCGTTTACCCGAATCCGGTTCTGCCGCAGCATGTCCCGCAGCATTCAGATAGGCGGCCAACCCAGCCGCAGCCCGGGCCACCACGACCCGGTTCATCCGGTTGCTGCCCGGCCCCAGCCGACCTCGCAGACCGGCCGTACCGAACTGCAGGGTGCCGTCGAACGCATCGGCCAATTCGGCGGCGGCCGCAGGCTTTCCCGCCTCGACATCGGCCAGCAGCGCGGACAATTCCGCCGCGGTGGCCGGGTCCGGATCGTCCGCCAGCCAGGCCCGCGCGGTCTGCAGCAGCGCCGCGTCAGTCATGCTCAGTAACCGCCCGGCCCGGACTCGGCACCCGTCACGATCGCCACCGAGGAGGACGCTCCGACCCGGTCGGCACCCGCCTTGAGCATCGCGTGGGCGTCCTGGCGGCTGCGCACCGCCCCGGATGCCTTGACACCCAGCGCATCTCCGACCATGGCGCGCATCAGAGCGATGTCATGGGCGTTGGCACCGCCGCCGCCGAACCCGGTCGACGTTTTGACGTAGGCCGCGCCGGTCCGCGCCGCGATCAGACAGCCGATCGCCTTCTGGTCGTCGTCGAGCATGCTGGTCTCCAGGATCACCTTGACCGGTGCCGGCCTGGCGGCGGCGACCACACCGAGGATGTCGTCATACACGGCGGCGTAATCGGCCGACAGCAGACCGCCGATGTCGATCACCATGTCGACTTCGTCGGCACCCTCGGAAACCGTGATGCGTGCCTCCTCGGCCTTGGCCAGCCTCGTCATGGCTCCCAGCGGGAAACCCACGACCGTGCAGACCATCACCCCGGATCCGGACAACCGCTCGGCGGCCGTCGGCACCCATCGGGTGTTGACGCAGACCGAGGCGAATCTGTGCTCCAGTGCCTCGGTGCAGAGCGCGTCGATCGCGGCCAGGGTCGCGTCGGCTTTGAGCAGGGTGTGGTCGATCCGGCCGGCCAGCGTGTCGGCCGTGCGCAGTGCTTTGGGGATGTCCACGCCGTCGGGAATTGGCCCCAGCGCCGTGGTCACCGCCTCGTTGGCCCGGTTGAACAACGCGGTGTAGTCCGGCAGATAGGTGTTCATGCGGCGATCTCCTTCAGGTCCCGAGCAGGCTGGATTTCAGGTAGTTGAACAGCGCGACACCGGAGTCCTCGCTGAACTTGTGCAGTTGTTCGGGGGACGCCGTCACCTGGTCACCCTCGAGCCGGTTGAGCAGCGTCGTGCAGATCATCGCGAACTTCGAGAATCCCCAATGGTTGAGGTAGCCGGCGAGCATGGCGCCCTCCATCTCGATGTTGGCCACCCCGTTGCTCTGCACCCAGCGCAGCCAATTCATCTTCGATTCGGGAGTCTCGAAACACACCGCGCCGTCGAGGCGGAACTGCTCGAGGAAGAACTCGTTGCCCGCGATCGTCTTCCCGCTGACGATGGGAAAGTCGACGCCGGCGTTGGCTGCGATCACGGCATCGACCGTCTCCGCCGGGAAACCGCCGTCGAACCAGTACTCACCCTCGCCGCCCCTGAGCAGACGGTAGGGCTTCAGGTCGGCCATCAAACCCTCCGATGAGACGACGACCGTCCCGCCGGGCAGGCCCACTCCGCCACTGGTGCCCACGCGAGCCCAGAACACCTCGTCGAGAGCGTCGAGTTCACCCCGCTTGAGGAAGAACACCATCCGCATGAGCTCCTGCAGCGCGATCGACGCGCTGGGCATCCCCATGCCGTGAGAGGCGAACAGCACCCCGGCGGTGTACCGGGTGACGAAGCGGTCCTCCTTGGGGAAGGCCACCACGTCAGCGCCGTCGTTGAGTCGGCTCCAGCGGTCGGCGAACTCCTTGATCCGACCGCCGGAACCGGCCACAACGACTGCCTTCACGCCCCGAAGGGCGTCCAGGATGGGGTCCGAGGAGCCCACCCCGAAGTGGTAGTAGACATCTTCATGGCTACCGTCGAGCACGCCGTCGAGGAAGGCGTGGTTGATGTTCTCCGTCTTCACGTGGCGTGAATCTACGCGGGCGGCTGACACCGCGGAGCGATAATCAGCCGACTCGCGTCACGCCCCGATCAGCCGGCCGAGGCGGTGCGCTTGGCCCGCGGGCCCT